>JBGPZW010000144.1:0-8398 GCA_041493955.1 Terriglobia bacterium
AAAAGTGGTCCGTGCAGTTTACTGCCCTCAACCTCACCAACCGCCGCTACCTCCTCGACCGCAGCAACACCTTCGGCGGAACGCATTTCAACAGCCCGCGGCAGTTCGCCGCCGAAGTGCGCTACCGCTTCCATTACTGACACGCAGCACAGAAAGGGAATAAAGGGGGTTGCGCGAACGGCCGCGGCATGCTAGCGTTTCTTCTGTATAGCGAACAAAAGGCGAAGACGCTCAAGGAGGCCGCATGCCCCATTCCCTGGCTGTACGTCCCGCAGCGGCGGGGTCGCTGGCCCGGGTGCACGAAATCATCGAGCAGCTCGCCGCGCGCGACCGCACCGGCGAGGTGCTGACCGCTGTCCACCACGTCCCCGCACGCGAGGCCCAGTGGGCGCCGATGCCGGCCTGGGTGCGGCCGGAACTCGCCGCCGCCTACGCCGCCAAGGGCGTCCTGCAGCTCTACACCCATCAGGCCGCAGCCGCCGAAGCGGTGCGCGCGCGCCGCAACGTCGTAGTGGTGACGCCCACCGCTTCGGGCAAGACCATCTGCTATAACCTGCCGGTGATCAACGCCGTGCTCGAGAGCCCCGACACGCGCGCCCTGTATCTTTTCCCCACCAAGGCGCTGGCGCAGGACCAGCTCGCGGAGCTGCACGATCTCGGACAACGGCTGGAGGACCGCTTCGGCGTGTTCACCTACGACGGCGACACGCCCTCCGACGCCCGGAAAGCCATTCGTGAGCAGGGCCACATTGTGCTGACCAACCCTGACATGCTGCACACCGGCATCTTGCCGCATCACACCCGCTGGACGCGCCTGTTTGAGAACCTGCGCTACGTCGTGCTCGACGAGCTGCACACCTACCGCGGAGTCTTCGGCAGCCACCTCTGCAATGTGCTGCGGCGCTTGCGGCGCATCGCGCGTTTCTACGGCAGCGAGATGCAATTCATCTGCTCGTCGGCCACGATCGCCAACCCCGGAGAGCTGGCCTCGCGCCTGGTGGAAGCGAAAGTGGACCTGCTCGACTCCAACGGCGCGCCGTCGGCCGAAAAATACTTCGTCTTCTACAACCCGCCGGTGGTGAACCGTTTCCTGGGCATCCGGCGCAGCTACATCAATGAAACTTCGCGCGTGGCGCAAGAGTTTTTGAAGCGCAACCTGCAGACCATCGTTTTCGCCAACAGCCGCCTGCACACGGAGGTGCTGTTGACCTATTTGCAGCAAGCCCACCCCGCGCCGCCGGGGCAACCCGACGCCATCCGGGGCTATCGCGGCGGCTACCTGCCCGGCGAGCGCCGCGAAATCGAGCGTGGGCTCCGCGACGGCCGCATCCGCGGCGTGGTCTCCACGAACGCGCTCGAGCTTGGCATTGATATCGGCTCGCTCGACGCCGTGGTGATGGCGGGCTATCCCGGTACGATCGCCTCCACTTGGCAGCGCGCCGGACGCGCCGGACGCCGCAGCGGAAGCTCCTGCGCTGTGCTAGTCGCGAGTTCCGCGCCGCTCGACCAGTTCATCGCTCGGCATCCGGACTATTTCTTCGGTCGCTCGCCCGAGCACGCCTTCATCCAGCCGGACAACCTGGAAATTCTCATCAATCACCTCAAGTGCGCCGCGTTTGAGCTGCCGCTTTCGGGCGAGGAGATATTCGGCGACGTAGATCTTCCCTCACTTTGCGAGCGCCTAGCCGAGGCCGGCTTCCTCCACCGCACCGGCGAACACTGGCACTGGACCCAGGAGGCCTATCCGGCCGACGCAGTCAGCCTGCGCTCGGTGACCTCGGACAACTTCGTCATCATCGACATCACCGGCGAGCCCGAGGTGATCGGTGAAGTGGATTTTCCCAGCGCGCTTACGGCCGTGCATCCCAAGGCCATCTATCTCCACCAGGGCCAGCAGTACCACGTTGAGCGGCTCGATTTCATCGAGCGCAAAGCCTACGTGAAGCGCGTAGACGTGGACTACTTCACCGACGCCATCCGCTACACCCAGGTGCGCGTGCTCGAGACCGCCGAACAGGCGCGCGCCGCCGCGCACGCCGCGCGCACGCACGGTGACGTCCTGGTGCGTTCCCAGGTCGTCGGCTTCAAGAAGATCAAGTTTTTCACCAACGAAAACGTCGGCGCGGGCAAACTCGAGCTGCCCGAGAACGAGATGCACACGACGGCGTACTGGGTCACGCTCGAGCGGCCGCTGGTCGAATCACTCCCCTTCTCGATCAGCGAGCGGCAGAACGGCATGTTCGGGCTGCTTTACGCGCTCGAATCGGTCGCCACGCTGCTGCTGATGTGCGACCGCCGCGACCTCGGCACTGCCATCGGCGAGCGGCCTCCCTCCCCTGGTGTCGCCGCCTGGGAGGGAACGCCCGAGCTGGAAGATTTGGCGGCAGGTGTGGTTGCGGAGCAAAAAGAGCTCTTTGAACCGAATCTGTATCTCTACGACGCCTATCCGGGCGGCATCGGCTTCTCCGAGCCACTCTTCCGCGTGCACGATCTGCTCGTGCGCAAGACGCACGAATTGATCGCGGGGTGCTCATGCGAGAAGGGATGCCCCTCGTGCGTCGGCCCGGCCGGCGAAAAGGGCGAGCGCTCGAAAGAGGTCGCACTCGCCGTCCTGGACCGTCTGTGTGGGGCGTAGAAGCTGTCAGTTGTCAGTGGACTTGGAGGCTAGGTCTTGAGTTCAACGACCGAAGATAAATTTGCGCACCTGGCAGCGCTGAGACCCGCGCGGAAGCGCGAGCCGATTCCGGCGCCAGCGCCGGAATCGGACTCCCTCGCGGAGTTGCTCGGAGCCGCAGTGGTATGCAATCGCTACGGCGAGCATCTGGTCGTGCGCCAGTGGTACTCGACGCCCGAGCCCTGCGAGCCTACCGCGCATGCCCTGCGCCTGCTGGCCCCGCAATACCATCCGGAAATCAAAGCGGGCCGGACTGCAAGGAAGACACCGGCCGCCACGGATGCGCACGAGCGCCTGGCCGACCCCGCTCAATGGCTTTTCCTCGACACGGAAACGACAGGCCTGGCCGGCGGCACAGGCACTTACGCTTTCCTGGTCGGTCTGGCCTGGTGGGACGCGGGCGGCTTGCAGGTCGAGCAGTTCTTCATGCGCGATTACGGCGAGGAACATTCCCTGCTTCTGGAGGTCTCGCGGCGCATGGCCGAGCGGCGCGTCCTGGTCACCTTCAATGGCAAGAGCTTCGACTGGCCGCTGCTCGAGACGCGCTACCTGATGACGCGCACCATCAAGCCACAGCCGCCCCTCGCGCATCTCGACCTGCTGCACCCTGCGCGGCAGCTCTGGCGGCTGCGCCTGGGTTCGGTGCGGCTCACCGAGCTCGAACGTCACGTGCTGGACTGCGAGCGCCTGGGCTGGCACCGCCGCGACGACATCGACTCCGCGCTCATCCCGCAGATTTACTTCGACTATTTGCGCGGCGGGCCTGGGGAGTTGCTGGTCGGCGTCTTCCGCCACAACCAGATGGACCTGCGTGGCCTGGCCACCCTGGCCGGAAAAATTTTTGCATTGCTCCGCGACCCCACTGTTAGCGACCAGCCTGAGAATGATGCTTTCGAGCTCTACGGGCTTTCCCGGCTCCTGCGGCTTCGGGGAGAGGATTCCCTAGCGCGGCTGATCTACGAGCGTGCGCTGGGCGCGGGTCTGCCCACCGCGCTGGACCGCGCCGCGCGGCGCGAACTCGCGCTGCTGGCCAAGCACGAGCGCGATTACGAGCGCGCCAACCGGCTCTGGGAGGATCTGCTTTCCTCGCCGCTCCCTGGCAGGGGCACAGCAAGCAGCTCCCCTACAGGTGATTCCCTTTCTAGCGGGAGCATAACGCAAGGCCTTGAGGTTGCCGTGGAAGCATTTGAGCAACTCGCCATCTACTACGAGCACCAGGCCCGGCAGCCCCAGCGCGCCGCGGAACTTGCCCGCCAGGCACTGGTCGAGTTACGCAAAGCTCTTCGCACGGGGCAGATCGAGCCCGGGCGTTGCCGCAAGTTGCAAGCGCAGCTCGAGCACCGCCTCGCCCGCCTGGCGCGCAAGTCCGGCCGCCCGCCGCTCGAGCTGGCTTTGCCTGCACCGTCCGCCAGCGCTCGCGAATCTAATCCGGAGGCGAAGAAGCTCGGGCGGAAACACATTCTCGGGCCGGGCTGAGTTTGGGCGCAAGATCCGGATGGCCGATTACCCCGGCCCGCCCTATCTTTGACTCTGGAGGAAACCACCATGGCGGCGATCGGCGATCAGTTCCTACGCACACAGTTGGAAGAGCGACGGCAGCGGTTGCAAACCGCCCTCAACAGTTCCGCCGCGAATACCCCGCTCGCACAACTCCTGCTTGAAGTGGATGCCGCGCTCGAGCGGATGGAGAGCGGCACCTACGGCCTCTGCGAGGAGTGTCACGAGGCGATTGAAAAAGATCGCCTCATCGCTGATCCGCTGACGTGTTACTGCCTTGACCACCTGACCTCCGCACAGCAACGCGCGCTCGAAGAGGACCTGGAGCTGGCGGCGCGAATCCAGCGTGCTCTCCTTCCCCAGAGGAACCTGCGCCACGCGGGCTGGCTCGTCCATCACCACTACGAGCCCGCCGGCCCGGTGAGCGGCGATTACTGTGACGTGATCCGTTCGGCAAACGGCGACGAAGAACTCTTTTTCCTACTGGGGGACGTTTCCGGCAAAGGCGTGGCCGCCTCCATGCTCATGTCTCACCTGCACGCGATGTTTCGCAGCCTGACCAGCGTGGGCCTGCCGCTCGAGCAGTTGCTCGAGCGGGCCAACCGCGTCTTCTGCGAAAGCACCATGGCCGGCCACTATGCAACGCTGGTGTGCGGCCGCGCGAGCCGCTCCGGAGAGGTGGAGATCTCAAACGCCGGACATCTGCCCTCGCTGCTGATTCACAAGGGCGACGTCACCCGGATCGAGGCCACCGGCCTGCCACTCGGGATGTTCAGCAGCGGGAATTATCCCGTGAAGAAAACCAGACTGGAGCCGGGTGACACCCTCTTCCTGCACACAGACGGCCTCTCGGAGACACGTGATCATTCCGGAGCCGAGTACGGCTTGGCCCGGCTGACCCGCTTCGTAGGCGGATGCCACGGCCTCTCCCCGGAGGCGCTCACCGCTTCCTGCCTCAAAGACTTGAAGGCCTTTTCCTCGGGAACCCCGAGGGCTGACGACCTCACCGTCATGGTGATCCGGCGCGAGAAATAGACCGCCTCGCGCGGCTCTCTCGACAGCGCGGCGGATGACTCACCGGCATGTCTCAAAACGCCGCCTGGGAGGCAGGCTACATTCAGCCCACCGCGATGCCCTCCAACGGAACTAAGGCTCTCAGACTGCGTGGCGTTCGATCCCCAGGTATGTGCGATGGTGCGTAAAGAGGCGAGTTACGCCCCCATTCGGGCGAGAGCGCGCGGAATCGGCTCGGTCAAGCGGCGAGGCGCGGAGCATTTCTGCCAGTTCTGCGACGGTGTAGGCTGAGCGAACCGACGCACGATAGAGTTTGTACATCAGGCCGGAATAGTGGCGGCCGTACCAGCGCACATGCAGCGGATAGGTCAGGCGTGACGGCCGGCGCAGGTCGCGGATCAGGATGGCGCCGTCGGGCGTGACCAGGCGCGCGACCTCGGCGAACAACCGCTGCGGCTGGGCCAGGTGATGTAGCACCGAGTTGCACATCACCAGATCGAAGCTGGCATCGGGAAAGGGCACCCGGCTGCCGTCGGCGACGAGGAAGCGGACGCGCGCTTCGTCGCCGCGTCCAGCCGGACCGCCTCCTGGCAGGTTGATGCCCGCCGCTGCATTGGCCTGCCGGATCATGTTCGGCGAGCGGTCCACACCCATCAACTGCCAAGCGGGTAGGCGGCGGGCGAGCTTGAGCACGATCTGGCCCGGCCCCGTGCCGATGTCCAGCGCGCAACCCGCTTCGCGGCCGGTCACCAGGCGCGCCGCGTGCTCCACGAAGGTGTCGTCGATCTTATCCAGATAGGCCTGCGCCGCCGCGGACGAGTATGCCTCCACTTCATCGGAGTCGTCCATCGTCTCCGGTTCCGGCACGCGCGGCAGGTCCAGCCAGCTCATAGCGAGGCATTCTAATCTTTGACCGGGCAGGTTTCCAGCCAAGCATCAGAGCTTTGGCGGAGTTGCGAGGCGAGTTTTCAGTTCTCAGCTTTCAGGTTTCAGCCGTCAGCCATCCGTGCTCGGCCGCCGGAGATTAGTGAAAAAGAGTGTTCGGGGCCGCCCAGAATGTGGCTCTGAAGGTTCCGGGTTATTGCAGCGGTGCAACCGAGAGGGTGCCTCGCGCTTCGCCCTGCGGTGGCAGGCCCATTGTGGTGATGGTGGTTTTTTGCTGCGCATGGTACGGATCGGTACGTCCGGTCGGGCCCGGCGGCCAGCCGATTGCGCGCGTGAACTTCTCAAACAGCTCCCGGCCGCCGCCTTCCAGGCTCACGCACTGATCGGCAAAGCAACGAAGGAATACGCCGCCGTCATCCGTCTCGAACGAGAAAAAGTTCGGGCGGCGGTAGAGTTCGCGGCGCCCGTCGTACTTGAGTTCGAGCGCCTCGCTATAACTGCCGAAGAAGCGCGCCGCGTCGGCATCGGTTGCCAGGCGCAGCCGCACCACCAGGAGCAACTGCTTGGTCTTCTCCTGCTCGAAGATGGCGTAGCGGTCGCCGGCCCAAGCTGGCGACAGGCGCTTGGCGCGCGTCTCGCCCAGATACTGCCGGAGAATCTCAAGAAGTCCGAATTCACCCAACAAGTTTTCGTCGAGCTTCTTCCAGCCTGCGGGCACCAGCCCGGTGAAATCCGGCAGCTTGACTGGCCGGGGCACAACCCCTTCGAGGTACAGCTCGGGGTGGAGAATCTGTTGCGTCGAAACCGGCGGGTTCTCGAAAACTTTGTGGAAGTCGGCCCAGCCGGAGGAGGCGCGCAGGATGCGCTGGGTGAAAGTGGTGCCGGCCGTGTAGGGAAACAGCAGCTCGTCGCGCAGGTAGGGCGGAGCCTTGGCGAGCAGGGGGCTCTTGTCCACCTCGCCCAGGAGCTCTGTGGGGTCCATCTCGCCCAGGTCGCGCACGCCCTGGGGCTGGCCGCGAAGCAGGTAATCAATCATCGCCGCCAATGCGGAGCCTTCGAGCACGGCGTCGCGCGCCAGCCCGGCGTCATCATTGGGCTTGGCCGCTTCCAGCCACGGGTCCACCTGGAAGTGCTGGTCCTGCAGGGCGTGCGTGAGTTCGTGCGCCATGACCATGCGTTGATCGCTCGGGCTGATCCAGTCCGCGATGAAAAACTCCTGCCCCTTCGGGTCGTAGAGCCCGGCAATCTGCTCGGTGAGCAACTCAAGCAGAAACGACTCGAGTTGAAAACCCCGTGGCAGGAGTCCGAATTTCTCGAGCACTTTCTGGTCGGCGTAGCGCTTCTCCGGCTCCTTGTCCTCCTTCATGCGGCGGACCAGATAAGCGCGGATTTCGTCGCGTGTGCGGACGCTTTTCTTGAGCGGCGATTTGACCGGAAGCGAAAGCAGGTGGCTCATCTCTCCCAGAACTTCATCGGCAGTCCGGAGAAACTCCGCGCTGGGTGCGGTGACCGGCGGCGGGGCGGCAGTGGGCGGCGAAGCCTGCTGCGCGCCCGCGGCGAGCGCCCAAAGCAGGATGACCGATAGCAGCGAACCCGCAACGCGTCTCATCGCGTTGAACCTACCTCCGGCGCGAAGAAGAGCACAGGAAACTCCCGGCATAGCAAGTTCGATGCAGGAAATGCAGCCCGGGCCGTCCCTGAGCGCGCCGGGCCAGGCGCAAGTTCGGCGGAAACCATTGGGGCATGGTTCCACGCGGGCGGGGTCAAGTCAACCAACCGGCCGGCGAAGAGATTAACGCTTCGGTACGGAAACGTTGGATTGCTCCACGCGCTTCCAGGCCCCGCCCTCCCAGACGTAACGCTCGCGGGTCATCCGCCGGCAGACGCGCGGACTCTCCTCGTCGGTCTGGGCGCAGTAGGTGAGCCGGAAGCCGTCGGGTCGGGACTCGTAGCTCGATTGCTGCAGGATATCGGACGACCACACCGCCCGAAGGCCGTCGCTCGCGAAACGCCACACGGTGAACGCACCGGTCTGCAGCTCATCTGTGCGACCGGTCACAGTGACAAGTAGAATCGCCGCCGCGCCCGCCGAAGCGGAGATGGGAATCACTTCGAGGTACTCGTCGAAGTAATCCTTCTGTGCGAAGCGATCGATTCGGGCCGCCAGCGCGTAGCGGCCGGCCGCCGCGGTATAGAGTCGCACCGCCGACGGGCCGCCCAAGCCGAAATTGACCACCAGGGCAAAGGCCGCCGGGCTGCCGCCCAGCCGCAGGACGCGATAGTTCTCGCCCACCGGCGGTTGCTGCACGGCGAGCGCGGCCAGGCGCT
>JBGPZW010000207.1:0-4019 GCA_041493955.1 Terriglobia bacterium
AGCGTTTGCGCGAAGAATTGAACCTGCCCGCCGAGGCGGGCACTTCGGGAGGTCAGCATGGAACGCATGCCTGAATGGAAACAGAAGATGGATGCGCCGCGGCTCAAATCGCTCGAAGAGTTCTTCGGCGTGCCCAAGCCGGTGATCGGCATGGTGCACCTGTGGCCTCTGCCCGGCGCGCCGGGCTATTCCGGCTACGGCATGCAGACGGTCATTGAGCACGCGCTGCGCGACGCCGAGGCTCTGGTGCAGGGCGGCGTTAACGGCCTGATGGTCGAGAACATGTGGGACCTGCCGTACTTTGTGGGCGAAGAGGTCAAGCCGGAGGCGATGACCGCGCAGGCCGTGGCCGCGGCGGAAGTGGTCAAGAGTTTCCCGCTGCCGGTGGGGATCAACGTGATTCACAACGGCGGTGTCATATGTCTCTCGATCGCCGTGGCGGCCCAGGCGCGGTTTATCCGCGTGTGCATCCTGACGGGCGCGCGCCTGTGGGACACCGGCGAGCTGGACCACGGCTGCGCCGCGACGCTGGTGCGCAAGCGCAAGGAGCTCGGCGCCGAACACATCCACCTCTTCGCCGACGTGGACAAGAAGCACTCGGTTGCGTTTCCCGGCCTCGACTTGGCGACGCACATCGAGTGGACCGAGTTCTACGGCGCCGACGCGCTGATCGTGTCAGGCCGGATGACCGGCTCGGCGCCCGCCGTCGAGAAAGTCCGTGAGGCCAAGAGTCTGGCGACGCGGCCGATCCTGATCGGCAGCGGCAGCAACGAGAAAAATGTGACTGCATTTCTGCAGTACGCGGATGGAATCATCGTCGGCTCAAGCCTGAAGAAAGACAACGTCATGCAAAACCCGGTGGATGTGAACCGCGTGCGGCGCTTCATGGGCCTAGTGCGCGCCGTGCGCGAAGGCGCTCCGGCGCGCCGCTAGCTCGCCTGCGCGCGACGCCCTGACGACTAACTTCCAGGAGAAAGCTGATGCTCAATGCGCAGATCGAAGCATTGCTGCGCGGCCTCGATCAAGGCTACAACCACAAGGCTTGGCACGGCCCGAACCTCCGCGGCAGCCTGCGCGGGCTCACTGCGCGGCAGGCTGCCTGGAGACCCGCACGCGGGCGCCACAACATCTGGGAGATCGCCCTCCACGCTGCTTACTGGAAATACGCCGTGCGGCGGCGACTGACGGGCGAGAAGCGGGGCTCCTTCGCGCTCAAGGGCAGCAACTGGTTCGCGCGGCCTGGCTCAGGAGACGAGAAAGAATGGCGCGCCGATCTGGCGTTGCTCGAGCGGGAGCACGGGTTGCTGCGCGCCGTGGTCAGAGTTTTTCCCCATCGAAAACTCCATCGGCGGCTCAAAGGTTCGATTTGGAGCTGCTTCGACACGATTCTGGGCGTCGCCCTGCATGATGTCTACCACGCGGGACAGATCCAGCTTCTGAAGCGATTGCAAAGGGCCCGGACTAGGTAATCTGTTCGGCGCCGGCGCGGACTTGCTGCCAGCGGCGCGGCCGGCGCCGGGCGTCCAGGCCCTTCTTGCGCAGGCGGATCGCTTTTGGTGTGACCTCCACGTACTCGTCGGCGGCGATGAACTCGATGGCCTGCTCGAGGTTGAGTGCGCGATGGGGAATCAGGCGGATGGCTTCGTCGGCGGTCGAGGCGCGCATGTTGGTCTGCTTTTTTTCCTTGGTCACGTTGACGTCCATGTCGGCCTCGCGCGCGTTTTCGCCGACGATCATGCCTTCATAAACTTCCGTGCCCGGCCCGAGGAACAGCTCGCCACGCTCCTGCAGGTTCCACAGCGCAAAGGCGGTGGTTTGCCCGGCGCGATCGGCCACCAGCGCCCCGGTGGGACGCGAGGCCAGCTCGCCGGCGTAGTCGGTCCAACCCTCAAACAGCGAGTGAATCAGCGCCGTACCGCGCGTATCGGTGAGCAACTGGCTGCGCAGCCCGATCAGGCCGCGCGAGGGAATCCGGAACTCCAGGCGCACGCGCCCCGAGCCGTGGTTCACCAGCTTGACCATCTCGCCGCGGCGGCTGCCCAGCGACTCAATCACGATGCCGATGTACGCCTCCGGGCAATCCACCACCAGCAGTTCGAGCGGCTCGAGGCGCCGGCCGCCCTCCGCGCGCACGACGATCTCAGGCTTGCCGACCATCAGCTCATAGCCTTCGCGGCGCATGGTTTCGATCAGAATGGCGAGTTGCAGTTCGCCGCGCCCCAGCACGCGGAAGGCATCGGCGGTGTCGGAGTCTTCAACGCGGATGGAGACGTTGGTGAGCAACTCCTTCTGCAAGCGTTCGCGGAGGTCGCGCGAAGTGACCCACTGGCCGTCGCGCCCGGCGAGCGGCCCGGTGTTCACCGTGAACACCATGGCCAGGGTAGGCTCGTCGATCGTCAGCAGCTCGAGCGGCGCGGGATGTTCAAGGTCCGTGAGGCTCTCGCCGATCTGGATGCCTTCGACGCCGGCGATGGCGACAATGTCGCCGCAGCAAACCTCTTCGGCCTCGTCGCGATCGAGACCGCGAAAAGTGAAGAGCTTGGTAATCCGCGTGGGTACGAGCGCGCCGGAAAGCTTGGCGATGCCGACGTCGGCGCCGCGGCGGAGCGTGCCGCCGAAGACCCGGCCGATGGCGATGCGGCCGAGAAAATCGCTGTAGTCGAGGTTGGTCACCTGGACTTGCAGCACCCCGTCGGGATCGCCGGCCGGCGCGGGGATGGAGGCGACGATCGCCTCAAACAGCGGGAGCAGGGTGGTTGACGAATCTCCCGGCGCGCGGTGGGCCACGCCGGTCCTGGCGTTGGTGTAGAGCACCGGGAAA
This sequence comes from Terriglobia bacterium, assembly GCA_041493955.1. Classification (GTDB taxonomy): domain Bacteria; phylum Acidobacteriota; class Terriglobia; order Acidiferrales; family UBA7541; genus QHYU01. Next base: position 2,822 of record JBGPZW010000207.1, read on the forward strand.
TCGAGCTGATCTTCGGCCGCATCGAGGTCAATGAAGAGGTCGTAGATTTCGTCGAGCACCGCTGCGGCGCGGGCGTCGGCGCGATCAATCTTGTTGAGCACGACGATGGGCGGAAGCTTCGCAGCCAGCGCCTTCTGCAGGACGTAGCGGGTCTGCGGCAGCGGGCCCTCGCTCGCGTCCACCAGCAGAAGCACGCCGTCCACCATGCGCAGCGCGCGCTCCACTTCGCCGCCGAAGTCGCTGTGGCCGGGCGTGTCCACGATGTTGATCTTCGTGCCGCGAAACGTCAGCGCGGTATTCTTCGCCAGGATGGTGATACCGCGCTCGCGCTCCAGCTCGTTCGAGTCCATGACGCGCTCGGCTACGGTCTCGTTGTCGCGGAAGATGCCGCTCTGGCGCAGCATGGCGTCCACCAGCGTGGTCTTGCCGTGGTCCACGTGGGCGATGATGGCGATATTGCGAATCTCTGGCGTCATGCTTTGTCCGTACCTACTCGTAACCGCATTCCCCGGGAGGTAGCCCACCGTCAACGTCTTGCCGGCTCTTTTGGGGCGTACGAGCAGGATGCTGGCGTGCCATACAGCGAGGTCGGGTCTAGTCCTAACCCACCGAAACAAAAGGGGCTGCAAGCGCGAACTTGCAGCCCCTCACAAACCGTTCCCGGCCATCTACAAGAGCGACAAACGCACACCTAGGTTACCAGAGTCGGGGCGCATTTGCCACCCGGCCCCGGCCTACCGGATCCCGTTCACAAACCCCCGAATGGTAATCGCTAGGCTATCTGCACATGGCCCGCGGAAGCAGGGCGAGTCCGCAACTGGTTCGCCAACTCCTCGTGGCCTCGAGCCGCGGCCAGATCCGCGGGCGTCTTACCGTCGTCCATTCGCGCGTTCGGGTCCGCGTCGTGCTCAAGCAGGAGTTTCACCAATGCAGAGTTGCCTCCCGCGGCTGCCTCGTGCAGCGCCGAGTAGCCTTGTGCGTAGCGGTGATTGGCGTTGGCGCCAGCGGCCAGCAGCGCGGCAACGATGCCTGCGTCCCCGCGTGCGACCGCGCCGGTGAGTGCGGTGTATCCCGTCGCGTTGCGGGAGACGGCGTTGACGTCCGCGCCGCGCGCCAGCAGCAGCTCTGCGATTTCCCGATGGCCGAAGAACGCCGCCAGCCCGAGCGGCGTGAAGCCGTCCGGCGCGTAGGCAGAAGC
>JBGPZW010000132.1:0-9458 GCA_041493955.1 Terriglobia bacterium
ACGAACACATGACGCGGGGATGCCGCAGGGGGACGGTTTTCGTTCATGGCCCGGATGGGAACTGTACTCTATGCCGAGGGAAGAGTCGCGGTCAAGCGGCGAACGGAATCGTCAGAGATCGCTCGATCACTGGAGCCAACCATAGAAAGGCGGTGCGATGCTGGGCGCGGCGAGGCATCTCAACCGAAGCGCGAGCAGATGGGCCAAGTGGGTTTAGCTGGTGGTGAGAGAGCCGAGACGATGAGTCAAGGCCGGCGCGGCGGAGGGTCCCGCCGCACCGGCGGTTCGATCACTCGCGGGGCAGGGCCTAAGTAGCGCTGGGGGCCGCGGGCCGGCGCGTGCCGAAGCTGCGGGAGGGTGGCGGCACAAGGCGAGGATCCTTCTTCTCCTGCTTCTCCGGAGCCGGCGCGGCAGCCGATTCCCCCGGCCTGCTCGTGAACTGCGCCGCTTCGGTGGATCCGGCCAAGGCGGCGGTGGAGGACTTCCCGCCGGCAATCGTATGCGCAATCTCGTCGAAGTAGCCGGTGCCCACAAACTTCTGGTGCTTGACCCCGCGGTAGCCCGCTTCTTCCTCCAGCCTGAATTCGGTCTCTTGGAGCCGCGAATAGGCGGTCATGCCCGTGTCGCGGTAGGCGCGGGCCAGCTCAAACATGGTCAGGTTCAGGGCGTGGAAACCCGCCAGGGTAACGAACTGGAACTTGTAGCCCATCTTGCCCAGTTCCTGTTGGAAGCTCGCGATGGTCGCGTCGTCAAGCTTCTTCTTCCAGTTGAACGAGGGCGAGCAGTTGTAGGCCAGCATCTTGCCCGGGAACTTGGCGTGGACCGCCTCGGCGAACTGCCGGGCCTCGTCGAGATCCGGGGTCGAGGTCTCGCACCAGAGCAAGTCGGCGTAGGGGGCATAGGCCAGCGCGCGGGCGATGGCGGCTTCCATGCCGCCGCGGAACTCGAAGAAACCCTCCACGGTTCGCGGGCCTTTGATGAACTCGCGGTCACGCGGGTCGGCATCGTTCAGGAGCAGCCCGGCGCTGTCGGCGTCAGTGCGCGCGATGATCAGCGTGGGCACGCCCATCACGTCAGCGGCCAGGCGCGCGGCCACCAGCTTGTCGATGAATTCTCGGATCGGCACGACGACTTTGCCGCCTAGGTGCCCGCACTTTTTGGCCGAGGAGAGTTGATCCTCGAAGTGCACGCAGGCAGCGCCGGCTTCGATCATGGCCTTCATGATCTCGAAGGCATTGAGCGAGCCGCCGAAGCCCGCTTCGGCGTCGGCGACGATGGGGGCAAACCAGTGAGTGCCGTTCTGACCTTCGGCGCAGTCAATCTGGTCGGCGCGTTGCAGGGCCTTGTTGATGCGCCGTACCAGATTGGGGCAGCTGTCGGCCGGGTAGAGGCTCTGGTCCGGGTAGGTGGCGCCAGCGGAGTTGGCGTCGGCGGCCACTTGCCAGCCGCTGGCGTAGATGGCCTTCAGGCCGGCATGGACCATCTCCACCGCCTGGTTGCCGGTCACTGCCCCTAGGGCGTGCACGTAGGGCTCGGTCTGGAGGAGATTCCAGAGGCGCTCGGCGCCCAGGCGCGCCAGCGTGTGCTCGATGTGAACCGAGCCGCGCAGGCGCAGAACATCCTCGAAGCTGTACGGGCGCGTGATCCCCGCCCAGCGCGGATCGGAACTCCAGCCGTTGCTCCCGCTGCCGTGACCGTTAGACTTTGAGCTCTTGCCGTTGGTGGCCATCAACCTTCCTCCTCGTCTCGCTTGCCAACGTTCTGCTGCCAAATGAGCGCGCTAGGGACCCGGTACGTTTACGCGGCTCTAGCAGTTACCCTTGGGGGCAATCCAGAGGCCAAACCACTCGGAGCCTGCCCCGCGCAACAACAAGCAAATTCAGTCACTTAGCCTGTCCCGGCCGGACCGGGCAGGGGGCCAGGGCGCAAGCTGGAACGCCGATGTGCAGAAAGTTGGCCCGATTCGGGAGCGGGCTTCCCGTTGTCTGCCGCTTGTTCAATATATTGAACATGCGTTCACACCTTGCGAATTGTTTATACCAGCCGCGGCTGCACCCCGGCAAGTCCCTGTTCACAATGTTGAACAGATATTCTATACTTTGCACGTGTCCCCGGCGGGCCCGGAGGCGGCTGGGCGGCCCCCGGCTCCGGGAGTACCGGAGCGAACCAGGCGGAGGAGCAACATGCGCAACAACCAGAAGAGCCCATCGGTGGCCGTGGAGCGTGCGCTTACCATCCTCGAGGTGGTGGCCCAGAGCCGGGATGGCCTGACCAACTCCGAGATCAGCCGCAAGCTGGAGATCCCCAAGAGCTCAGCGAGCTACATCCTGCGCACGCTGGACCGCCGCGGGTACCTGCGGCGCGCGGCGGAGGGCGGGAAGTACCGCCTGGGGCTGAAGGTGCTAAGCCTGGGGCGCGACGTACTGGCCGGGCTGGACCTCGGCGCAGTGGCCCAGCCGGTGATGCGGACCCTGGTGGAACGCACGCAACTGACCGCCCACTTGGCGGTGCTGGATCACGGGGAGGCGGTATACGTGGAGAAGGTGGACGGGCCGGGCTTCATCAAGATGGACACCTGGGTGGGCCGGCGGATGTTCGTGCACTCGACCAGCGTGGGCAAGTCGCTGGTGTCGCAACTGCCGAAGGAAGAGGTCGAAGCCATTCTGCGGCAGCACGGCCTGAAGAAGCGCACGCCGAAAACGATCACCAGCCAGATGCGATTCTTGAGCGAGCTGGAGAAGGTTCGCGCGCAAGGCTACGCCGTGGACGATGAAGAAAACAGCGTCGGCGCGCGCTGCGTGGGCGCCCCGGTGTTCGACAACCTGGGGCACGTGGAAGCCGCGCTGGGCCTGAGCGGCACCATCTCCCAGGTCGACGACACCAACATTCCGAGACTTGTGGGCCTGCTGAAGGAAGCCGCGCGCAAAATCTCGCGGCAGCTCGGTCGGATGGCGCCGGCGAGCCTAGCTTAGGCCGGCCACGAACGGCACGAGAAAACCTCTCCAATCTCTGGCGGCCGCCCGCCGCGCGCCTACCGCGCGTGGCCGACGGTCTCCGGCACCTCTTCGTGCCGCGCTGGAGCCGGGGGCCCCGCCTCGGCCTCCTGTGCATCGACCACGGCAATGGCCGCAATATTGACGATCTCCTCGACTTCGGCGCCACGCGGCAGGACGAGCACCGGCTTGGACATGCCCATCAGGATAGGGCCGATGGTCTCCGCGCCGCCGATGCGCGCCAGCAGCTTGTAGGAAGTGTTCGCGGAGGTCAGGTCGGGGAAGACCAAGACGTTGGCGCCGCCGTGCAGCGTGGAGAACGGGTAGGTCTCCTCGATGATCTCCGGCACCACGGCGGTGTCGGCCATCATCTCGCCGTCCACCATCAGCGTGGGATCGGCGCGCTTCACCAATTCGACCGCGCGGCGCACCTTTTCGGCCAGCGGGTGCTTCGTGCTGCCGAAGTTGGAGAAGGAGAGCATAGCCACTCGCGGGGTGACGTCGAACCGCCGGGCGGTTTGCGCGGCGTACAGGGCAATTTCGGCCAGATCCTCGGCGGTGGGTTCGATGTTCACGGAACAGTCGGCCAGGAAGTAGAGGTCGCCGCGCTTGGTAACCATGGTGTAGAGGCCGGCGACCAGGCCGTCGTGCCGCGTTCCGGGAGTGGGCGCCTCAACGGCGGAGACTCGCGGACGGGCCTTGATGACCTGCAGAGCGGGACGGATAGTGTCGGGGAAGTGCTGCGTGACGCCGCTCACCAGTGCGTCGGCGTCGCCCACGTGCACCATCACCGAGCCGAAAAGGTTGCGGTTGGCAAGCATCTCGCGGGCTTCGGGAAGCGCCACGCCGCGCCGCTGCCGCAGCCGGTAGAGCACGTCGGCGTACAACTCACGCTTGGGCGAATCGTTGGGGTCCACGATCTGCATGCCATCGAGCGCGATGCTCAGGTCGGCCGCCTTCGCGCGGATGGTGGAGCCATTCCCGAGCAGGATGGGATGGGCGATTTTCTCATCCACCAGGATGTGGCACGCGCGCAGAATCTTCTCGTTCTCTCCCTCGGGAAAGACCACGCGACGCGGCCTGGACTGGGCCTTGTGAATCATCATGCGCATCACTTCGTGGGCCTTGCCCAGGTGCCGCTCCAGCCGCTCGCGGTACTCGTCGAGGTCCACGGGTTCCTGCGCCACGCCGGTTTCCATGGCGGCGCGGGCGACGGCCGAGGCTTCCCAAACCAGCACGCGCGAGTCAAACGGCTTGGGGATGATGTATTCAGGACCGAAGCGCAGGCGTTCCAGGCCATAGGCCCGGCAGACCGAGTCCGGCACGTCTTCCTTGGTCAGAGCCGCGAGCGCGCGGGTGGCTGCGAGTTTCATCTCCTCGTTGATGGCCGTGGCCCGGACATCGAGCGCCCCGCGGAAGATGAACGGGAAGCCGAGCACGTTGTTCACCTGGTTGGGATAATCCGAGCGCCCGGTGGCGATGATTACATCCTTGCGCGCGGCCAGGGCATCCTCGTAGGTGATCTCCGGGTCGGGATTGGCCATGGCGAAGACGATGGGCCGGGGGGCCATGGACTTGAGCATGTCCTGCGTGAAGGCGCCCTTCACCGAGAGGCCCACCAGCACGTCCACCCCGCGCGCCGCCTCGGCCAGCGTGCGCAGGCTGGTCTGCTTGGCAAACCGCTCCTTGTAGGGGTTCATGCCCTGGGTCCGCCCGGCGTAGATCACACCATTGGTGTCCACCAGGGTGATGTTTTCCCGCTTCACGCCCAGACGAACATAGTGTTCCGCGCAGGCGATGCCGGCGGCGCCAGCGCCGTTGATGACCATCTGAATCTTGTCAATCTGCTTGCCAACAAGCTCGAGGGCATTCAGCAGGGCGGCGCCGGAGATGATGGCGGTGCCATGCTGGTCGTCGTGGAAGACGGGAATCTTCATGGTCTTTTTCAGCGTTTCTTCAATGTAGAAGCATTCCGGCGCCTTGATGTCTTCCAGATTGATTCCGCCGAAGGTGGGTTCGAGTAACTGGCAGACGCGGATAATCTCTTCCGAGTCAGTCGACTCGATCTCCAGGTCGAAGACGTCGATATCGGCAAACCTCTTGAACAGCACCCCCTTGCCCTCCATGACCGGCTTGCCGGCCAGGGCGCCGATGTGGCCCAAGCCGAGCACGGCCGTGCCATTGGAGACCACGGCCACCAGGTTGCCTCGCGCCGTGTACTTGAAGGCGTCGTGAGGGTTCTTTTGGATCTCCAAGCAGGGTTCGGCCACGCCGGGCGTGTACGCAAGGCTCAAGTCCCGCTGGGTGCGGCAGGGTTTCGTGGGGACTACTTCAATCTTTCCGGGACGCGCGCCGAAGTGATAATCGAGCGCTTCCTGTTTGCGAATGGCCATTTGCATCCTCCGCCGGTGGCGGCCCGCGGGCTCGGGACTCACGCCACGCCAATCCGGAAATACACAACTCCGAAACTTGCAGCGCACTTGGCGCGCCACAGGCGGGCGGGTCGTTTGCCGCCGGAAATGTTGAGAAAAAAGAGCTTAGGGAATGAAATGCGGAGCGCGCTGTCGAGAAAGTCTGCGCGCGGCCGGGTCAATTCGCACAGGCTGCGCTTAGGCGCGCAGCCTGTGGCCCGGCAAGGCTCGCTTCGGCTGCTGGCGTCGGTGCGCGTTCGGCGCCAACCCGGTGCTGCCCCAGCGGGGCAGGGGCTATTTCTCGACGCGCAGATGATTGGTCACCGAAAAGCTCCCAGGTACCCCGCGGGCGCGGATGTTGGTGACGTTCTTATCCGCCTCGCTGTCCACGACGCCTTCCAGAGTGACCTGGCCGTTTTTGACGATGATGTGAATGGGCGGCACGGCCTGGATCGCGTACTTCTCCATCCCCGGGTCCGAATAGATCGCACGGTAGAGCGCCCGGCGGAGCCGGTCGTCCATCCCTGAGAGCGGCAACACCTCAATCTGGTTGTCCACCGCGGTGACGCCCTCAATCCTTTTCACCCGTGCTTCGGCGTCCGACTTGATGGAACTGTGCACCACTTGGCCCAGCAGGGTGACGCGGTCACCATCAACCTTGAACTCCAGGTTGTCGAACACCGAATACAAGGGCAGCAGGACCAGCTCGTGTCGCACTTCCTTTTCGAGCCAGGCCTGATACCTGGTGGCGTCGCGCGGGCTGGGGGCCTTCTGGTTGCTGCGTGCCAGGGCAACACCTGCGCCGGCGGTGGCCAGCGCAAGGGCGCCCAGCAGGAAACCGCTTGCCAATCGCTTCCACGGTGAGTTCATATCGCCTCCTCGAATTTGCCGATCCCGAATGCCTGCCGAGTGGCTCAATTTCTTAGATGCAAACTGAGCACGGAGCGGCTGTCCGAAGCTACGGGCCGAGCGATTCTGCTTTACGATAGCATTGAAGCACATTTGAGGAGCCCTGGAGAACCCCGTGTGGGTCGTAGCGCACCGCGGCGCGTCGGGTCACGCGCCCGAAAACACTCTGGCGGCGTTTCGCCGCGCCGTCGAGCTGGGCGCCGGCTTCATCGAAACTGATCTCCAGTTTTCGCGCGACTCCCGGCTGGTGGCCATTCACGACGACACGCTCGATCGCACGACCAGCGGCCACGGACGCGTTCGCAGCCTCACGCTGTCCGCGCTGCGCGAACTTGATGCCGGCTCCTGGTTCGGCGCCGAGTTTGCCGGCGAACGCATTCCGACCCTCCAGGAAATTCTCGCTTTTGCGCGCGAAACCGACGTCGTTTTCTTCCTGGAGTTGAAGCCCGGCGGAACCTGGGGCATGGAGCATGCCCTGGTGGCCGCGCTGCGCGAGGCACAGGAGGCGGCGCGCGCCGTGGTGCTTTCCTTCGACCCGAACACCGTGGCCGCCGTGCGCCGCCTCGATCCGACGCTGATGACCGGGCTGCTTTTCAGCGCACCCGATGGCGAGGCCGTGAAGCGCGCCCTGGACGTCGGCGCGCGCCAACTGGCGCCCCGCGGCGACCTGGTGACCGCGTCGCTGGTGGCCGAAGCGCGGCGCGCCGACCTGCAAGTGGTCACCTGGACGATCAACGAGCCGGCGCACATGCGCGCGCTGGCCAGTGCGGGAGTGGACGGCATCATGACCGATTACCCGGACCGCCTGGTGTCCCTTCTCCGCGAATAGCCCCTTTGGGCCCAGTGTCTCGATCGGGCGGAAAAACCGCCGGCGAGACGCCGGCGTTACAATCTCTGGTACAGGTTTACGAATTGAGCGATGCTCAATTGCTCGGCGCGCGCGTCGGCGCGGAGGCCAGCGGCGCGAATGGCTTCCTCCGCGCGGGGGGCACCCGCCAGCGTTCGCAGGTTGTTCCGCAGCGTCTTGCGTTTTTGCGCGAAACACACCTTCACAAAATCCAGAAACTTTGCTTCGTCGGAAACGCGCAGCGCGGCGCGCTCACCGGGCAGGCGCAGGCTCACCAACGCAGAAGTGACTTTAGGTCGCGGGCGAAACGCCCCCGGTGGAATCCGCAGAACAATCTCCGGACGCGCGTAGAACTGCGACAGCACGGAGAGGTAGCCATACTGCCGCCGGCCGGGCCGCGCCGCCAGGCGCGCCGCAACCTCAAACTGGATGACCACGTGGATGGTGGCAATGCGATCGGCGAGCTCAAAGAGGCGATGCAAAATGGGCGAGGTGATGTAGTACGGCAAGTTGCCGTACACGTGGAAGCGCTCGGCGGAGACGTATTTCGACAGATCGAGCGCCAGCACGTCCCCGGCGACCACTTCGACTATAGGCCATTGCTCGGCGCGCTCGCGGAGTCGCGCGGCCAGGCGCGGGTCGAGCTCCACGGCAACCACACGCGTGGCACGGCGCGCCAGTTCGGCGGTCATCTCGCCGTGGCCCGCGCCGATCTCCAGCCACACCTCGCCCGCTGCCGGACGAATGGCGCCGACGATGCGCGCACGCCAGCCCGCGTCGGTCAGAAAATGTTGTCCCAGGCGTTCAGGCGACACAGCGGAGACCAGTGTAGCAACAGCGGGTGTGTTTCGCGCACCGAACCCGGCCGGTCGGTCTTGACGAAGCGCGACGGTTCCAGTACCGTTGCAAGTCGCACTGAGGGCGCATGAAAATCCTATTCGTAGCTTCCGAGGGTCTCCCCTTCTCCAAGACCGGGGGTCTCGCCGACGTCGTCGAGGCCCTGCCCAAAGCACTAGTGGCCATGGGCCACGAGGTCGCCGTGGCGTTGCCGCGGTATCGCGGCACGAAAGCCTCGGCGGTGGTTCTTCCCAGCCTGACCATTCCCTTGGGGAATAGTCTGCGGTTTCCCGCCGTGGCCGGCGGCGCCATGGTGGCCGGCGTGCGTTACTACTTTGTGGACGACCCGGAGTACTTCGACCGCGACCAGCTTTACGCCGCGCAGGGCAAAGACTACCCGGACAACGCCGAGCGCTTCGCGGAATTCAGCCGCGCCGCCATCGAAATCTCGAAGCACGTCTGGCCACCTGACGTGATCCACTGCCATGACTGGCAGACGGCGCTGGTGCCGGTGCTGCTGCGCACGCTCTATGCCGGCGATCCGCTGCTGTGCGGGACGCCGGTGGTCTTCACCATTCACAACATGGGCTATCACGGGCTATTCCCGCGCGAGATTCTGGGCCGATTGAGCCTGCCGGAAAGCCTGTTCCGCATGGACGCGATGGAATTCTACGGCAAGGTGAATTTCCTGAAGGCGGGCCTGGTCTTTGCCGATTACCTGACCACAGTCAGCCGCAAGTATGCGGAGGAGATCCAGACGCCGGAGTACGGCCACGGGCTCGACGGAGTGGTGCGCGGGCGCGCCGAGCGCCTGCACGGCATCCTGAACGGGGTGGACTATGCGGCCTGGAGCCCGGAGGTGGACACCTTCATCGCCGCGCGCTACCGCGCGTCGGACCTCTCGGGCAAGCGGGCCTGCAAGAAGGATCTGCTTGAGCAGTTCAAGCTGCCCTCCGACGGTGCGGCGCTGGCGCGTCCGGTGGTCGGCATTGTGTCGCGGTTTGCCGACCAGAAGGGATTTGACCTCATCGCCGAGGAGGCCAGCGATCTGCTGGCCGAAAACCTGACCATCGTGGCGCTGGGCGCCGGCGAGCCGAAGTACGAGCACCTGTTCCGCGAGCTGGCGACGAATTTCCCGGACAAGATTGCGGTGAAGATCGCTTACGACAACGCCGTGGCGCACAAGATCGAGGCCGGCTCGGACATGTTCCTGATGCCTTCGCGCTACGAGCCCTGCGGGCTGAACCAGATCTACAGCCTGCGCTACGGCACGGTGCCGGTGGTGCGCGCCACCGGAGGCCTCGACGACACCATTGAGGGTTTCGACGCCAGAACCGGCCGCGGCACCGGCTTCAAGTTCGAGAGCTACACCGGCCAGGCGCTGCTCGCCTGCCTCCGCGAAGCCCTGCGGACCTACGCCGACGAGAAGGCCTGGCGCAAGGTGCAGGCCAACGGCATGGC
>JBGPZW010000216.1:0-3101 GCA_041493955.1 Terriglobia bacterium
CGGGCGCGAAGGGGCCGGGGGTGAAGTAAAACCACTTCCAGAAGGTTACGAGCCAGCGCCAGCCGTAAAAGAACCACAGGTCGTGCTCCTTGCTTGGCTGTGCGTTCGGGGCAAGGGTATGCAGGTAGGCCCACATGTCGCGCAGATCGCCGTCGGAAATTTTCGTAAACGACGGATAAGGAAACGCCGGGAAGTAGTTCTTGCCGTCGGGCCGGTCCCCGAGGCGCATCGCACGGATGAAATCGGCCTCGGTCCAGCGCCCGATTCCGGCTTGCGGGTGCGGCGTAATGTTCGGGCCGTAGAAAATCCCGAAGGGCGTCTTGAGAGCGCGACCGCCGGCAAAGGCGACTGCGTCCTTCTTTTCTTCCGTGTGGCACCCCATGCAGCCGGCGGCCTTGATGAGGTACTGGCCGCGTTTTGCGTCGCCCTGCGCCCAAGCTTTCCCGCCGGCGGCCGCGAATAGCAGCGCAAGCACGACTGCCTGCAGCGCGCACGGAGATATTGCTATGCTTTGCATCAGGATTTAGCGTGCCATAAAAGAGAAGGCCCCGCTTGTAGCGGGGCCTTCCCGGGCAAACCTCGTTCCTGCTACTGCTTCTGGCGGAAGTTATCGTGGCAGGCGCCGCAGGTCTTTCCGACCGCGCCGATCGCCGCTTTCGTGGCCGCCTCGTCGCTGCCTTGGCTGACGGCGACCAGCTTGCCGACGGCGCTCTGTAAATTGTCCTGCGCCTCCTTGAATTTGGCCGGTTCCGAGTAAATCGCCGGCAGGGCGCCGGTTTTCACGTCCTTCAGGTCCTTGGTGCTTTCCGCGAATCCGTCCCAGGGCATCCTGCTCAGAGCGTTGAGCAAGGACGCGTTGTACGCGACCACGTCCGCCTTGTAAGGAATCTTGCCCTGCGCCATGCCGGCCATCGGACCGAAGTACTTGCCCTGCAAGGTCATCGCCGCCTGGCGCTGCTTGACCAATGTTTCAGGCTTGACCTGCGAGAAGGCGGTGAGCGAGTAACCCGCGCCCAGCGCCAGTGCCAGAACGGCCGAAAAAAGTTTCTTGTTCATTCAATCCCCCGATTTATGGTTGAAATGCAATCATATGCAGCGCAAACCGCCGCATGGGAGCACTAACAGTCCGTGGCGGCGGTTTATTCCGGAAGTCTAGCACGGGTTTTCCTTCCCCGGCGGTGTGCTCGAAGCGGTAGAAGGTCATTGTGTCCAGCAACAACGTTGGGGAGGAGAGACGAATGAAGATCGCTCTGGCGGTGATTGCGACGGTTTTGCAGGTGCTGGCCTTCTGCAACGCCTACGCTCACGGCGACCACAAGCCCAAGCACGGCGGAATCATGGGCCGGGGCGACGACGAGATCTCCGTCGAGCTGGTCATGGAAAAGGGCACCGCCACCTTGTACATCGAAGACGAGAGTGGGACACCGGTCCTGACGGAAAAAGTGAAGGGAACATTGAGCCTCGCCGACCCCGGGCGTCCCGCCCAGGAGGGGAAGTTGATACCAGCGGGTGACAACAAACTCACGGCGAAGGGCCTCACGCCGGTTCCGGGAGACAGGCTGAGAACCCGCATCATTCTCCCCAATGGAGACGAACTCTCGTCGATTTTTTCCTTCAGGTAAAAAAGAAGGCGGCCGCTAGGGCCGCCTTCCACTTTCAGCTCTTCCGGCTAACAGCTTACGCGCCGCTCAGTCGTCGTCGTCATCGTCATCGCGATCGCCGCGGCGTTCGATCCCGAGGCCGATCTTCTTCGCCTTGCCGCGCAGCTCCAAAATATCCAGCCCGGAGCCATTACGGTCGGTCGCGTAGATGAACCCGCGATTGTCGACTTCGAGGTTGTTCGTCATGTAGCCGTCTGGAACAACGGTGTTGGCATTGCTTACCGGCACATAGAACCCCACCTCGACAGGACCCTGCGGCTCGCGGATGTCCCAGGCGCGCACGCCGCCCGTGAAGTAAGCAAGGAAGGTCACCCTGCCGTAATAGGGATTACGGAAATTCTCCTCGCTCGAATGCACCCCGTAGCGCGCCCCGCGCTTGCAGTAGTTGCCGCGGGGAAATTTTTCGCCGGCGCGCGGATCGACCCACATCGTCGAGAGGACCATCGGCCCCTGCCACGGATTCTGCTGCAGGCTGGTGCCCGGTGGCACGGTCTTCGAATTTTCAACCGTGACATCGACGATGAAGCTCCAGTGCGGCGCTTCATTACACAGGTCGGCCGTCGACTCCGAGGCGAGCAGCACGATGTCGCGCGTCTTGAACTCGGTGAAGCCCTGGTAGCTCTTCGGCACCATCCCGAACACCGGCATGCTGGTGTGGCCGCCCTGATCCGGGGACATGTACAGGATCGAGGTTTGCGCCGACTCCAGCTCTGCATTGGTCGGATTATCCGCATTGCCGCTGAAGGTCCCATACGGGAATGGAAGCAGCTTTTTCCTGTCAAGAACCTGCAGGACGCCGTTGTCACCAACGCCCCACGCCGTGTAGACACGGTTCCCGATCACGTCGTCCGGCGTGGCTCCGCGCGCCAGCTTGCCAGCAGCATTGGGATGCTCGTGCGCCGAGATCGCTCCGTGAAGCGAGGGAGGCACCGGCCCGGTTCCACTAAATTGTCCACCCGGCAACCCGTGAGTGCGGAGGTAAATCGGGTTAGCAGGATTCTTCCAGTCGACAATCATCATCGACTGACCTTGGCGCCATCTTTGTGCGGTAGATGCCGGCACGTCTCTGCTGCCCGGCAAATAAGCGATACCGGTGCTGCACTCCCACCAGGGCTTATGCGTGTTGCGAAGGCTCCGCATCTCTCCCACCAGCGTGGGGTTGCTGACATTGGTCACATCCCAGACCTCATATCCCGAGGCGGTGCTTCCCTGAACGTTACGCAAGAGGTACACGTGGCCGTGCGTGCCGCCGGGCAGGTCGGAGCCCAGGCACATACGTACCGATTGCGATTGGCCTCCTGCGACTGGGACCGGAATATGGAACTTCTCAACGGGATGCGCCGGATCGGTGGCGTCGATGATCACTACTCCGTTCTGTTCCACCGGGCTGCCCGGTTTCAGCGGATTGGGCTTGCTGCCGCCATGCGTGCCAGCGAATGC
>JBGPZW010000128.1:0-9890 GCA_041493955.1 Terriglobia bacterium
CGAGCGCCGCTCCGCACTGGGCTCCACGGATCTCGATGCCCCGCACGAGAAGGTGATGATGACTTTTCTCAACACGCGTGCTGAGGGCTTGACGATTCTACCGACGCACCGCGTCGTGAGCGGCGTTCGCGATTTCAACCTGGGGCAGCTTCGCAGGCACCTCGCTGCCTACTTCGACGAGCGCTGCTTTTCCTTTGCCGGTGACGCCGCGCGCGCGGTGGGGTACGCCGAGTTTCGCAAGGAACTCGAGGGCCAGGGGCCCGCGCGGCGCGCCATCGGCCTCTACGCAGGCGGAAGAGCGTTCTACCTATTCGCCTTGAAGTCCTGTGCGGATCTGGACGCACTTCTTGCACACGTCCCGGCGTTGCAGCGGCAGCTCGATGTGGTGCTCCTGCACCGGCTGGTGCTGGAGCGCGGCCTGGGCATTACTGCCGAGGCCATAGTGGCCGAGAAATACATCACCTACGAGCGGGAGATGGATGCGGCCATCGCGGCGGTGGACCACAGCCAGGGACAATTCTGCTTTCTGTTAAACCCGGTGCGGATCGAACAAGTGGTCGAGATGGCGCTCGCGGGCGAGGTCCTGCCTCAGAAATCCACTGATTTCTATCCCAAACTCCTAAGCGGTATGACTATTTACCGGCTGGAAGAATAGGACGGATGGTGAGAGCAAGCCCAGACGCCTGGCCCTCAAGAAGGTTCGGCGCCCCGATCTCCGTGGGGGGCCGGGGCGCCGCGCGAAAAGTAGAAAGCCGCAGCTACTGGCTGAAGCTCCGGACCGCTTCCGCCTCGGAAGGAAAAACCTCGAAAACTGTGAGCAGCTTGGTCACCTGGAGGATTTCCTGGAACTTGGAACCCAGGTTGGACAGCCGGAGCGCCGCGTTCTGGGCCTTGGCGCTATGGTGCGTAGCCACCAGGGTGCCAAGGCCTGCGCTGTCGATGTAGGTGACATTGTCCATGTTCAGCACGATTTTTTTCTGATTCTTCGCCAGGAGGCTCTTGACGGCCTCACGCAGCGCGTTGCTTTCCTCGCCGAGCACGATGCGGCCTTCCATCGCCACCACCGCCACGCCATTCACTTCTCGGTTGGTCATTTTCAGTGCCACGTCAAAACCTCCTCCCAAAGACACTCCGTATTGGTCGATTCCCGCCGCTGCCCCGGCTGACTGAATCGTTTCGCGCGACCGACCCCTCCCGGCACGCTACTCGCGTCTCAGTAAAAATCTGAGCAGGACATATAGTAGCCGCACACCGGGCAGATTAGCTTACAAGTCCGCGCTTCAAGTCGCAGCGAGCAAGCCGGGCAATAACTCAAAGTGCTTTCGCCCGCCGGCAGGGCTTCCCCACTAAGCGGTGGCTCGCCAGGTGCCGGTGGACTCGTCATACTGCCAAGTGGACTCGTCACACTGCCAAGAGGTTATAGCATAACCGGCCCAACGGGGGAAGCACGGCCGAGGGAGCGAGCCGAGGACAGCATGCGTTTGATATCTTCTCGGTGAAATCCTCGGGCTCGGGGCGTAGAATAGGTTGCAACCGGACAGGAGGCCAAGGCATCTGCTACCTTAGGGGATGTCCAGGGATGAGGAAGCTTCTCCAATTCGCGCTAAGGCTGGTGATGCTACTGGCTCTGAGCGCAAGCGTGCAGGCGCAATCGCGTGGCCAGCATAGCATGGCTGCGCGGGTTCCCATCCCGAGTGGCGCGCGTCTGGTTCACGCTGTTCCCCTGCGGACCTCTCTCAACCAAACCAGCGGGACCATCGTACGACTGGGGGACACTGCGTTCGCAAACTTCGGCAGCATCGCGGACGGAGCGTTTCCAGTTCCCGGCTTGGGTTTCGACTACGTTCACCTAGCGGCCGTCAACCCGCGCTTCCGAGCGACAGATTCACCCCGGCACATCATTCCTATCATTCCGATCGGCTTCCCATTCTTGCCGGCGCAGGTCGCGCCGCAGATCATTGTCGTGCAGCAGCCGCCCGTAGTGGTGCTCCAGCAGCCCGCAACCGCCGAGGAGCCCAGCGAAAGGGTCGGGCGGGGTCTCAGTTTAGAACCAACCGACGGAGTCGCGGCGCCGCGGCCAGCTGAACCGCAGCGCGAGGTGGGCGAATTCGTACTGGTGCGGCTCAATGGCACCCTAGTGTTCGCGGTGGCGTTCTCGGCCGAGGGCAACCAATTGATCTACATCACCCGCGAAGGCGTGCGGCGCTCGCTGCCCCTCGCGGAGCTCGATGTCGACGCCACCCGCCGGATGAACGAAGAGCGCGGCACATCCTTCCGATCGCCCGTCTAGCGGAGATGCACCGGCGTCGCTGGCCTCTTCTCTGTACTTTCCTTCCAAAGTAAAGTAAGGACGAACGCGGGGCAGCTTCATCCCTCATCTACCTGATTGATTCTTGCTGGTTTCTCTGCTTTCCTGCTGCTCGGTTTCCTTGCATCCTCGCCCCTCCGGTGGATGCAGGAGCCGGCTACTTCGATGACTCGGAGGGCTCGGGCATGTAGTAGCGCGCGTCACGGGGAAGTCCGGCGCGCTCGAATTGGATGGTGATGTGGGTGATGTGGAACTCCTCAGCCAGGCGCGCATGGATGCCGGCCAGAATCTTTTCGCTCTCTTCCATGTGCATATCCGGGATGCGGACGTGGCAGGAGAGCGCGTGCAGGTCGGTGCCCAGCGTCCAGATGTGGACGTCATGGACTTCTTGCACACCGGGGACGCGCAGGATGGCGCGGGCCACTTCTTCGAGGAGCATCTCGCGCGGCAGGCCCTCGAGCAAAATGTGGCTGGACTCCTTCAAGATGCCGTAACTCGACCAGAGCACCAGCGCGCCGATGCCGGCGCCGAGCGCCGGGTCAAGCCAGAGCGCGCCGGTCGCGCGGATGCCCAGCGCCCCGGCCAGGATGGCGATGTTGGAAAGCGCGTCGCCGAAGCTGTGGACGAGGATACTGCGTAGGTTGAGGTCACGGCGGCTGCGCACCAGCGCCAATGTGATGCCGCCATTAACGGCCAGCGCCACCAGAGAGATCCCGATCATCACGTTTTCATGCACCGTCACCGGCTGGCGCAAGCGCTCGTAAGCTGCGTAGAACAGATATACGGCCACCATCACCAGCAGGATGGCGTTGGTGAAGGCTGCCAGAATCCCGGAGCGGTGGTAGCCGTAGGTTTTCTCCGGCGTAGCCGGGCGCTCTGCCCAGCGCAGCGCGAACCAGGAGATCACCAGAGTGGGCACGTCGGACAGGTTATGCACCGCATCGCTGATCAGGGCGATCGAGTGGCCCAGGTAGCCGCCCACCAGTTCAGTGGCCACCAGGCCGAGCGTCGCCACCATGGCCCACTTCAGGATCCCGGTCCCGCCATGTGTGTGGCTGTGACTGTGCGCGTGAGAATGCATCAGGCCGATTTTACCTGCAGCGCACGCGCGGCGCACCGCTAAATCCACCTTGGTAGCCGGCCCCAAACATAGGGCGACCAGGTGTAAGCGTGCTTTGGAGCCCTTGGAAGGCCAGGTTACGCGCCTGCGATGTCAGCCTTGAACTTCAGGGGTGAAAGCCATTTGACTTAGGTATAAGCGCTCCCTAGTATCGCAAAGAGGTACGTTTACAAGAAGAAGTGTCAGCTAGGCAGCCCGCCAGGGCGGTGTCTGCGGCGGAGAACAAGCGTTTGGCAATGCCCAACCACGCGGCCAAACTTAGCTTCTGGGGAGTGCGCGGGTCGACGCCCACGGTGGATCGCGCGAACTGGCGTTACGGTGGCAATACGCCCTGCCTGGAACTGTTGGCCCCTGACGGCAGCCGCTTCATTCTGGATTGCGGGACAGGCCTGCGCGCGCTGGGCAACCGCTGGGCAGAGAACTCCGGCACAAATGCCAACGAAGCACACATCTGCGTCACCCATTACCACTGGGACCATATCCAGGGAATTCCATTTTTCGCGCCTCTCTACGCCCCTCAGAATCGCTTCCACTTCTACAGCTTTCGCTCTGAGTTTTTGGGCCGCGACAGCCTGAAACAGGTTTTTGAGACGCAGATGGCTCACCCTTACTTTCCAGTAGACTTGAGCGCCATGTCGGCGGCGCGGCAGTTCACCGAGGTGAGCGGCGGCGACCGGTTCGAGATCCACGGCACGCGCGTCACCACGCGCATGCTCAACCACCCGCAGGGCTGCCTTGGCTACCGCTTCGAGACATGCGCGGGCACAGTGGTCTATGCCACCGACAATGAGCCCGGCGTCGCGAGGTTCGACCACAGCCTGCTCGAGCTCGCCGACGGCGCAGACATCTTCATCAACGACGCTCAGTACACCCCAGAGCAACTGGCCACCATCCGCAAGGGCTGGGGACATTCCTCCTGGCTGGCAGGGGTCCACTTGGCCCGGGAAGCCGGTGTGCGCAACCTGGTGCTCTTCCACCACGATCCGGATTCCTCGGACAGGATCGTCGACGGGCTGCTGCGCGATGCCCGGGAGAAGTTTGAAAACGTGTGGGCCGCTTCGGAAGGCATGGTGATGTCGCTGGGCGAAAAGCGCGTGGAAGTCCACATGCCGGCCGAACGCGGCGGCCTGCGCCAGGAGGGTCACTTCCGCGCCCGCGTCGAGGGCTTCACCGAGGAAGGCCGCGCCTTTCAGGAAGAGACAGTGATCCGCGACCTCACCTTGCAGGGCGCGTTGATCTACCTCAGCCACAGCCCCCGGCTTCAGTCGGAATTGCAGGTGCTGATGGAAGCGCCCGGAGACGCGGGCCGCAGCAACTGCCATCTGCGCCTGCGCGGCTACGTCGTGCGACTCGAACCCGGCCCGCAGAAAGATCAGACCGCCGTCGGGGTCGTCTTCACCGAGTAAGCAGCAGCGGGCGCGCAGGATGTGCGGCTCAGGGGAGGCACCGTCTGCCGGTGTCATCCGTTTCGCACGGATGATGCCAGCAGAGGGGAATTTTCGCCGCGAAAAGTGAAGGCAGGTGGTGCCTCGGTCTTATTTCAGAACGGGCATCTCGCGCGCCGGGTCATCCACAGGATTCTCCGGCTTAGCGGGCGGAATCAACATGGCGGCCAGGAAAAGGACGAGCCCGATAACGGCCGCAAACCAATTTGCCGAGATGCCCAGCGGCACCACCACCAGGCTCGCGCCGATTAGGGCGACGACCGCTCGCAAGGCATTCCACGCCCTGGGCCGCTGGCGCAGGCTCAGCAGAAATGGGATCAGTCCCGCCAGGGCTCTCCGGCCGAACTGCGCCGCCTGTTGCGCTTGCTCCAGCCATTCACTTCTCGGCGCATTTCTCGTTTCTTCACTCATCTCGCATTCCAGGAATCCGCTAGGGTTTCAAAGCCTCAATCTCGCGCATGCGGGCAAACGCCCGGCGCACGTGCGGGATGGTGATCGAACCGCCCACGATCAGGGCCACATTCAGCGCGTCGATCACCTCTTCGCGCTTCCAGCCCTCGGCACCGCACCGCGTCAGATGATATGTGATGCAGTCGTCGCATCGCAGGACCGTCGAAGCGACCAACCCGAGGAGCTCTTTTGTTTTGGCCGGCAGCGCGCCGTCCGGGTAGGCCTGGTGATCGAGCGCATAGAAGCGCTTGATCCCTAGGTGGCCGCAGTCCAAGATTTCTCCGTTCAAGTCGGCGCGAAAATCCTCAAAATCCGCCAGACGATCGGCCATTTTCCCTCCTGACCACGATTGCGTCGGGCCCCACCAGCGAAACGTCCCATTATCTCCGGAAACCCAGAAAGTCGCCAGACACCGCGGAGCGCCGCCGACGCCCAGTTTGACAGTCGTGATGTCCTGCGAGATTTGGCTTTCGGCCAAGGGGTCTTTGGCCAGGCCCTCGGTCGAATGGTTGTGGATATCGATGAACCCCGGGGCGAGCACTAGCCCGTCTGCCCGGATCACTGGCTCATCGGCGCGAGGACGGAAATTGCCGATGCGCGTAATGCGGTCTCCGGCGATGCTCACATTGGTTCGCCGCAGAGGCCTGCCGGTGCCGTCAGCCACCTTCGCGCCAACAATCACCCGGGAGACGTGTTTCGCTGGCCGGCCGCTCAACGGCGACGCAAAGGCAAACAGTAGGAGAAGGCAAAGGGATGCCGAGACGAAAAACTTGTGTGGCTGTCCAGCTAGGACCATTGAAGAGAGAAGACATCTTCCGGGCTGAGGGGAAAAAAGTCAACAGTGCAGAACGAACTATTTATGCCGGGCTGGTAGAGCTGGTGGCGGGTCTACTTTCTTCTAGACACCCCCCGCGCGTTTCTCTAGAATTCCCCCCAGAACGAGCGGTTGCCTGACTGAAGTCGCGCAATGGGCCAGAAGAGGAGAACGGCAATGAGAAAGATTCTTCGCACCATGGTCTTGATCCTTCTGGCGGGAATCTTGCTGCCTGCCGCCGCGCAAGAGCAGCCAAAAGCGCCGGCACAGCCCCGCAAGAAGCGCGTGGCCATAATCGATTTCGAGTACGGGACGGTGCGCACCGCCGTTTCCGGCCTGTTCGGGACCGACGTAGACGTTGGCCGAGGCATCTGTGACCTCTTGGTGAAGCATCTGGTAAAGGACGGTAGCTATACGGTGATCGAGCGCCGCATGCTGGACAAGATCCTTGCGGAACAGAATTTTTCGACCTCCGACCGCGCCAACCCGGCGACTGCGGCCAAGATCGGCAAGGTCCTGGGATTGGACGCCATGATCGTCGGCAGCATCACGCAGTTCGGTAACGAAACGAAGACCACGAAGATCGGCGGATCCGGCGGCGGCATCGGCGGCTTCGGCATCGGCGGCTTCGGAAAGAGCAAGAGCAAAGCCATCGTCACGATTGATGCGCGGCTGATTGATGTCGACACGGCCGAGATTTTGGCCGTCGCCGACGGCAAGGGCGAATCCAAGCGCGAGAGCACCTCGCTGCTGGGCGGCGGAGGAAGCTGGCACGGCTTCGGCGCCGGGGGCGTAGACTTCGGATCGAGCGATTTCGAGCAGACCATCCTCGGCGAAGCCATTAAACAGGCCGTCGAGCAGTTGAGCGCGGGCGTGATCGCCGCCAAGGACAAACTGCAGGCGCGTGTGGTTGTGGTCGAAGGCCTGGTGGCTTCGGTGGATGCCGACGGGGTAGTGCTCAATGTCGGCGCCAAGTCCGGGCTGAAGACCGGCGATCAACTCTCCATCGAGCGCGTCACCAAGGAAATCAAGGATCCCGCCACTGGGAAAGTTATCCGGCGGATGTCCAGCAAAATCGGCGTGATTCAAGTGACCGAACTGGACGACGTCTCCGCCGTGTGCAAGATCGTCTCTGGAAGTGCCTTCAAGGTCGGCGACCTGGCAAAGACGACCACGCAGTAATCAACGGTGGAAGAAGAAACCCGTCCTCACAGGCGCAAAGAAGAATGTGCTCCCCGTCCCGCGCCCGCGCGTGAAGAAAAACAGCGGCGGCACGAGTCCCCCCGTGTTACCGATCACAAAGAACGAGCGGTTGCCCGCGCGACCCGCCAAGAGCAACGGTCCGCTGGTGCGGCCGAGTCGCGACGCGCTCCGGGACGCCACATTGACTGGGTAGCCGCTATACGCCGCGTAGGCGTAAGGATCGACGCGAGGGGCCGCGTTCGTGGGCGCCTTGGTCTTACCGGTCAGAACGTCCACATCGGCGGGATCTAGCGGATGGCCGAGCTGAGGAGCGGGAGCGGCTTGGGTCCGCGACTCAGCGACCGCGGGTTGTTCGGGCCGGTTCTGGGCCGGCGGTGATTCCTGCGCCAGAAGCCCCGGCGCACAGAGCACCAGGAAGAAAAACAACACTCTTTTCATCGCAGCCACCTCCCGCCTATCTTGCCTGTATTATTCTAGCGCACTGCCGGACCGCCGAGGCTTCGGTTTTTGAGCCCCGGTACGGCCCTAGTCTTATCCCTGTCTATCGGAGCCCTTATGAATCGGAATAGGTTGCCTCGTCGCGCTGTGCTGGCTCTGGCCTTGTTGCTCTGCGCCGCCCCATCTCTGGGCGCCCAGACCACGGCCGAGCGCAGCATCCGCATCACACTTCTGCAGGTGAACGTCTTCCCTGAAAACTGATGCAGCAACAGGGTGAGAAATCCGGCAACATCCAGTACTTTTGAGGAGGGATTTGCCGATGAAGAAAAGCCGCTACACTGAGGAGTAGATCGCGTTCGCTCTGCGACAAGTCGAGACGGGCACCCCGGTTGCCGAGGTAGTGCGGAAGATGGGGGTCAGCGAGCAGACGTTCTACCGCTGGAAGAAGCAGTACGCTGGGATGGGGGTGGGAGAGATCCGGCGGCTGAAGCAGATTCTGGTGGAGAGCTTTGTTGGAGCCATCGCCCTCGGCTGGCCATTTGCGCAAGTCATCGTGCACTTCGTGAACATCTTTGCTGTACTTGTTACCGGGTGGATCATCCGAAAACAATATCTCCGATTCACAGACCGTGCCAGTGGCCCGGCAGGCTTCTCGCTCCTAGATGCACTTCCCGATCTGGTCAGGACCGTTTCTCTCCTGCTGGTCTGGTATATTCTGCTGCGCTGGCTCTACTTCAAGCCCCTCAAGAAAGAGACACCCCAGCCAGCGCCGAATCCAGAGCAAGCGGCTTAAGGCGCGGGCGGGATCGGCAGGGCTGTTGCGGCCCTCGTTAATCTTCGCCGGGGACCCGTTCCCGATCGCAGCGTTTCGCGTACCTAACGTTGGACATCACCGGCGAACGACGGTTTGGCATGGTTCGTGTGACGTATGGAGGTTTTAGGTTTCTTGGTCCTTAAGGATCGTTTCACCCTTGATAAGCCAAGACACGCCGAAGGCGACTATGGCGACGGACTCAAGCCAAAATACTGGAGTACACCGCTCAACAACAGCTTTGACTGCTGGTAGCGTGACGACAAACATGAAGAAGATACAAGCAAGAATCGTCCATCCGCAGACGCGATAGACGATGTTTCTCTGGAGCTTTCGAGGGGTGGGATCCTTGTCCGGGTCAGTCTTTGTGAACAGCGCGAGGGAGAAGTAGGCGAGCGTCAGGAAGAGCAGTGCCGCGAACGACAGGTGCACGGTGCCGATGAGCTTATCTCGCGACGTTGCGTCCACGTAGGGGGTTGTTGGAAACAACGCCACGCCAATTGCGAAGACACAAGCAAGATACCCGGCGATTTCATCCTTCCGGTCGTACCCTCTGCAGGACATGAGGAAGACTCCGATGGCGCATAAGCTTCCCACGAATACGTTCCGCATTTCAGTGTAGTAGTAGCAGCTAATCGAGCCTTGTAGTCCGGGACCTTGTAAAAGACACTTTCCGATAACCAGGACGAAGGGAAGCGCGATTCCGATAAACCCAACGGCCTTCCGCAGGCTGAGGTAAGAGAGTACCAGAGAGTCTTGAGGGCCGGATGGCTGGTTCATAACAACCCTCCGATTGTTTAGCGTTTGGGGAAAAACGCTGGCCACTTTTAGCTAGACTTGGATAATTGACGGAGAGTGTATCACGAGCTGCCGCTGAAGCCAACGCGAGCGCAAATGCAAGAGCAGGGCGGCAGGAGTTTTCAAGGCCTGCTGGTGTGGACCCGCTGCGCTTGCCCTGCTTACCCCAGATGCGGACTTC
The DNA here is from genome assembly GCA_041493955.1 of Terriglobia bacterium. Classification (GTDB taxonomy): domain Bacteria; phylum Acidobacteriota; class Terriglobia; order Acidiferrales; family UBA7541; genus QHYU01. The sequence goes on from JBGPZW010000128.1 coordinate 9,569, forward strand.
GGGGGAGTTAGACGTTAGGTCTCAACGAGCAGGCGTCTGACGAAGTCAATTAGTGAGTGTGAAATCGCTTCACGAAATCATGCCGGGGCTGATCCCCGGATCACCAAGTCACCGGAGCACGGGACATAGCTTTACATTCATCTCCGGCGAGGATACTTTGCGATCTATGAGAGCTACAAACTGGGAGTTCACGAACAGAGCGCTGGTCTTCGGGCTGATCTTTGCCTTCGCGTTTCCGCTGTACTCTTTGGATCATCAGAATTCAACCGCCGCGCTGGCCAACTGGCTCGGAGCCAGGCTGCAAATGGATGCAGATCTCGTC
>JBGPZW010000036.1:0-25555 GCA_041493955.1 Terriglobia bacterium
CGAATTGGCCCGCGAGTATCTCTACGCGGCGTACCAGCAGAAGGCCGAGCTGCTGGCCATGATGGTGGATCGCGGCGCAACGGGGGACTAATGAACACGACAGCCCAGCTCGTGACACGTCTGTGCGGGATCCCGCTGGCCCTGACCGCGGCGCTGCTCCTGCCGCTGGCCGCGCCGGCTTCCGCCCACCGCATCGAGAAGCATTTCACCGTGCAGGGGCGCCCGGTCGTGACTGTGAACAGCAACGTCCGCGGGCGCATCGAGGTAAAATCCTGGAAGAAGGCCGAGGTCGTGGTCATCGGCAACCACGCCAGCGACAAGGTCGAGGTGGACACCGAGCAGGCCGACAACCGTATCGAAGTGTTCACGCACATCCTCTCGGAAAACGTGAAGTCCTCCGAACTCGATGCCGACTATCAGATCACCGTCCCGGAAGAGACTCAGCTACAGATCCGCACCGATTCCGGCCTCGTGGTGGTCGAACGCGTGTACGGCGATCTGAGTTTTGAGACCGTCGCGGCCGATGTGCAGCTCGAGGAGGTGGGCGGCTACCTGGTGGTCAAGACCGTGGGCGGCACCATCACGTGCACCCGCTGCCTGGGCCGCATCAACGTCACCTCGATCAGCGGCAACGTGCAGTTGTTCCAGCCGCAGATGGACAACGTGCGCGTGCAGACCACCTCGGGCAACATCTTCTTCGACGGCGATTTCCGCCGCAGCGGCATCTACATCCTGAAGAACCATAGCGGCCTGATTGAAGTCCGCTTCTCAGACACGGATTCGTTCGATCTGAGCGCCACTTCGCTGAAGGGCGAGGTCGAGAACCAGGCCAACCTCAAGCCCGACCCGCATGGCAGGCACCAGTCCCTCCCGAGACTCTCCAAGAGCATTCTGGGAACCTTCAATGAGGGCCACGCCAAGGTCGAGCTCTCCTCTTTCAGTGGTACAATCAAAATTCGCAAGCGCGACTGACGGGCCGTCGGTGTCCCGGATCTTTTCACCGGAGGCGCCGATCTTTCGGCCGGGAAACGCGCCCAATTTCATGCCGCCTGCCGGCGCCACACCAAAACCCCGATTGATTTCGCTTGCCGGTTTCATGGGTTGCGGCAAGACCACGATCGGCCGCTTGCTCGCCAGCCACCTGGCCTGGCACTTTGTGGACCTCGACACGCGCATCGAAGAGCACACCGGCCTGCGCATCACCGAGATTTTCGAGCGCCTGGGCGAGCCTGCCTTCCGCGCCATGGAACAGGAACTTTTGCTCCAGGTGCTGGGCGAGGCGGCTGAACAGGGCCGGCCCACCGTGCTCGCGCTCGGCGGCGGAACTTTCGCGCAACCGCAGAATGTCGCGCTGCTGCGGGGCGGCAGTGTTCCGGAAGGTGCGGGGGGACCGGGAGGCGGGCTGGCCGGCGTCGTGATCTGGCTCGATTGCCCGATTGAGGAGCTGCTCGCGCGCTGCGTCACGATGACCGATCGCCCGCTCTTCCGCGACGAAGGCAGCTTCCAGCAGCTCTACGCCCAGCGGCTCCCGTTCTACCAGCAGGCCGACCACCGCGTAGAGAGCAGCGCCGACCCGCGCCTGGTCGTCGAGCAAATCCTCGCGCTGGGCATTCTCGCTCGGGGGCCCGGCACCGCGGACGCTTCTACAGGAAAGGTGAAGGCATGAACCGGTCTCTGGCTCTACCGAAAGTTCTGACGGCCCTCAGCCTGGGCATCTGCCTCGGGCTGGCCCCGGCGCTGGCGGCCGGCCCGCAGGGGAAAAAGCCCGCGAACTCGCCGGCCGTGCTCGCCGAGGACAAAGGCAGATTCCGCATCCTGCTCGACGGGCAGCCGGTCGGCTCGGAGGAGTTCGAGGTCGCGCGCGCGGGCACGGAGTGGACCGCGCGGGGCACCACCGAGGTCCGTGCGCCCGGCAGCGCCGCGATGAAAGTCACCGCGCGGCTTGTGCTCACGCCCGACGGCACCCCGCTGCACTACGAATGGTCCACGCAGGCGCAGAAGAAGGCCGCCGCCAGCGTGGAGTTTCGCGAGGGCACCGCGAAGTCCACGCTGCAAATGGAAGGCGCACAGCCCTTCGTCCACGAGCTTTCCTTCGGCTCGCCGCGCGTGGTCATCCTCGACAACAACCTCTACCACCACTACGCCATCCTCGCGCGGCTCTACGACTGGAACGCTAAGGGCGCGCAGACCTTCCCCGTGCTGATCCCGCAGGAAATGACCCCGGGCAGCATCAGCGTCGAGTCGCTCGGGGCACAAACGGTCGAGGGCACCACCTTGCAGCTTCTCCGCGTGCGCACGGCCGACCTGGAAATCAATCTCTACTTCGACGCCGGCCACCGCCTGGTGCGCCTCAGCGTTCCCGCCTCGAAAGCGGTCATCGTCCGCGAATAGCCCGAGCTCGGTATTGCAGGGACGCCTTCCGTAGCGCCGGCAACTTGCCGGCGCCTTTTCGACCCGCTTCCAACTCCGCCGAAGTGTGCGCAAAATAAGCGCCACCGGGACGGCGGCGCTGCAGGAATCAAGGCAAGCCAGCGAGCTACAAGCGCCGGCTAGAAGAACGGGCCGCCGGGGCTTTGGCCCGGGCGGCCCGGTTGAATGAAGCAACGTATGAGATTCAGACTAGATGGCGCTGCGGCGGCTGATGGTGCGCTTGCGATCGGCCGGGGGCTTGGGCTGCTCAAGTTCGACGTTGACCGATGTCTCCGCGCCCTTGCGCAGGACGCCGATGGCGACCGTCTTCGCCTCATGCTTCTCGTGTAGCTTTTCGCGCAGCTCCCCGACGTTGCGCACACGCTCGCCGGCGACCTTGATGATTACGTCGCCGGCCTTCAAGCCCGCTTTCTCGGCCGGTGTGCCGGACCGGACTTCGGTGACCAGCACACCTTCGCCGTCGGGCGCACCGAAGTAAGAGCCGAGCTGGCCGCTGAGGTCCTGGGCACCGATGCCCAGTATTGGGGTGTGCAACATCGTGAAGACGTGGGGGCCGAACTCCGGCATCTTGAAGTCAAAGTGGAACTCCTTGGAGGCGTCCTTCTTTGCCATTTTCCCCATTTGCTCGTGGAAGTTGCCCAGTTCGACCGAGAGGTTCTGCGAGCGGCCCTCGCGCCACACGGTCAGCTGCGCGGTGCGGCCGGCGGGGGTTTCCCGGATCATCCGGCGGAATTGTGCGCTGCCCTCGACGCGCTGGCCGTTGTATTCGGTGATGACGTCGTTGGCCTTCAGCCCCGCTTTGGCCGCGGGGCTGTTCTCCTCGACCTCGGTAATGAGCGCGCCGCGCACCGCGGAGAGTTTCAGTTCTTTCGCCTTCTCGGCGGTGACCTCAGCGATGCCCACGCCGAGCCAGCCGCGCTCGCCCTCGTCGAGCCAGATCCCCTGCACGCGGCCTACGGCCTCTTCGGCCTGCGCCAGAGCCTTGTCGACGTCCTGGGCCACGGCGTTGCCCGGCTGTGCCACCAGCACGAGCACCAACAGCAGACCAGGTAGAATGAAGTAGTAAGAATGCTTTCTCATTGCTGCCTCCTACTGTAGTTCGACGCGCCTCACGCGGCGCGGTGAGCAGAGCCGAACCGCGCGCCGCTTCAGACCCCGGGCCGCAGGCTGGCCACGCGGATGCTGCCATTGATGGTTCGGAGGCGCAGCGGGCTGCCGCCCGATCCCAGTCGCCCATGAAATTCGCGCGAGCCGGAGGAGCCCTGTAGCGTCACGGGAAGCTCGGAGCGGAAGTCGCCGTTGAGGCTGCGCACGTCGAGGTCGGCACCGGTGCCCGGCGGCAGCGCCAGCAGCACCGATCCGTTCATGGTGTCCACACTCATCGGCGCGCTGCCCTCGACCCCGTGCAGCTCCATACGCACGTTGCCGTTGGTGGTGTGCGCGCTCAGCCGGCCGGAGCTGTCAAACACCTCGATGTTGCCGTTCACCGAGCGCAGCTCGCCCGCCGCGTCCACGCCGAAGACGCGGACCGCGCCGTTCACCGTGGCGACTTGGCGGAGCTCGATGCGCTGCGGCACGCGGATGTGGTATTCGACGAAGACTTCGACGCCGTCGTCATGCGGGAAATGCGTCTGGACGGCGACTGAACCCTCCTGCGCCTGCACCTCGATGCTCACGCGCCGGAGATCCTTCGGGTTGCCCTGAGCGGTCTTGACCGCGTACACCTCCACCTCGTCGCGGTCCCAGCCGCTCACCTGCACCGACCCGTTCACGTTTTGAAGCTGGAAGCTGCCGCCGGCCGGCAGCGGGTAGGTTTGTAGGAAGACCTCGTCGAAAGCGAAACCGGGTGCGGCCAGAACCGTCGCCGCAGCCACTGCCACCAGAGCCACTACTAGTCTGCGCATTTCCTCACCCCTGTCAGCTCAGAAATGGATCGAGCCTTGGCCCCTGGACCCCCCCGAACGGATTCGGAAACTCTTCTTTCGACTCACTTTAGCTTGAACTCCACGGTAACGGTAGTGACCACATTCACCGGTCTGTCCTCGACCACGGTCGGCTGGTAACGCCACTGCCGCACCGCCTGCGCCGCGGCCTCCGATAGAACCGGCTCGCCGGAGAGAACCTTGACTTCCTGAACGCTGCCGTCTTTGCCGATAAAAACTTTCAACACCACGGAGCCCTGCACCCCGGCCTGTTTGGCCACGTCGGGATAGGCGGGGTGCACCGAACTGATCAGCTTCCTCTGCTGCGCCTCGGAACTTACGCGCAGCCCACCCCACCAGATTCCTTCCATCTTACGTTGCCATTCCTCCAGCCGGCCTGGCTCGCGCTCCTCGAGTTTTTGTTTTTCGACCGCCTTGTGCGCCAGATGCTCGGCCTGGGTCTGAATCTCTCTCTGCTGCTGGTGGATCATCTCTTCGAGCCGCTGCTGCTGTCCGGCCATGCTTTGCCGGAGCTGCTCCATCTGCTCCTGGTTCAGCCGGGCTCGCGGGTCGGTGTCGCTGTAGCGCAGGCGAATGTTTCCGGCGACGGTTTTCAGCCGCAGGGTCTCGCCGCCGCCGTTTAGCGCGCATTCGCCACGGACGCCGCGCGCGCCCCCACTGGAGGTCAGATAGCTGAGCTTGATCGGCAGGGAGGGATCGGCCTCGATGCGGTGGTCAGTGGACATTTCGATGATGGCTTCGATCGTGATGGGCAGTTCGCGGGGGAGATACACGACGATGTCGCCCTGGCCAGATTCCAGTTGTGAGGCACGGAAGGCGCGAACCAGAAGTTTCTCCGTGGAGCCAGGCTTCTCCTCCTCCGGATTGAACCACGCGGTGATCGTGCCCGCGCCGGTCGAAGCGCGCACCGCACCCTGCACCTTGGTCAGGAAGATGCTTCCGCCCCCGGTCTCGAGTTGCATGGGCCCCGCCACGCGCAGCACGCGGATGCCACCGCCGCCGGTGCGCGCGCGAATGGAGCCGGCGGCTTCGCCGAAGTCAATCTGGCCGCCGCCGGTGGAGGCCACGACCTTGGCGCTGGCGCGCTGCACGGAAATGTTGCCGCCGCCTGTGTCCAGTTGCGCGTTGCCGTGGATCGTGCCGGCGCGGATGTGCCCACCGCCAGTCCGCAGCACCGCATCGCCCTGGACGTTGGCGGTGGAGATGTGACCTCCAGCCGTCGTGGCGCGCAAATCCCCGTTAACGTCCAGCACGGTGATGTGGCCGCCGGCGGTCTCCAGGCGCGCCTGCGGCCCACTGGAAGCCGCGGCGGGTCGCGCCGCTGGTCCTTCGCTGCCGATGCGCCCGGCGGTGATGTTTCCGCCGGAGGTCACCAGGCTTACGTGGCCCTCAATGTCCTGCGTCTCGATGTTTCCGCCCTGGGTCAGCACGTCGAGGCTATACTTGCGCGGCACATTCACTTCGATGTTCACAATGAGTCGCGACGCGGCATCCGGCGAGGGCACCTCGCCGGTCAGTTGCACTCCGGCCGGGCTGCTGCGCGCGGTGACCTGATACTGCTTGACGAGGCTTTGGGCCTCGGGATCGCGGGCGTCCGTCTCCACGCGAACCCTGTAGCTGACTTGACCGGACTGCGTGGTGAGGATGCGGACGTTGCCGAGATCAGCGACCAGGCGCAGCCGCAGGCCGTCCCGCGTGGGCACCGTGCCGGTCTTTTCCTCCACCACGCGGCGGCCTTCGCCACCGGGCTGCTTGGAAGCCCGCGATCTGCGTCCGGCGGCCGGTCCGGCGAGCAGAACGAGCGCGGCGGAAGCCGCGAGCAGCCGCGTGAACCAACGGGTTGGAAATCTTTCGAGCATGATTTCGATCTAGCTTCTTGCCGGCTCCCGGCTTGCCCCGCCGGCTTTGCGCCGGTCCGGGCTTCCTGAACGGTTTTCAGTGCGTCTCGTGCGGGCCGAGCTGGCGAATGGCGGCCGCGCTCTGCATGCGGATGTAGTTATTCGGATCCTTCTCTACGCGGTCGCGCAACACCTGGAGGAGGCGCGGGTCGCCGGGCGCGGCCACCTTTTCGCTGGCGGCCCGCAGCGAGCCGACCAGGGAATTGATCGCTTCGACGCGCACGCCCGGACAATCGTCCGTGAGCAGGGCATCGAGCAGCGCCTGGTGGACGTTTTCCTCCTGCTCGAACCCGCGCAACGCTTCGAGCGCCCGCAGGCGCACACCCGGATTGCGGTCCTTGCGCGCCGCGGCGCACAGGGCGCGGCGGACCTCGCCGTCGCCCGACCGCGTGCGCAGCACGTCCACTGAGTCGAGCCGCACGCCGGAGTCAAACCGCTGGCCGTTCTGGATCACGAACGTGAGCACGCGCATCACGTCCGTGTCATCCGGGGTGCCCTGCACGACCAGCGGCTTTTCCGCGGTCAGATGCAGCTCCACGCTGGGCGGTCCGGAAGCGCCCTCTTGAACCCAGTTGATGTTGGCGATACCCATGGTCTGCAGGTCTTGATCGGAAAGCTTCGGCGCCGCAGAAACGGTCATCGCAGGCTTCCCCGCCGGCGTGACCTGCACCGGGAACCACTCCGGCGCCAGTCGGCCCGCCATCACGCCGACCAGAATCAATACGGCCGCGCTCCACGCCGGGTGCCGTACAAACGTAGGCACCAAGAGTTTCCCGGACAGCCCGCTCGCCCGACGCAGCCCCGTGAGCCATCCCTGCCGCGCGCGCTTCGCTTCGGCGTCATCGAATGCTTCGGCCAGCTCGCTGCGGCACTGCGCCAGCAGTAGATCAGACGGGTCGAGTTTGTCCGCGGGCTGCTCGGCGGCCGCAACGGCCTGGCGCAAGCGCAGCTCGCGCGCCAGCGACGCCGCGCAGGCGGCGCAGCCGCTGATGTGCTGCTCGACCGCGGCTCGTTCGCCCGGCGCGAGCTCGTCGCAAACGTAGAACACCAGCAGGCCTTCGTTCTCGTGACAGGAAACCGGGCCGCTCATCTCATTACCCTCTTTCCTGCCGTGATCTCTCCTAGCAGACCCTCCAGCCGGACGCGCAGCTTCCGGGTCGCTCGGAACAACGAATTCTTCACCGTCTCTTCAGTGGTGCCCAGCGCTTCACCGATGGCACGGAGTTTCAAGCCCTGGTAGTGCTTCATCTCGAAGACGATGCGCTCGCGCGGCGAAAGCAGGGCCAGTGCCGCGGCGATGTGCCGCCCGATCTCTTTACCGAGCAGGTGGCGTTCGGGATCGGCGGCGGTGCGGTTCTCCTGCTGGCGGTCGAAAAAGTCCGCCGGGGCGTCGTCGCGCTGGCCGGTGGCCATCTCAGGGGCCTGGTCTTCGGGGCGGCTGCTGCGCCGGCGCAGATGATCGAGGCAAACGTTGGTCACGATGCGATAGACCCAGGTGTAGAAGCTGCACTCGAAGCGGAAGCGATGCAGGTTCTTATAAACTCTGAGGAACGCTTCCTGATAGATATCGCGGGCCTCTTCGGGCCGGCGCAGGATGTTGAGCGCCAGGCGCAGGACGTCGCGGTCGTAGCGGCGCACGAGTTCTTCAAACGCGGTGCGGTTGCCCGCCTGGGCCGCGAGGATCAGCCCCTTCTCGTCTTCTCCGGGCACCGCTCTCACTGTGGTTCGGCTGCGTTCTCCACAACTCGCCTGGCCCCGATCCACTTGCAAGGCTAACGCAATTCCCGTAAGCGGCATGCTTCTCTTTCCGCGCCACTGCGCCGGCTAACTCCTGCAGCGCTGCGGGCGTCGCTGCCCGGTGTCCTCACGGCGCTGGCCGTCTGCCCGGCGGAGATGCGCATCCTTCCAGACGCTTCTGCAGAACACCCCCGGAACCGGGGGCAGCCGGGTTCCATCAGGGTAGACGTATGTAAAAAGAAAGGGTGAGCAGCCACATCCCGTTTTTCATACCACCCAGAGACGCCGCTAAGAGCCAGTGTGGTGCCGGCGAAACGCCAATGGTACGCGACCCTGCGCGATACAGCATGCCATCCGTCAATCCGAATCCCGAGGGTTTGCATCCGTGCGGGAAATCGCTCCGGAGGGATTCCTTCCGGCGAGGCTGGAATCCTCGATCGCTGCGCTCAGATTGACAGTATCTGCCCGGCATCTCGCTGGATGCCACCACATCTCAAGGCGCTTCTAGAGTGTTATAAGGATGGCATGCGCGTCAAGGAAGCAGGCAGTTGAGCGCGAACCGGCCCGCAGCGCGCGGCTCGGGCGGGGAAGTTTCCCCGGCGGGCACGCGCGGCAAACTCACGCTTCTGCCCCTGATTGCCGCCACCTACTTCATGGTGGCCGGTGGCCCGTATGGGCTCGAAGACGTCGTCCAGAAGGCCGGCTACGCCGGCACACTGCTGATCCTTCTCTTAACCCCGCTGCTCTGGAGCGTTCCCACGGCGCTGATGGTCAGCGAGCTGGCCAGCGCGTTGCCTGAGGAAGGCGGCTTCTACGCCTGGGTGCGCCGCGCCATGGGCCGCTTCTGGGGGTTTCAAGAAGCCTGGCTGACGCTGCTGGGCAGCATCTTCGACATGGCCCTCTACCCGACGCTCTTCGTCTGGTATCTCGGCCACCTTGCTCCCGCGCTTACGCGTGGCTACCGGGCAACGCTGTTGGGCTTCGGCATGATCGCGGTGTGCACGCTTTGGAACATCTGTGGAACGCGCGCGGTGGGCGGCGGCTCGGTGCTGATGACGGTGGTGCTGCTGGGCCCGTTTGTGGTGCTGATGGGTTTCGCAGTGTTGCACCGATCTTCCTCCGGAGCCGCGCACGTTCCGCTCGGACACGTGGACATTCTCGGCGGGATCTTGATTGCCATGTGGAACTACATGGGCTGGGACAACGTCTCCACGATCGCTGGAGAAGTGGATCGCCCGCAGCGCACATATCCGCGAGCCATGCTGGGCGCGGTCTTGCTGGTAGTGCTCAGCTACATTCTGCCGATTCTGGCCGTGGCGCGCACAGGCATAGACCCCAACAGTTGGTCCACCGGCGGCTGGGTGGACGTCGCGCGGACCGTCAGCGGCGAAGGGCTCGCCATCGCCGTGACTCTCGGCGGCGTGATCGGGGCCATCGGCTCGTTCAATGCGCTGATGCTTTCCCTTTCGCGGCTCCCGCTGGTGATGACCGAAGACGGTTTCTTACCGAAGGTCTTTGCGCGGCGCCATCCGAAAACCGGCGCGCCATGGGTGGCGATTGTTTTCTGCGCGGTGGGCTGGGCTGCGGCGCTGACGCTGGGCTTCGAGCGCCTGGTGATCCTGGACGTGCTGCTCACCGGGCTCAGCATCCTGCTGGAGTTCTGGGCGCTGGTGGCGCTGCGCATCCGCGAGCCCGCACTCCCTCGGCCCTACCGGGTCCCGGGAGGCCTCTTCGGAGCAGTGGCCATCGGCATCGCGCCGCTGGCGTTGATGGCGGCGGCCGTCGTACGCAACCATGATGAGCAGATCGGCTCGATCAGCGCGCTGACGGTCGGCCTTGTGCTCATCGCCGCAGGTCCCGCCGCCTATGTCCTGAGCAACATCTTCCGCCACCGCCGGATGGCGGCCTGAAGGCCGCCGCTACACAAGCCAGTGCGGCGTAGCGCCAGCATCCTGCCGGTAGTGTCGCGTTTTACCGCCGAGGGAGAAATACGCCGGCAAGATGCCAGCGCCACGGGGGATTTGTAGCGACGTGCTTCAGCGCGCCACGCGACTCCTGCGGGTGAGCAGACGAATCAAACCGTAGACGGCCACGCAGAACGCGAAGTCGAGCGCAAGCCCTGCGTCCACCTGAAACCTCTGGTGACGCAGCGCAGCGGGAAGAGACGGCTCCAGCAGAAAATAAACAATGTTCCCGCCGAAAATGGCCGCCAGGTATTCGCCCCAACGCGGCACGGCTCAGGCAGGCGGTCCCGCCGGGCTCGCTGCGGGCGCGACCGCGCGGCGCCAGGCCATCAGCGGCCAGGCCAGCAGCACCACCGCCGCCACGACCACGGCAATACCGTTGGCATGGAGGAATGGGTGCGGCTGTTGGAGCAGTTGCACCGCCGCGCCGACGAGCGTCAGGATCGCAGCAAGCAGGAAATAGCCGAGCAGGTTGAACCGCACTAGGCGCGTCACGCCCCACCAGGCCACTCCCAGGAATACCAGTTGCACCAGAACGCGCTTGGCATAATCCGCTGGGCTGCCCCAGTCACCGGCCCGCACCATGGCCAGCAACACGATGAGGCCAACCTGCATCCATCGCTGGCGGACGTAGCCGGCGATGAACCCCGCCGCGAGCGCGACGAGGCCGGCCATAAAAAGCCCGCTCGAAATCGCGCCGCCGATGGCCTGCGCCCCGGGCACATAGGTATCAATACCCATGGGCAGGTGGGCTTCTACCAGCTTCCGCGCCGTGGGCCAGACGCGCGCCAGCAGAAACGGCAGGCGCCCCAACCCCAGCACCGCCACGCTGCCCGCCGCAGCCAGCCAGAAAGCATCGCGGTAAAAAACCGCGGGCATGCCGGTCCACGACGGCAGGCGCTCCTCGCCGAAGACGCGCGCCAGGAAAAACCACGCCAGTCCGAACAGGAAAAACAGCGCCGAATAGGTGGCAGCCACAAGCAGGAGAACGCTGATGATCAGAATGGCCGCGTAGGTCTTGAACGGAAACTCGGTGGGATACCGGGACAACAATTCCGGCAGGCTATTGGCCGTGGTGATGGCCGTGGCCAGCAAACCCCACAGCGCCCAGCGCGCCACCCGCCGCCAGGGCACGGCCTGCTGCTTGAGATTTCTGAAAAAGAGCACCAGCACGGTGATGGCCAGCGCCCCATAGAACACGATCCGGCCGACGAGGAAAATGCTCGAGGTCAGCGTGGTCTTCTTCTGCTGGCGCTCCCATTCCTCGGGAATCTTGACGAAGACGCGGTAGCCCGAGACCTCGTCGCCCTGCACTTCGATTTCCGCGCGCACATGCGCTTCCCCGATTGCTTCGAGCTCTTCCCAGGTGAAGGTGTGATCGGTGCGTGCGGGACGCTTGTCGGATTTGGCTTCGACCGGCTTCCACTTCGCCAGGTCGAGCTTTTTCTCCTCGCGTAGGTAAGATTCCGCCCGCGCCTGAGCCTCCTCTTTTGCCAGGTTAGCGCCAGGGGCTTTCTCCTCAAGCTGATGATGCAGCGAGTGCAAACCGCCCTCGGCGCGGAGGAGCACGGCATACTCTTCCTTTTGCCCATCGCGGAAATAACGCACGTGCCAGAAGGCCGACGGCACCTTTTCCTGATAGAGCCGGTTGACGCCTTCGATGCCCACCTGCCGCCGCAAATACTCATTGGCGTAGCCGTTGAAGGTGTCCTGCGTCGTGACCACCCGGCGGAACTTCGCGGGATCAATCTTGTGCTGTCGCATGACACCGTCCGCCTGGGCCGCCGCTTCCCGGGAGATAATCTTGTAGCGCACGAAGTCGCCGATGGTGTGCGGCTTCACGGCAATCAGCAGCACCGCGCCAACCACACCGCAGCCCAGCACGATCCCCAGGCTGCGCGAGGTCAGCGCCTCGTAGCTGGCGCGACCCGGCGCGACAGCAGCGGCCGCGGGAGCAGGAGCCGTTTCCACCAGCGGCTCGGCGCGGTTCAGCAACGATTCATCGGCTTCAAACCGGCGCCGCGCAAGATAGAATGCCCCGGCAACCGCCAGTGGGATCAGCACCCCCGCGCCGACGAGCGCGCCGGAGACTTGGAAATAGAGGCTGGTGGAGCGCAGCAGGAATAAACTGATCAGCAGCGCGTCCACCGTGTAGTGCCAGACCAGCGTGGCCAGGATGCCCCAGCGCAGCATGACCACGCCGGCGACGATCCCGATCAGCCCGACCTCGATCCCGCGGATGTAGCCCGGCTCCTGCGGGTAGCTGCTGTGGAGAAAACCCCATGCAAACGCCGGCAGCACCACGGCCAGAAACCGCGAGCGCGTGAACCGCAGCAGCAGCGGGATGGCGAACAGGCGGAAGAGGAACTCCTCGCTGGTGGCGGCGAAAACGCCGATCGTCAGCGGGAAAACCCAGGGCAGGGCCGTGCTAACCACGTTGGTATAATTGATTTCCTGCGGCGCCCAAACGCCAAACTTTCCGCCGATCAGGTAGAACAGCACGACGAGGCCGATGTGCCCGGCGGCCAGACCCAACCCGATCACGCAGGAGCGGAAGAACTCCTTCGAGCGGATCCCCGGCAGGCGGAACATCACGTTGAGCCGGAGCTGGTCCGGCTGGTTGCGGCGATAGAGCGGCTCGGCCCCGGCCAGCGCCACCGCCACGCTCAGTCCCCCGATCAGACTGACCAGGGCGGCCTTAACCATCTGGCTGGCGAAAAAGCCCGCGTAAGATGTATTCGTATCGTAGCTCGCGCGCATCAGCGGCCACTCGTTGACGCTATTGACGAAGAACAGCACGGCGACCACCGCGCCGATCTTCAGCGCCAAGCTCCAGCGCAGCAGCCCGCGCCGGGCGAGGTCGTAGAGGTACCAGAACAGCGCGCCGTAGAGCATGCCGTAGGGCACCAGGGCAATGTATTCGTAGAGAAAGTTGCTCGAGCGCAGGCGCTCGTAATCGCGTTGCCATGCTTCGGGTACCTTCAGGAATTCCTCGCTGGCACCGATCTGGTCGCCCTGCAGCGTCACGCGCAGGCGGTAAGGCGCGCCGCCCTCGCGCGCCGGCGCCTTGAATCCGTGGCGTTCCCAAGTGAAGCTCCAGTCGCGGCGGTTGGGCCGCTCGGTGGAGTTGGCCTCCTCGGCGAGATAGTCATAGCCCGCCAAGCCGGCGTATTGCCGGCTCAGGAACGCTTCGCCTTTGGCGCGTGCGGCGTTGCGCTCGAGCGAAGCGCCCGCGCGCGCCTCCTCGATGGTATGGGTCATCCCCACCACGCGCCCCGCAGGGCTGACGCGTACATTGAATTCTTCCTTCTGCCCGGGACGGAAAAAGCGCACGTCCCAGTACCAGACGCTCACCTCCGCGGCCATCAGCCGGTTGGCCTGCTCCAGGCCGACCTCCCGCTCGAGGTAGGTCTTGGCGTTGTCGTCCACGCGGAACACGATGCTGGACTGGTAGTCACCGAGCTTCTCTCCCTGCGCGGTCAGGAAATTCCGCGCCACTTCGAGCGCCGCCGGCCGCGATACCCGAAAGTCCACCGCCGCCTCGGGGAACGCGCGGAAGAAGTACTTGAAGGCTACGCCCGCGCCGGCCAGGCCAATCACAATCCAGAGCAGCAGAACCCTCAGGTCTTTGGACTCCAAGCGGTCTTCGGCCACTGTTTCCTCCGCGTCTCGTTTGGGGAGCGCGCCACTTCGCCTGCGGGAAGCTGCCGACCCGAAGCCCGAAGCGTTCAGACCGGGCACCTGGGTTCCGGCAGAAGGGCCACTCTATCCATACGCACATGCCTGGCGCAAGTATCCGGCGGTTTTCGGCCGGCGGCCGGGTCGCGGGGGCTCGGGAATAAACTCCCTAACGTAAAATGATATAAGGGACGGCGATGAGTCAGGCGCTGCAGAGCGAGGTCATGTACCTGAAGGGTGTGGGCCCGCAGCGCGCCCAACTTCTGGCCGAGCGCGGCATCCTCACGGTGGAAGACCTGCTAGGCTACCTGCCGTTCCGCTACGAAGACCGCATCCGCTTCACCACGATCCGTGAGATTGTGCCGGGGAACGCGTGTACGCTGCAGGCCGAGGTCGTGAGCGGCGGCGTGGTGCGTTTCGCGCGCAGCCGCAACGCCGTCTATCATCTGATGGTGCGTGACCCCACCGGCGTGCTGCACTGCAAGTTCTTCCACGGCGGCTACCTCGAAGGCCGCTTCAAAGCCGGACAGCGGATCGTGCTGCACGGCAAGGTGGACATCGATCCCTACCGGCCCGCGCGGTTGGAGATGATCAACCCGCAGTACGAGCTACTCGGGGATGGCGCCGCCGATTCCACCGAAGTCGGCCGCATCGTGCCCATCTACGAAGCCATTGGGAGCATCGGCACGCGCACGCTGCGCCGCGTGATCTACCAGGCACTCGGGAACCTGCCTACCGGCCTCCCCGACGCGTTGCCTGCTGCGCTGCTCGAGCGCTACCGCTTCCCTTCGCGGCGCGACGCGCTCCTCTACGTGCACTTCCCGCCGCTGACCGAAAGCGTCGAGACGCTCAACTCGTTCCGCTCGCCCGCGCACCAGCGGCTAATCTTCGAGGAGTTTTTCTTCTACCAGCTCAGCCTGGCGCTGCGCCGCCAGCAGACGCGCCAGGCCGCCGGCATCGCCTTCCGCGTGCGCGAAGAGCGAATCCGCGAGGCGCTCAAGCGCATCCTGCCGTTCAAGCCCACCGAGGCGCAGAAGCGCGTGCTGGCGGAAATCGGCGCGGACCTCGAGCGGCCCGTGCCGATGAACCGGCTGTTGCAAGGAGACGTGGGCAGCGGCAAGACCATCGTCGCGCTCGAAGCGGCGAGCATTGCCATCGAAAACGGCTGCCAGGCTGCCCTCATGGCCCCGACCGAAATCCTCGCGGTGCAGCACTACCTCTCCGCGCGCAGAGTCTTCGCCCGCATCGGCTACCGCGTCGAGCTGCTGATCAGTGGGCTCAAGCCCGCCGAGAAGCGGGCGGCGCGCGAGCACGTGCGCAGTGGCGCGGCGCAGTTCGTGGTCGGCACCCACGCGCTGATCGAAGAAGCCGTTGAGTTCGCGCGCCTGGGCCTAGTCATCGTGGACGAGCAACACCGCTTCGGTGTCCTCCAGCGCAAGCAGCTCATCGAAAAAGGGTCCAGGGGCGGAGCCGCGCCTCACGCGCTGGTGATGACCGCGACGCCCATCCCGCGCACGCTCTCGCTCACTCTCTACGGCGACCTGGATAGCTCGGTGATTGACGAGCTGCCGCCCGGCCGGACTCCGGTCGAGACTCGCTGGACCACCGACGCACACCTGCCCGGCGTGTGGGAGTCATTGCGCGGCGAAGTCGCCCGCGGCCGCCAGGCCTACGTCGTCTATCCGGTCATCGAGGAATCCAAGCAGGAGCTGAAGGCGGCGATCGTGGAGTACGAGCGGCTCTCGAGGCAAGTTTTCCCGCAACTGAAACTCGGCTTGCTGCACGGCCGCTTGCGCAGCAAGGAAAAAGAAGAGGTGATGGAGCGCTTCCGCCGCGGCGAAATCCAGGTGCTGGTCTCCACTACGGTGATCGAGGTCGGCGTGGACGTGCCGAATGCCACCGTGATGGTCGTCGAGCACGCCGAACGATTCGGCCTCGCACAGCTCCACCAGCTCCGCGGGCGCATCGGCCGCGGCGCGGAAAAATCGCACTGCATCCTTGTAGCGCCGAAATCGCTCTCCCCGGAAGCCAGCGATCCGGCCCGGATTCGCCTGGAAACCATGGTGAGCACCGCGGACGGATTTGAAATCGCGGAGATCGATTTGAAGCTGCGCGGGCCGGGAGAATTTTTCGGCACGCGGCAGCACGGCGAGCTCGGCTTTCACGTGGCCAACCCGCTGCGCGACCGCGAACTGCTGGAGTTGGCGCGACGGGAGGCCTTCGCGCTGGTGGAAAATCCCGAGGCCGCCGCCGAGCGCCACCGCCTGCTCGATTCGCTCGGCCCGAGCTGGCAGGGGCGCTACCTGCTCGCCACCGTGGGGTAGCCGATGCGCGTGGTCGCTGGAAAATACCGCCGCCGCTTGCTGAAGAGCCTGCGCGGGCTCGCGCTGCGGCCCACCAGCGACCGCTTGCGCGAAACACTGTTCGACATCCTCGGGCCCGCCGTCGAGGGTTGTTTTTTCGTGGACGTTTACGCCGGCACCGGCGCAGTGGGCATTGAGGCGCTCAGCCGCGGTGCCCGCCAGGTGATTTTCATCGAAAACCATCCCGCTGCGGTCCAGCTCATCCGCAGAAACCTGGAGTCACTGGGCATTCGCGCGGGCGCCGAAATCCTCTCCAGCGACGCGCTGCGCGGGCTCGAGCTGCTGGACGCGCGCGCCCGCATCTCCGGAACGCATCCGCAAATCATTTTCCTGGATCCGCCCTACGCCGAAAAAGGGGAATACGACCGCACGATTGATTTTCTCGACCGCTCCGCGCTGCTGGCCGCCGGTGGCCGCGTGATCATCGAGCACCTGAAGCGCGACCTGCGCGCGCAGGAGGATCGCGCGTCGCGCCCGACCCGCGCCGCGGCGGCGCGTCGAGTCTTGCGCATCCCTGCGCGATCCGTGTCGTCGTGGGCTCCGCCAGAGCGCCTGACCAATCTCGAGCGCGTGCGCGTGGTCGAGCAGGGTGACGCGGCGCTCAGCTTCTACCGCCTCTCCCTCGCTGCGTAGCGGGAGCACGCCTCCTCACCGCTACGGCCGGCGAAAAAGATCGATGATGCTTTGCTTCTTTTGGGGCTGCGCCTGGGGAGGCTGGGCCGGCACGCCCTGCTCGATGCTGGGCAGGCTGCGGCCGGGCTCGATCTTCGGGTCACGGAGCGTACCGCGGAGGGCGAAGGGCACGGTGGCGCGGTTGACGTTGCGCTTGAGCACACTGCCAAGTATGCCGGCGATGGCGTCCACCGGGCTTGGCGCGCCCGCACCGCCAGCGCCGGGCGTGACCACGGCCTGGCCGTCGTAATCGAGCGTGCTATCGAGGCCGCAGCTCCCGTGCAGGTCGGCGGTGATCTGCGACGCGTCGAGGTGAATCTGCCGGCTCGCGATGCGCGCCTGCGCGACGGCCAGATCTCCCTGGATCACTTTGAAGGGCGTTTCCCCGGCTAGGCCGGCGACTTTGGCCACCGAGCCGAGCGGGCCAGTGAGGTTGATGCGGGGCAGGTGGCCGTCGCGGATGGCGAACTTGCCGGAGCCGGAGAGCGACTTCTGCCATTCAACGCCCAGCGCGCCGAACAGTTGCACGGTGAGCTCGCCAGTGCCGCTCAGCTTGCCGCGCGCGGCGGGCGACGCAGCGGAAAGCAGTTTTCCGACGTCCACATTCCTCACCTGCACGTTGGCGGAAAAACGCTCGGGGGTCACCATGCGGTCGGCGCGCGCGGAGATCTGCAGCGAGCCGCCGTAGAGCTCAACCGTCAGCGGCCAGAGTTCGACGCGGTCGGAGAACAGGCGCAACTCGGCGCTGGCGTTGTTGCCGGTGAGCGAGGCCCAGTGGATGCGCTCGGCGGCCAGGCGCCCCTGCGCCACCAGTTCGATGCGCGGGGCCTTTGGCTGATGCGGCTCGGCCGGGCCGGACGCCGCCATCCCCGCGAGCAACTGATCCACATCGAGCTGCGCGGTGCTCAGCTCGAAGGTGGGCACGGCGCGCTCCAGGTCCGCCACGCGCAGGCTGCCCTTGCAGTCCGCTGCTTTACCCAGGGCTACGCGGAACTCCGACTCGATGCCGCCTTCGCGCAGCGTCAGGCTGCCCGAGCGCACTTCGATCGGACCCTTCCACGCGGCCAGCTCCATCAGCACGCCGCCAAGCTGCGCTTCGCCCTGCCATTTCTTGAAGTCCAGCGGATCGAGCGCGACGTGGTCGAGCTTCAGGCTCAGCTTGCGCAGGCGCAGAGCGGGCGGCGCCACGCTCTCGCGCCCGGCGACTCGCCCGATTGTGATCTCCGCTTCGCTCAAGCCGATTCGCTCGATGTCAGAGAGACGCAGTCCCTGGGCGGAAGCCGCCTCGGTCGTCTTCGTCCTCTTGCCAGCGCCGGCTGGAAAAGAGTAATTATTCTTTCCGCGCGCGTCTTCGAGCAGCATCAGCTTCGGCCGCACCAGCTCGATGGCGCTTAGCCGCAGCTCCCGGCGCAGCAGCGGGCCCCAGGTCAGCTTGCCGCGGATGGCTTCGACTGCGAGCAGGTCGCCCGGGGGAAAGCCCGGGGGATTGCTTAGGCGAAAATCCTGCACAACGAAGCCGACGCTGGGCAGCAGGCGCGCGCGGATTTTGCCGATGGTCACCTTGCGCCCGGTCTCGCTTTCGATGATCCCCGCGATCAGGGTGCGGTAGCGGTCCACGTCGAGGAAATACGGCAGGAGGAGCCCCGCCGCCACCAGCAGGACAACTCCGATCAGTAGGAGCCGCATCCAGCGGGAGAGGCGCCGGGGCGGAACGCGGTTCGGTGAAGCGGATGGCAGGGTAGCATTCATCGCTGCTTGTCGTGGCGGGCCCGGCTAGATATCGTTGCAGATTGTCTCAAACTCGGCAAGTCGTTATACATAAGCGCCGCCCGCCTGGCAGGCCCGGCAGCGCCGGCGGACCGAGAGGTATAATAGTACTTCTATGCTCGCGCTCTTTACCCACACGCCAGTCCACCGGCTTCGTGAGCCGCGTTTCGAGGTGTCCTGGGAGAGCCGCTCGCAGATCCTGGCCAGCAGCCTGCGGGCGGTCTTCGGGGGGCCGAAGGCGCCAAAGGAGTTCCGGGGCGAGCCCTACTTCCGCGATTCCTGGGTGCGCACGCACTGGCCGACGCGCACGGTGCTGGTTTCGGCCTTGCTGCACGTCGCCCTGGTATACTTTCCGTTCCCGCAGTGGAGCTTTCTGCGGCCCGTGCACGAGCCGCTGCTGCCCAGGGCGGATACCAAGCTGACCTATTACGGCCCGATCCGCGATCTGCCCCTGGTCAACCCTACCGCGCCGCCTGCCCGGCCCCGTCGGCCCGGTGAGTCGGAGAAACGTCTGCCACTGCCGCGGCGCGGCGCCGACGCCTACCATCCGCGGCAGACGATCATCTCCGCGCCGAAAATGCCCACGCACCCACGGAGAACTCTGATCCAGCCCGACGGGCCGATGGCGCCGCCCAAGATTCTGCCGCCGATGCCCAACACCGTGCAGTGGGCCAACGCGGCCGGCCCCACCAAGCCGAAGCTCCAGATCAGCCGTGAAGCGCTGGCCCGGCTGCGCCCGAAGAAACCCGCGATGCGGCCTGCTGACGACGTGCCGGTGCCCGACGTGCCCAACCAAGAAAAGGCGCTGGGCGGACTGGCCATCGCATCAAGTGAAATAGCCAACGCCAGGCCGCGCATGCCGGTGAGCCCGGCTGTGGTTCCACGAACTGGCCCGCGGCAGGCCGGCGACGCCGGAGCAGCGCCAGATGTGCGTTCCGCCACGGGTGGCGGTGATTCCGGCGTGCAGCGCCTGGTATCCATCTCCCCGTCGCCGGACGATGGCCCCTCAAATCTTCCTGCACCGTCCGGCAATCTGGCCGCGCGCGTTTCAATTTCTCCGGAGGGCAGGCAGCCCGGCACGCCGGGCGGCTCGCCGACTGGCGCTCCCAGCACTTCGGGAGCTGCGGGCGGCACTCCGGGCGCGAGCCGGACGCAGCCCGGCGCCGGCGGGACCGGCGACAGCGGCGCGTTGCGCGATCTCAGCATCAGCGGCGGCAATCCCAATGCAAACTCTTCGAGTCTCAGCAGCTCCGGCAGCGCGTCGAGTCCTCCGCCCCCTGCGCCGGCGCCCAGGGTCGAGTCCACTCCTCCACCTCCCGACCCGGAGCCCGCGCCCGCGACGCCCAGCATCAGCGCCATGAAGCCGGGCAGCGTTCCGGAAGCCATCTTCGGCCCGCGACGCATTTACACCCTGCACGTCAACATGCCCAACCTGGCCAGCGTGACCGGGAGCTGGGTGCTCAGCTTCGTGGAGATGGGCCAGCCCGACGGAGCGCCCGCGCCCTCCATCGAGCTGACGGGCCCGGTGCCGCTGCGCAAGGTCGATCCCCGGTATCCGAATTCGATGATTGACGCCCGGGTGGAAGGCGAGGTCGTGCTCTACGCCGTCATCCGCCGCGACGGCTCGGTGGACAGCATCCAGGTGGTCCGCGGGCTGGAGCCCGAACTCGACCAGAACGCCATGGAAGCGCTGGCGCGCTGGAAATTTCGCCCGGCGGAACGCCGCGGCGCGCCCGTCGAACTCGAAGCCATCGTGCACATCCCGTTCCACATGATTGCCCGGTAGAATCCGCGCACACTTCAGATCCGCACCCTGCTTCCGCGAGGTCGTGTCGCGGCGCGCGGAACTTGTCCCGAGCGCAGCGCGGGAGCGCGCCACCCTGCCGCCAGCCGGATGCCGGCGCCTGAGACCGAAGGATTCCTCGCTTCGCTCGGAATGACCGCAGGGCGAACTGGGCGCTGAGCCCTACTGGTTTTCTTCGAGGAGTTTCACGAGGGCGAACAGGGTGTGGTTGACCGGGGTGGGCACGCCGAGCTCCGCGCCGCGCCGCGCAATGTAGCCGTTGAGCGCATCGATTTCCGTGCGCTTCCCGCGCTGGATGTCCTGCGCGGTCGAGGAGGTGGCCTCGCCCAGGTCCTGCGCCAGTTTGAGTCCCGCGGCCACCAGGTCTATCGGCGGCGGCACGACCCCAGCGGCGCGCGCCACGGCCATGGCTTCCTGAGCGGTAGCGGCCATCACCTGACGGGAAAGCTCGTTCCGCGCGGCGCGGCCGTAACTCGAGCGCCCCAACGCGGTGACGGCATTTCCCGCACAGTTCAAGATGAGCTTGACCCAGAGATCGCCGAGAATATTTTCGGAAACGCGGCAGGGCACGCCCGCGCGCTCGAACCATTGCGCGACCCGCGCCACTTCCTCGCGGCGCTGCGCGTGGCCGATCACCAGGTCGCCGCGACCCGCGTGCTTCACCCGCCCCGCCGCTGGCATCGACGCCGCCACGTACACGACCGCGGGCAAAGCCTCGATTCCTGCGGCAGCGCGGATGCGCTCGACGTTGTCCACGCCGTTCTGCAAACTCACCACGATAGCGCCGGGGGCGAGGTGCGCCGCGAGCGACTTCGCGGCCGATTCGGTGTCGAGCGTCTTCACGCAGAACAGCACCAGCCCGGCGTCGCGCGCCGCCTCGACTTCGGTGGACGCGGCTACGTCCACGCGCTGCTGGAAATGGACGCTTTCGACGAACAGCCCCTGGCGCGCGATGGCCTCGACGTGCGCGCGCCGGCCGATGAGCGTCACGGCCGCGCCGGCCCGCGCCAGCATCCCGCCGAAGTAGCAGCCCACCGCGCCCGCGCCCATCACGGCAACGCGGGGCCAGCCGGCTCCTGGTGGTTCACTCACCGGGTTCTCTCTCCTAGACCGCGAGGACGCTGAGCAAGCGGTCGATGTCCCGCTCGGTGTTGAACAGGTGCGGCGCGATGCGCAGCGCGCCTTCGCGCAGGCTGACAATCACCTTCGCCTCGCGCAGTTTCTGGTAGAGCGCCGCGGTCCTTTCCGGCCGGCGCGCGGCGACGCAGGCATAGGGGCCGCGCCGGGCGGGATCACGCGGGCTGGCCAGCACGCAGCGGTCGAGTGGCAGCCGCGCGAGCATCTCTTCGACGAGCCGCCGGTTGTGTTCCCAGATTGTCTCCACGCCCGCACCTAGCAGGAACTCGAGCGAAGCGTCCATCGCCGCCAGGTTGAAGAAGCTGGCGGTCTCAGGCGAATCCCAGCGCCGCGCCCCGCGCGCCAGCTTCCACGAGTCTAAGGTCAGTGAGTGAAACTGCTCGGCGCCCTCGAGCGCCATCCAGTAGAACGGGCCCACGCGCATCTGCTCGATCAGCTCGCCGCGCGCCCAGAAAAACCCGGTGCCGTACGGGCTCAGCAGCCACTTGTAGCCCGCGCAGACCAGAAAGTCAGCGCCCAGCGCGGTGACGTCGATGGGCATGGCTCCGGCGCACTGGCTGGCGTCGAGCAGCAGATAGCCCCCCACGGCGTGCACGGCTGCGGCCACGCGGGCGGTATCGAGCCGCGCCCCATCGTCGAACCGCACCAGCGACACCGAGATCAGCCGCGTGCGCGGACCGATCTCGGCGAGAAAATCATCCGCGGCAATAAACCGTCCGCGCGGCGCCACAGCCTTCACCCGCAGGCGCCCCGCCTGCTCCATCGGCATCCAGGTGGTGAAGTGCGCCGGAAACTCCCCGCGCGCGATCAGCACCTGGTCCTCGGGTTTCCAGTCGAGGCCTGCCGCTACGGCTGCCAGGCCTCCGCTTGCGCCGGTCGTCAGGGCCACTTCTTCAGCCCCGCCGCCGATCAACTTTGCCACCGACGCGCGGAGGCGGTTGGGAAACTCGAAATATGCTGAATCGGGCAGCTGGTGCGGAAATTTCTTCCACTCGAGGGCGGCCTGCACTGCGCGGATCGAGACGCGCGGCAGCGGTCCCTGCCCGGCCACGTTCAGGTAGGATACGTCGTCAAATTCAAACCATTCCTTGCGCCAGTCCATCACCAGTCCTCGGTCTTCAGTCTTCAGTTTTCAGCTGTCAGTTGTCAGTTTGCAGTTCTCAGCACTCAGTTTTTCGATTTTAGCTACCACCCATCCGCACCGGCAATCTATAGCCAGCGGTGGTCGAACTGACAACTGAAGGCTGACCACCGACAGCTTTTTTCAGAAATGCTCGCGCAGGTCGCGAAAACTGCGCAGGATCACCAGCTTGCCCACTCCGCTCTGCAACTCGGCGTGCTCGACCTCCCAGGTGGCGTGGTGCGGGATGAACACGGCGTTAAGCCCAGCCTGCAGCGCCGGGTTGATGTCGCTGCGCGGGCTATTGCCCACCATCCAGCCGTGCGACTTCACGATGTGGTGCTGGTTGACCAGCGTCTTGTAGGTATTCACATTTTTCTCGGCCACGATCTCGATGGCCTCGAAGAAACCTTGCAGGCCCGAGCGCTCGACCTTGGCGGCCTGCTCGGCGGGCTCGCCCTTGGTGAATAGGATCAGGCGATGGCGCTCGGTGAGGTAGGCCAGGGTGTCGGGCACGCCGTCAAGGATGTGCGGCGGGGTGCGCTCCAGTTCGCCGACCATCTTGCTCACCTGCGTGACGGTGCTGCGCTGGGCCATGTGCCCGGACAGCTTCAGGTAGGTTTCCTCGAGCGAGCGGCCGAAGCTGCGCACGCCGTAGCCGTGCTGGCGGATGTTGCGCCGCTCGGTCTCGTTCAGGATGCGGCGGACGTAGTCGCGGGCATAGCCGAGCGGCTCGACCAGGGAGATAAAATCCTCGATCGTCTTCTCGAAGAAGACGTTGTTCTCCCAGAGCGTGTCGTCGGCGTCGATCAGCAGTGTATGGCGTCGCATGACAGAAAGATTGCGTGCGGCTAGCTTTCCTCCAGCATCGCGAATGTCTCCGCGGCGATCTCGGCCGCCGCGGCGGGCCGCGCCATGGCGCGCGCCGCTGCAGCCATCCGCGCCAGGCGCGCCGGGTCGTCCAGCAACCGGGCAATCTTCCACGGCGCCGCTGGCAGGTTGTTGCAACGGATGGCAGCGCCGTGCTCGAGCAGGTGGTCGGCATTGCGCTCTTCCTGCCCGGGAATTGGCTCGACCAGCGCCATGGGCACGCCCCGCGCCAGCGCCTCCGACACCGTCAGCCCACCGGCCTTGCCCACCAGCAGGTCCGCAGCGGCCATCCACTCGTCCATCTCCGTGGTGAAGCCCACCACGTGCAACCGCGCACTTTGGCGAAGCTTCACGCCGCGCCGCGCCAGCTCTTGCAATCGCACGCGCATTTTTTCCGATTTACCGGCCACCGCTACAATCTCCCACGGCCGCCCCAGCGCGAGCAAGTCCGCCACCAGCCGCTCCACCGGTCCCACACCGTAGCCGCCGGCCGAAACCAACAGCGTTGCGCGCTCCGGCTCGAGCCCGTGCTTGCGACGCATCTCCACGCGGTCCTTGGCCACGGCAAAGACCGGATCAATGGGAATCCCGGTGACGCGCAGGATTTCCCGGGGCACGCCGACCCGGGCCATGTATTCGGCGGCCTCCTCGGTGGCCAGGTAGTAGCGGTCCACCGCGCGGCAGAGCCACATGGCGTGCACATCGAAGTCAGTGACTACGATGGCGTGCCGCGCCCCGATCTTACGCCGGGCCTTGAGCCAAGCGATGATCTCGGCGGGCAGGAAATGCGTGGCCACGCACAGGTCGGGCTGGACGCGCTTGAGCAGCCGGATCATCGGCCGTGTATTCAGGCGGTCGAGCGCCAGTTGGCGCGAGCGGTGCCGCCAGGGCTGGTCGAAGCGGTCGTAGAGCAGGCCCATCAGGCCGGGCGCGCGGCGAACCAGGGCGATGTAGGCGTCCTCGTAGATTTTCTGGAAGAGCTTGCTGGTGTAATCGAGCGCGTCGATGTGCTGGACGGCGCAGTCGCCCCGCGCGGCAAACACCTTTTCGAGCGCTTGCGCGGCGCGCACGTGCCCGGCGCCGGAGGAGGCCGAGAGAATCAGGACGCGCCGCAGCGTGGTCATGCGCGCACCGTTCCCGGCATCCGAGACCTTCTGGCGGGGCGGGGCGTCACGCTCAGGGAGTCTTCGGCTCGCCCACCGCCAGCTTCTCCAGGATCTCGCGGGCGATCTTCTGGGTTTCACCGAAGTGGGAGAGGTAGTTCTGGAATTCGCGGTTGAGATCGAGCGCATCTCCGGCGTCGAGCTTGGTGCGCAGGATCATGTCGCGCAGGCGCACCGGATGCGGCAGCACCGCGTCTTCCCTCAGCTCATCGAGAGCGGCCTTGGCGTCGTAGTGATACATGTTTTCTCCCGACCTTGTGGTGGAGTCTCCTATTCTACTGCGTTTGGGGGAAAAGGTGCGGAGTTGCGGCGCGCGGGCCCGGCCTCGCCCACGCTCACGCGGCGGCGGACAGGAACTCGTAGCGCTCGATGCGCGCGGCAACACCCCGGCGACCGTTGTGCGGCTCGACGCGCACCACCTGCCCGTAGCAGCGGATGTGCACGTCGCCGGCCATCGTGATTTCTTTTGGCAGGGTGAGGACAAACTCGATCTCGTTGCCCAGCTCGAACTGGGCATCGACCAGGAAATAGAGCCCGCGGAAACTGACGTCACGAGTCTGTCCCTGCCTCTCGACCGCGCCCTCCGGCCCGCTCGAGCGCACCGTTAACGGGAGTGTCATCACAAATCGCCGGGCGGACCGGCGTTCAATTCCGTTTGCCATTCTCCCCCCCGGGAGCAGGCATTCCAAGTTTCGGCAAAGCTAGCACCGAAGCCAGTAAAGCGCAACCGTAATTGAAGTGGAAATCTCCCGGTGGCTTCCCCTCCCAGCCTAAGAGGCCCCCGGTGCACACAGCCGGGCGATTGCTTTTGACCCCTCTCGCCTGCGGCAGCTAACATAAAGCGAGATGTTTCAGCCGACTCTGGCTCCCAGCCTGACCCACGTCCACCGGCGGCATCCGCGCGTACAGCTGAAGGTACCGGTACGCCTGTGCCGGCTGGGACCGCTTGGGCAGCTCACCGAGGCCACCGAAACCCTCGACGTTTCCCGCGGCGGGATGCTCTTCTCTC
>JBGPZW010000188.1:0-5859 GCA_041493955.1 Terriglobia bacterium
CACGCCGACCATCACCCCTGTGTAAGGCAGGCCCCAGCCGTTGGCATGGAACATCGGGGCGATGCACAGGACCACGTCACGCTGGGAAATATCGAAGCTGTCCGGCAGGGCCTGGGCAAACGAGTGCAGCACGATGGCGCGGTGCGAATAGAGCACGCCCTTTGATTTGCCGGTCGTGCCGGAGGTAAAACACATCGCCGCGGCATCGTTTTCTTCGATCTCCGGGTAGCTGAAATCTCCGGTCGCTTCGCGAAGGAACGCTTCGTAACTCTCCGAGCCCGCCGGCAGCGCCTTGCCGCTGAACGGCACCACGAGGACGCGCTCGAAGTTCACCTGCGCGCGGAAGCTCTCATAGACCGGCAGGAGCACGTCGTCCACGATCAGGAAACGGTCCTGCGCGTGGTTGACGATGTAGGCCAGCTCCTGGGGGTGCAGCCGCAGGTTGAGCGTGTGCGTCACGCCGCCGGCTGCGGGCACCCCGAAGTAGGTTTCCAGATGCCCCGCGTGGTTCCACATCAGTGTGGCTACGCGGTCGCCGCGCCGCAGCCCGGCCTTGGTGAGTGCCTCGGCCAGGGCCCGCGCCCGGCGGTAGAACTCGGCGTAGGTCGAGCGGCGCAGCGAGCGGTCGGGTCCCCGCGAGATGATCTCCACCCCGGGGAAATGTTTCCCCGCGCGCTCGAGCAGCGTGGGGAGGGTGAGCGGAAAATCCATCATCGTGCCGCGCATGATTCCCTCTTCTGTAGCGCCCGCGAATATGGCTTGTGGCCGGTGCGCGCATCCTACCACCAAACTCTGGCCTCGTCGTACGGCCATACGCCTTGTAGCGGCGCGCTCCAGCCCGCCATCTTTCCTCGGTCGGCGCTCCGCCCGCCGTTGTATTCCTGAGGCAGTCCGTTGGATTGCCGATTTGGTTATGGGGATATCTTCTGGTTGACGCCACTCCCGCTTTGGGAGAAAATGCGCACGATAGCTGAAGCGTCAGTCTCGCGCCGGAGTAGCCTGGCCTCTTTCGGACTGCCCGCGATTTCGATCCTGCCCTTCAGCCTCGAGCCCTTCGCGGGTCCATCCGCCTCGGGCAAAAGGAGTCAACTGGTGAAGAAGCTCTACGTGGGCAATCTGCCCTTTCAGGCCACTGAAGAGGAGTTGGGAACCTGGTTTGCCCAGGCAGGGGTAACCCCGGCCAATATCACGCTGGTACGCGATCGCTTCTCGGGTCAACCGCGCGGCTTCGGCTTCGTCGAGATCAACAACGACGAGGAAGCCGAACGCGCCATCCAGTCCCTGAACGGCCATGACTTCATGGGACGAAACGTCGTGGTCAACGAAGCTCGCCCGCCCCGCGAGGGTGGTGGCGGCGGCCGTGGTGGCCGCGGCGGATTCGGCGGTGGCGGCGGCGGCCGTGGTGGTGGCGGCGGTGGTCGCGGCGGCCGTGGTGGTGGCGGGGGCGGCGGCGGGCGTCGAGACTGGTAGTCGACCCCGGTTCGCCGGGGGCGGTCTTCCTCCCATTTCAACGAGCCAGGCCTGTCAGCGCGTTAGGTGTGCTCTTTCAGCCTCCCATTCCGGGCACGCCCTACATTCCCTTTTCATTCTTGTAGCGGCGTATCACCTCACGCCCCAACCGCCTCGTCGCAGGCTCGTTCCTCAGTGGGCGCCCGGGCTTGCACCGCTGCAGACTCTTCCGGAATCCAATGGACTATGCTGACTCCATCTGCCTCAGCTCGGCTGCTCACGCAACTGGAATCCCTCACCCTCCTTCTCGCAGACGCGAGCCCCGCCGCGATCACCCGCCGGCCCACTTCCGGCAAGTGGTCCGCGCACGAAAATCTTGCTCACTTGGCCCGCTACCACGAAATCTTTCTGGAACGCCTCCGGCGCATCCTTCGCGAGGACAGACCGCAGCTCGCCCGCTACCGCGCCGAGGACGACCCCGAATGGCCCGGCTGGGCCGAGCTGTCCACCGAGGAAGTGCTGAAGCGGATTCACACCCTGCGGCGCGATCTCATCGCGCTAATCCAGAGTCTCTCCCCGGACCAACTGGCCCGCGCCGGCGTCCACCCGGCGCTTGGACCGATGGACATTCCGTTGTGGATCGAATTCTTCCTCTTGCACGAGGCGCATCACTTCTACGTGGTGATGCAGCGCGTCCGCGCAAGCCAGTAAGACTTTCCAGTTTTTACTGGGGAGCTGTTTGCTTGCGCAGGATGCCCTACGCGGTTGTGGTGCGGGCGGCCGACGGGGTTGCCGTAGCGAATGAATCGACCTGCTCGACTCGCCCGCCGGCGTAGCGGAAGCGCTCGACCGTGGCCGCCTCCACCCCGCGCCGCATCAGCGTCTCGACGGAGCTGGCCCCGGAAGAGGCCGAAAACAGCGTGGCTTCGGCCTCGTCGAGCTCCTGCGCGGTGGCATGCAGCGCCGGAACGCGCGGCAGGAAGACCGGGCAGCAGTCGTGGAACGGCTCGGCGGAAATGTCGTGCGTGCCGATCTTGCGCGCCAGCGCCAGGATTTCGAGTTTGTCGTCGCCCGCCAGCGGTCGAAACACCGGCATGCGCACGGCATCGCCCACGGCGACCATATTCTGCAGCGTCTGCGAAGCCACCTGCCCCAGGCTGTCTCCGACCACCAGGGCCTGGGCGTGGTCGCGGTGCGCAAGCTGCTCGGCGATGCGCAGCATCAGCCGGCGATAGAGCAGCAGGCGAAAGGTCTCCGGAGCGTAGCTCACGATCTCGCGCTGCAGCGGCTCGAACGGCACCAGGAAGAGTTTCGCCGTAAACTGGTAGGGCACAAGTTTCCGAACCAGCTCCCGCGCCACGTGCACCGAAGACTCGCCCGCGCGTGCCCCGCCGCCCCAGAAATGTACGCACGAGACGTGCGCGCCGCGCCGCATCATCTTGTACGCAGCCACCGCGGAATCAAACCCGCCCGAGAGCAGGCACATCATCCGCCCGCCGGTGTTGGCCGGCAGGCCGCCCAGTCCGGGGATCTTCCGCGCATAGACCAGCGCCGGCCCCGGAGTGATCTCGATGTGGCAGGTGATCTCCGGATCGTCCAGATGCACGCGGACGTCGCGTCCGGCGGCGCGCAGCTTTTCCAGCAGGTAGCGCCCAACCTGCGTCTCCATTTCCATCACGCGCAGCGGGAAAGATTTGTCGCTGCGCTTGGCGCGCACCGCAAAGGTGGAAAACTCCAGCGGCTCGATCTCTTCCCAGGCGGCGCGGCAGATTGCTTCGATGTCCCGCTCGACTCGTTGTGCTACCGCGTAGTTGGCCACTCCGAGGACGCGCGCGAGCCGCGCGCGCACTTCGTCGAGCACGACGCCCTCACCCAGTTCCACCAGCAGGCGGTCGCCGGGGCGCCCGATGCGCTCCATCGCCAGGCCGTCCAGCGCGCGGCGCAGCGCCAGCGTGAGTTTTCCCAGAAAAAATCCGCGATTCCGGCCCTTGAGCCAGAGCTCGTGGTAATGCACGACGATGACCGGCTTGGGCATGTGTGCAGAGTCCCCCAGCGGGGCGGCTGGCGATAAGCCAGTATAGCAGCGGCCTGCGTGCTTGTGGAGCACGCGGGCTCCCGGGCGCGCTGCGGCGCCACTCGAGGTGCTCCGCCCGCCGCAGCGGGGACCCTTTCGTCCTTCCGCACGACGCCTAACTGCCAGTAACGTCTTTGAAACAAGGTCCGATGTTCTGTGGACGCGGACGGGTTTCCAGCGTATTAACGGATATCTCGCCGGTGCGTTTCTCCGGCAGGCGACCGGCGAAGGCTCTCGCGCATCCTATCTGTCGAGCGTGCCCGAGCCGAAGGGAGCGGCTAAGCTATGTGGGACAGACGCGATTGGCACGAGTTCTTCAAGATTGCGAGCCGCCCGTGGCACCGCCGCCGGCCGCCGCGTCCCGTGTGCCCCAATAGCCTGAACCGGATACTTCCCGCCATCGGTTTCAGCCTCTTGGAGTTGGATGACGCCGGAATCAACATCGAACTGGCCGAGCTCTTCGGCCTTCCCGTGGACGCCGGCCGCATCGGCGCCTACGGGCCCAACGTCTCCGCGCTGCGGGAGTTCGCCCGCACGGCGCGCATGCCCGCTTAGTACCCGAGAGGCCTCCGCGTACCTCCGTACCACTTGACGCCGGAAATGATTTCTGTAAACTGCCCCTCTGGGACGGCGATGATCCAGGTGGCACAACTGGTCGAAGAGACGCAGCGCGACTTCGAGTTCCCGCAGCGCGAAGCGGCCTTCTTCTACGGACTGTTTCTGCGCGGCCACTCCGCCGACGAGCTGCGCCGCGACATCGAAGTGCCTCCCGCCGTGATCGCCAAATGGCACCGCGAAGCCCAGCGCGAGCCCGGCCTGCGCAACGTCTTCGACCGCGTGGTGGAGTATCGCCGGCACGTCCTGGCCATCTTTGAAGCCCTGATCGGTTTCGACGCCCAGACCCAGCGCCTCCAGTAGCCCGCCTTTCCCTCCGCCTCTCGCCGTTCTCCTTGTTTCACTCTCTCTGCATTTCTTGTTCCCCGGCTTCGACTTCGCTTCGACGGCTGGGATGGTTCTCTACCCCAGTTCTGGCAGCGCCGGTTTCGCGATTTTAATGTCTGGAGTCACAAGAAAAAGATCGAGAAGCTCGGCTACATGCACCTCAATCCCGTGAAACGCGGCCTCGGCGACTCTTAGAATGTTCTGGTGACAAAGTCAGCGGTACGGAGGGCACTTTGCTCCGAAAAATGATAGGACGCCTATCGCCTGTCCACGGGTGTTAGTGAGCGGTCCACCACTGTTGCCCGGGCTCGCTGGCACCGTAGTCTGGAATACCTTAAGCCCACTAAATTCAACCGCCTCGATTCGCAGAACTGCCAGGTCCTCAGATGGATCAGAGATGCAGCCAGAAAAGGTCCATTCGCCTGCATCCATACCGCACAAAACACCATCAACGTGGCGCGCGACCTGCTCAAGAATGCCCTCCGGCAGCTTGAAGGTATCCCCAGCCGAATCGAACAACTGACACCAGCTCACGAACGGTCTGACAAAGACCGTTTCCGAAATCAGGTTTCGAAGACGCGATGTCCGACTGGAGCGAGAGAGATTTCTTTTCAAATTTACATGCCTGGTATATACTTCCGACGGTCTTGGCGGTCAAATCGGAAAAGTCGGATTGGGAGATTATCGATGCGCACCTTGCATAGGGTAATGTTTCTTGCGCTTGTGCTGGCGGTAGCCGGCTCGGCTGCCGCCCAGTTTGGCCGTCCCGGACCCGGTTCTCGTCCGCCCCAGTTCCGGGGCGTCTTCAATCCGGTGATCGGTGCCGGCGCCGTGTACGACATGAAGAGCGACACCACGTCGGGAGACGTGGAAATTAGCCTGGTCGGCAAGGAAGATGTCGGCGGGAAGCCCGGCTATTGGATTCAGATGGGCGTCATGTCTCCAGAAGGGCAGATGTACTTGAAGCAGCTTATGGTGGTGGACGGCAAGAACGCGACGATTTCGCGTTTGATCATGCAGCCCCCGCAAGGCGGGCCGATGGAGATGCCCACGACGATGTTTGGGGCAGGCAACCCGTCCGGGGACGTGCGCGATCAGGGGAAGCTTGTGGGCAAGGAGAGCTTGACGACACCCGCCGGGACATTCAGCTGCGACCACTACCGGGCTAACAATGGCACTTGGGACGTATGGATCGCGCCGAACGTACCGCCCTGGGGACTGGTGAAGTCCAAGGATGCAGCCGGAGAAATGACCGTCAAGCGCACCATGACCGGCGTGCTTGATCGCATCAAGGGCACGCCCCAGAAACTCGAACTGCCTCCTGGCTTTAAAATTCCCGGCCGAGGTCAGTAGCCCGCGTTTCCCTCCGCCTCTCACCATTCTCCTTGTTTCAC
>JBGPZW010000151.1:0-7845 GCA_041493955.1 Terriglobia bacterium
CCTTCATCGCCCGCTCCATCGCAGCCCTTGGGTAGGAATCCATGCCTGCCTCCAGGCATGCTCCTGTACCCTAAGCCGCTCTCGAAAGCGGACATTTCGTGTGCTATCTCAACCGGACACATCATGTGCTAACGACATGCGGGGCGCGCCTACTTGACAGGAGCGTCCGGCGGCGCTAGCATCCGCCGCCTACCTGGGTATCTCCCTCAAATTCCGTCCGTGAGAGGTGTCTGATGGCTGCTGTCAATTCGCGTCGCGTGCTGATCGGAGCCCTGGCCGGGGGCGTGGTATGGACGATCTGGAGCATGATCGTCAACGTAGCGGTGCTCGGCCAGCGGTACGCCGCCGCGCAGAAGGCCGGCCTACTCCTGGCCAAGCCGCGCTACCCGTTCTTTCTGGGGTACTGGATCATCACCTTATTCGTGGTGTCGTACATCCTAGCCTGGCTCTACGCTTCGGTGCGGGCCACGCGCGGAGCCCGGCCGGGCACGGCGCTGCAGCTCGGCGTGCTGGTGGGCTTTGCCATGGCTTTCCCGCTCAACTTGAGCATGGCGAGCTGGTCACCCATAAGCCGGGCTCTCCCGCTGTGGTGGATGATCGAGATCTGGGCGGGGGCGATCCTCGCCACGCTGGTGGCGGGGTGGCTCTACAAGGATTAGCTCGGGGGCGCGCGGCGCCCTAGGCGTTGATTTTCAGGAGCGCGGCAGCCATATCATCATGCTGGGGGTGACCGCCGGCGAACTGGTCCACCGCGGCAAAGACGTGGAGCAGCAGCGCCTCCGCGGAGGCGTGGCGGTGCAACTCGCAGACCCGGATGAGCTCCTCCATGCCGAATTGCTCGCCGCATGAGTTGAAGGCCTCGGTGAGGCCATCGGTAAAGAACAGCACGGAGTCGCCGGGATCGAGCTTCACCTGCAGGGGCTCGTAGCGCGCCTCGTCGAACAGTCCCGAAGGAAATCCGCCGAATTGGAATTCGCGACAGCCCCAGGCGGTGAGGTGCAGCGGGCCCGGCAGGCCCGCATTCACGCAACACAGGACCTGTGTCTCCGGATAGAAGACCGCGTATTGCACCGCGCAGTGCCGCCCGCGGACGCAGCGCATGCGCAGGCGGCGGTTCAGCAGCTCGAGCACCCCGGCGGGCGGCTCGCCGGTCTTGCTGATGCCGCGCAGGGTGCCCACCGCCAGCGCCGCGTAGAGCGCCGCCGGGAGGCCCTTACCGACAACGTCGCCCACATACAAACCCACGGTGTGATCCGGCAGGAGGAAATAATCCAGAAAATCACCGCCGATAGCCGAATGGGGACGGAAGTAACTGGCGACTTCCACGGGATGCGCGTGCAACGGTTCGACCGGCACCATCTCCCGCTGCAGGTCCCGGGCCTCCTCCATCTCAAAGTCGCGTACCCGCTCGGCCCCCAGACGATGGACGTCAACAGCAGTCAGAGTCATGGCAGTTTTCTCTTCTCTCGAAGATCCACCGAGAAGGGGCGCGGCGGTTTTCCAGTCTAGCAGAGGCGGCTTCCGATGGTCCCAAGAACCGCCCAAGATGTGTCTAAGGGACACCTGTACCACGAGCCGGCTTGCGCCGGCCGGTTGGCAGCGAGAAAATGAGGCTCATGCGCACCTTAGTTTCGCTTCTGGTGACCCTGGCTCTAGCCCTGGGGATCTATTATTTCTACTTGAAGAGGGTGCAGCCGGCCGGCCCGGCCAGTGTGGCCACACAGGCGATCAGCCTGACGGGTGTGCAGAACGACCTGATCGCTCTGGCTCAGGCCGAGCGCGGCTATTTCGCGCAAAACGGTTCCTATGCCAGCCTAGGCGAACTCGTCCAAAGCGGCACACTGACGATGCCCCGGTCGGGCCGCGACGGTTACACCTACTCGATCGAAACTTCTGCGAACGGATTCACGGTGACCGCCCGCTACCTGGGCGAACCGGGTGACCCGGCCGGCCCGCGTCACCCCACCATCACCGTGGACCAGAATATGCAGTTCCGCCAGCCGGACTGAACCGCTCACCGCTCGGAACATTGCCGCACTTGGCTGCGTATCCTTCTCAGGGGAAGGCACGAAGAATCTGCTGCGCTCCCGCGCCTGCTGCGGGAGGTTGAGGAGAGAACCATGTCGGATAGTCTGATCGGTTTGGCCGCAGTGGTGCTGTTCTTCGCCACACCCATCGCGGCGTTCTACACGTTCTATCGCATACGGAAGCTGAAAACGGAGGTCAAGCTGGCGGCCATCGCCAAGGGCGTGCCGGTGCCGTTCGAGGACGAGCTGCCCCCGGCCGCGCGCTCGCGCCGCGCGGGCATCCTGCTGGTGACCGGCGGACTGGGTTATTCGTTGACATTTGCGCTGATCTCCATGGTCGAGCGCGATGCGCTGGTGGCGGCCGCCTTCGGCATCATCCCGGTGGCGATCGGCATCGGCTACTTCATTGATGCCACGCTGGTGCGCCGGGAGCTCCGCCCCTCGGGCTGATCCGCAGGCCCGCCGCCCCATTTTCCTGTCCTTCCGAACTCCAACTGTCTGCGTCGGGCGAGGAATGTCTCCGAGGGATTCCTTCCGGCAAGGACGGAATCCTCGATCGCTGCGCTCGGAATGACAACCTCACTCCAACTCGCGCGCGGGCGGCGCCGGGGCGCAGATCGTGCTCGGAGCATCCATGTCGCCGCGTTACGGCCCGCGCTTCTGGTCGGCGACGACCACCCCGGCTTCAGCATAATTCGTGGCGGGAACGTCCAGAAACGCGATGTGAATATTCTCCCGCTTGGCGCGGCCGTCCTCTTCGAGCGCCTTGGTGACGCGCTCAACGACTTTGCGCTTCTGCTCCGGCGTGCGCCCTTCGACCCAGGTGATCTGCACGTGCGGCATGGGTTCCTCCTCGCTAAGAACGCTGCGCATTCTACCGGCAGAGAATCCAAAAGTGAAAAAATAAAGAAGCAACCCGGTAGTGAGTCAATCTCCGGTTAGCGCGATACACGGCAAAGCGAGGACGGTGATCTGGGGTAGCGTTTGCTGAGTCGCCTTCCGGGATGCCGACGTCTTCGGTTTCGCGCTCGCCCTCTCCTTAAGCTTAGAGGTATAGTCCTCATGTGAAGCCTTGAACGACCGGCGGTGAAACGTGAGTTCATCGGTTCAGTTTGGGATTCACCGAGGAAGTCTTGCCTCTGGACTTGGCTGATGCGTGATACGCACCATCCGCGAGTGCGAAAGATATGAAGCTGGCGACTACAGTGGTTTTTTCGTTTCTTCTCCTGCTGGGTTCGCTTCGGGAAACCCCGGCAGCAATCTCGAATCCCGAAGAGTCCGGTAACGCTCCGAAAATCTACGACTCGAATCCGAACCACATCTGGAATCGGCTCTATGACGCTTTTTTCATCCGCAAGGATCAAACGGGAGCCACGTACGGTGCAGATGAGCTTGACCCGCTTCTCTGGCGGGAGACAGAGCACTTGCTGGCCGGTCCATCTCACCAGCGCGCTCTGAGTATTCTTGACGAATTCCTGCGCACACATGCGGAAAATCAGATTCGCCATCCCGCAAAGAGGGCGTTGTTACAACACAATCTGTGGGCGGTCTTCGATTGGTCCGCACTC
Organism: Terriglobia bacterium; assembly: GCA_041493955.1. Taxonomy (GTDB): domain Bacteria; phylum Acidobacteriota; class Terriglobia; order Acidiferrales; family UBA7541; genus QHYU01. The sequence goes on from JBGPZW010000151.1 coordinate 3,596, forward strand.
AGTGGCGGCGATCACGTGGCGGAACGGCGAGAACTGCAACTTCGGCTGGCGGAAGTGTTGCGTCGGCTGGCGCTGACCCCGAAAGAAATCAAATCGCTGCCCGACAACTACGCCCAAGCGGTTGCCTCGGGAGCCTTTGCCAGGGAGTACGACCCCGCAAATTACGATCGCGCGTTTCTCCCTCCTGATCTTCTTCAGCCGCTGGGGCCGTGGGTCTGCATCCGAGGAGACGGGGGACCGGTTGCCGAGGGACACGTTGGCGGGTTCTCCGGGCGCTCGCGCTTCTTGGTTTTTGTTCACTTACCCCAAGGTCGCAAAGCAACTCAGGATTATTTCCAGGTTCTCTGGAATGTTCCTGAACCCTGGGTCACGGGTGAAAGGGATCCGACATGGGGCGAACTCAACCCGACCCTGCCGCAGTTTCCCGCAGGAACGCAAGTCGCGCTGCTGCGACAGATGATGCTCTTCGATCGTAACGGCACGCTCGTGGCAACTCCCATCACGGAAAGCGTGCAGATTCGTGTCTATCGGGTGATCACGGCAAGGCATGATCAAAATAACGTTAGCCTTGACTGGCCAGCCGCCCGGACCGAGCAGGACTTCTACGAAGTAAGATTGAGTGCAGCGCAACTCTTTGCCGGGCAAGCGGGCGGATTGAGAGCCATTGCGCGCAGCGAGACAGAGTTTCCGGTGTTTCAAACGCAGGGAATGGACAGCTTTGAACTCGCCGCGAAGAAACATGTTCCTCTGGAGAAATCTGCGGGACGGATTCTCGATCGGTGCGCGGGCTGCCACTCCGCGCCTGGAATAAACTCGCTTCAGAGTCGTAGACAGCTACTCAAGCCGAATCGCCCTCAGCGTGATCTGGATCCCCCCTATGATTCTCCCTGGTGGGAAACCCAAAACGCTCTTGTCTGGAAGGCGAACCACTATGACTGGGGTCTGTTGAACGGCTACTGGCAGGCCAGCAAGGGATCACGTTAGCAGGTGCGGCGCACTTTGGCGATGGCCATCTCTACCAGTTCCATGAAAGTGAGTCCGGCGGTCCCGTCGATCCCTAAGATCATTTGGCCTGTAATCGGCAAACCGGAAACTGACCGACCACCAACAAACCGCTGCCGGAGGGTGCGCAGCAGCGGGTATGCTAGAATGAGTTGTTGATGCATCCCAATATCAAGCATCTGGTGGAGCTGCAGCTCGTGGATTTACGCTTGAGCGAACTGGGTGCGCTGCTGGAGAGTTTTCCCAAACGACTGGCCCAGCTCGACGCGCGTCTCGCCGCGGCCCGGCAGCAACTTGCCACGGCCAAGGAAGCGCTCCTCACCAGCCTCAAAGACCGCAAGAAGTACGAGCTCGACGTCGAGCAGTGGAAGGAAAAGGCGAACAAGTATAAGGGACAGAGCTTTGAGGTGAAAACCAACGAGGCCTACAAGGCGCTGCAACACGAGATTCAGAACGCCGAAGCCGAAATGTCCCGGGCCGAAGATCGCCTGCTGGACCGCATGATGGCGGGTGAGGAATACGAGCGCCAAGTGAAGGCCGCGGAGCGCGCCATTCAGGAAGTCGAAGCGGCCGCCCAGGTGGAGCGCCAGACGATCGCCCGGGAACAGGCTGCCGCACAGAAAGAGCTGGAAAAAGACCAGGCCGAACGCCAGCAGGCCCTGGCCGCGGTGCCCGAAGACCTAGTCGATCACTACCAGCGCATCGCCCTGCGGCACGGCGGCATCGGCCTCGCCGAGGTCCGCGACGAAACCTGCAAGCTCTGCGGCGTTCGAGTTCGCCCGCACGTCTTCCAGAAGCTGCGGCGGGACGATTGCCACGAGATCTTCCATTGCGAGACTTGCACACGCATTCTGTATTACCACGAGCCAGCCGCGGCGCAGGCCGGTGCCGGCGCCGTGGCCAATTCCAGCGCCCAACCCAGTGAAAGTTAAGCGCCACTTAAGACACAACAAAGGTTGCCTCAGGACATGAAACGACATCGCAGACCGTACGCCCCGCACGCCCCGCGTCCCCCGCGCGCCCCGCGCCTATTTGCCGAACCTGAAACCTCCGCCGACGCCGCCCAAGACGCCTACATCGCCCAGATTGACGGCGCCTCGCGCGGCAACCCCGGCCCCGCCTCCTATGCGGTAATGATCCGGCGGCCCAACGGCGAGGTGATGGATGAACTCAAGAAGGCCATCGGGCAGGCCACCAACAACGTCGCCGAGTATTACGCGCTGATTGCGGCGCTGGACTACGCCCAGGCGCACCACATCACGAAACTCCGCGTGCGCAGCGACTCCGAGCTGCTGGTGAAGCAGATGCAGGGCCACTACCGTGTGAAAAGCCCGTCGTTGCGGCAGCTCAGCGAGCGGGCGCGCCGGTTGGCCGCCGGCCTCACCTACTTCACCATCGAGCACGTGCCCCGCGAGGCCAACCGTGAGGCCGACGCCCTGGCCAACGCGGCGCTCGACAACACCCCAGTGGGCGGCGAAGCGCGCTCGTTTGAGTCCGGAGATCGGCTGCGGTTCGGGGACGAAAGTCGCAAGGCGACCGCGAAGCATCGCGACACCGCTCGAACGATTCGTGCGCGCTACTCGCAGGGCTCGCTGCATCCGGCAGAGCCGCTCAATCTCGCCGAAGGCGAAGAAGTCGAAATCACCATCCACAAGCCGCAACACAACTGATCTTCCGCTCGCACAGGACCGTACTCCGAGTGGAAAAGCGGAGAAAGACTTGCCGCCGGCAGAATCGTCATTCCTAGGTGGAGCGTTTGCTTATCGGTTTCTGAGCAGGTTTCCGAGGCGGGCCGGCCGCGAAGTTACTTCAGGGCGTACGAACGGTAGAGGGTATCGCGCTGGGCGGGGATAAAGCCGGCGTCGAAGATGATGCGGCGCAGCTCGGTTTCGTTGGTGCGGTTGCGCACGCCCGCGGCATAAACGACGTTTTCCTCGATCAGAATGCTGCCGACATCGTCGGCGCCGAACTGCAGGCCCACTTGACAAACCTTGATGCCGGGCGTGAGCCAGCTCGACTGGATGTGGTCAATGTTGTCGAGGTAGAGCCGGCTGATGGCCAGCGTCTTGAGATAATCGACGGCGGTCGCCTGCGCCACCTTCTTGCCCAGCGGGGTATTCTCCGGAGCAAACATCCAGGGAATGAACGCGGTGAATCCGCCGGTGTCTGCCTGGATGCGGCGGATGCGCTCGAAATGATTGACGCGGTGGCGGTACTCTTCGCCGCAGCCGAACATCATCGTTGCGGTGGTGCGCAAGCCGAGCGCGTGCGCGGTGCGGTGCATCTCCTCCCACTCGTCGCTGGTGCACTTCAGCCGGGAAATGCGTGTGCGGACTTCATCGTCGAGGATCTCCGCGCCGGCGCCAGGAATCGAATCGAGGCCGGCATCCATCAGGCGGGCGATGGTGTCGCGCACCGTGAGGCCGGAAACCTCAGCGATGCAGAAAATCTCCGGCGCTGAAAAACAGTGCAGGTGCACCTGCGGGTAGCGCTGCTTGATCGAGCGCAGCAGGTTTTCGTAATACTCCATGCGCAGGTCCGGGTTCAGGCCGCCCTGCAGGAGCAGGCCCGTGCCGCCCAGCTCCAGCATCTCGTCAATCTTCTGGAAGATCGTCTCCAGTGAGAGCAGATAACCCTCTTTCGAGCCCATCGGGCGATAGAAGGCGCAGAACGAGCAGTACTCGGTGCAGAAGTTCGTGTAGTTGACGTTGCGGTCGATCTGGTAGGTGACGATGCGCGGATCGTTCTTCTTCTTGCGCACCTGGTGCGCGGCCATGCCGAGGCCCACCAAGTCGTCGGAGCCGAACAGGTCCAGCGCTTCTTGTGGTGTGAGGCCCATCGTTTCGTCTCTAGCGGCCCGCGCGCGCGCCGGCGGAATCCTGCACCGCGACGCCTGGCGCAGCGGCCAGTTCCAGCGGCCGGGCGCGGGGAATCAGGCCCATCTCGGCGCAGCGCCGAAAATACAACTCCAGCCCGGCGCGGTTTTCTTTATCGAGCGAGAAGTCAATGTTCTCGCGCAGGTAACGCTCCAGCGCTCCCGCGGGCAGGTCGAGCTTGAGCGCGGCGCCTTCGGCAATCTCTCCGAGACGCGCCAGGCCGTACTCCTTCGACGCCAGGAAGTCGGCGACCAGCTCCGGCGTGGCCGCTGCGCGCCGCGCCACCCAGAGCGCCAGCACGCACGGCTGGCCGGTCATCTCGCGCCACTGGTGCGCGACGTCGTAGAGGAAGAGCGTCTCCACGCCGGGAAC
>JBGPZW010000077.1:0-15941 GCA_041493955.1 Terriglobia bacterium
GCCGGCGCAGCCGCCCGCGTTTCTCTACCACGACCTGACGCCGCGCATCCTGTCCACGCCGCGGCATCAGGCGTACATCAAGATCGCCGAAGGGTGCGATCACCCCTGCTCGTTCTGCATTATCCCGCAATTGCGCGGAGCTTTCCGCAGCCGGCGCTTTGAGTCCGTGGTCAACGAAGCGCAAGAGCTCGGGCGCATGGGCGCGCGGGAAGTCACGCTGATCGGTCAGGACACAACTTCGTACGGCGAGGATCTCGGTTTGCGCGACGGCCTGCCCCGGCTGCTCGAAAGCCTGGCGCAACTCGATGAGCTCCATTGGGTGCGCTTCCTCTACGCCTACCCGAACCGCGTCACGCCGCGACTGCTTGAAACCATTGCCAACTCCCCGAAGCTCGTCAAGTACCTGGACATGCCCTTGCAGCATGCCAGCCGCACTGTGCTCGCGCGGATGAAACGCGGCTCGAGCGGCGACGCGTTCCTGAAGCTGCTCGAGCGCATCCGCGCCACAATTCCCGGAGTCGCGCTGCGCACCTCGTTCATCGTCGGTTTCCCAGGCGAGACCGAGACCGATTTCCGCGAGCTGTGCGATTTCGTCCGCGCCGCGGAGGTCGACTGGATGGGCGTGTTCTGTTATTCCGACGTGGACAACGCGCAAAGTTTCGCGCTCGACGCCAAGCTGGACGAAGAAGTTGCAGCCGACCGGCGGGGCCGCCTGATGGCCATCCAGAAGAAAATCTCCGCACGTAAATTGAAGACACGCGTCGGCAGGCGTTTTCCGGCGCTGTTCGAGGGGCTGTCAAGAGAGAGCGAACTGGTCTGGGAAGCACGCCTGGAAGGCATGGCGCCGGAGATTGACGGCAAGCTGTACCTCACGAACGTTGAAGCGTCCAGCAGCGGACGTTTGGCGCAAGTGGGAGACATCGTGATGGTTGAGATCACGAAGGCCCACGCCTACGATCTGGTTGGACACGTGGTGGAAGTTCTGGACGCGGGGCCGCGCCCTGCTTTGCAGTACCAGATGCGCGGGCCAGCGCAAGGCTCGGTGCCCAATGCATTGCGGCAGGTCGCAACCGGCGCGCCTCTGCGCATCCTGGCGTGAGACTGCGTCATTCCGAGCGAAACGCAGCGGGGCTCGGGATGACGCCGAAGGCAAGCAATGACCTGGCAATGCCCCATTTGCAAGAAGCCGACCGATTCCGGAACGCATCCCGACTTCCCTTTCTGCAGCGAGCGCTGCCGGCTGCTCGATCTGGGCAACTGGGCCGCCGAGCGCTACGTCGTTTCCGAGCCGGCCATCGAAGAGAGCGCGCCTGAGGAATCGAACCGGGATGAATCCGAGCACTGAATCCAACTCGGGCGCGCAGCGGAGGAAGCCGCGCCTCGCTCTGCTGCTGGCCACCGCCTTCGGCCTGGGCTATCTGCCCAAAGCGCCGGGCACCTGGGGCTCGCTCGCCGGTGTGGCCATCTATTGGGCTCTGCTGCGGCTGGTTGACCGGAGTGGATTCGGTCTCGACATCTACCTCCGCGATACCTACGTCGGGCCAGCTTTCCCCCTCGGAGTCCTTCTCACCATCGCCATCGCCATCGTGGGCGTCTGGGCGGCGACTCGTGCTGCCGGCTATTGGGGCATCAAGGACCCCGGGCGAGTGGTCATCGATGAAGTTTCCGGCCAGCATCTCAGTTTGTTGATGGGTTTAGGTTGGAGCGTTGCGCTCAACTGGAAATATCTGTTGGCGGGCTTTATACTTTTTCGCGTCTTCGACATCTGGAAGCCGTTCCCTGTGCGCCAGGCGGAAGCGCTGCCCGGCGGCTGGGGCATTATGGCCGATGACTGGGTGGCGGCGATCTACGCAGCGCTGGGACTCTGGGTAGCGAGGGCATTCGGGCTCTAGGCGATCAAGGCATGGCGTTGGCCGATAACAGCATACCGCGCATCGATCGTGTCACGCCGGGCGCAGCCATTCCCGGCGGCGACGTAACCATCCACGGCCGAGGGTTTCAATCGCGCAACAACGCGCGCCCGCGCGTGCAGTTCGGCGAGGTGGAAGGCACGCTGCTGGTCTCGGCCGAGGATTTTCTGATCGCGCGCGTGCCCGACGGCGCCACCGGCAGCACGGTGCGCGTAGCCACCGCGCGCGCCGAAAGCCAGCCCTTCCCCATCGCGCTGGGCGTACAGATCGCCGACAACTTGCATCCGGTGGCCAATCCGGCCGTGGACGCCGAGGGCAACATCTACGTCACCTTCAGCGGGCAGCGCGGGCAAAAGGTGCCGGTATCGCTTTACAGGATCACGGCAAACTACACGGTGAAGCCGTTTGTTACCGAGCTGATGAACCCGACCGGCCTGGCGCTCGACCGCACTGGCGTGCTCTACGTCTCCTGCAGGCACGACGGCGCCATCTTCCGCGTGACACCCGACGGCCGCGCGCAGCGCTGGATCGAGGGCATGGGGACGGCCACGGGCATCGCCTTCGATCACTTGGACAACCTCTATGTCGGTGACCGCAGCGGCACAATCTTCAAGATCAGCCCCGACCGGCAGATATTTGTGTTTGCGACGCTGGAACCCTCGATCGCCGCCTACCACCTGGCGTTCAGCCCGGCCAGCGAGCTTTTCGTCACCGGGCCCACCACCTCGAGCTTCGACCGCGTGTACCGCATCACGCAGGGCGGCGACGTCACCACTTTCTACCGCGGCCTGGGGCGCCCGCAGGGAATCGCGTTCGACCGCGCCGGAAACCTCTACGTGGCGGCTTCGCACGGGGGGCGGCGCGGGGTCGTGCAAATCACTCCGGAAGGCCACGCGGCGCTGGTGCTGGGGGGCAACGGAATGGTGGGGCTCGCGCTGCTGCCCACGAGCCGCGCCGTGCTCGCCACCACCGGCGCGCTCTACAGCCTCGACTGGGACGTCGAGGGCCTCGCCCTGCCGCGCTGACGCCGCGCACAACTCCGCGAATTCAGGTCATTCCGAGGGCTCGCTGAAGGCATGGCCGCGCCGCCCGTCCCCGACTGGCGATCCGCGGAGAAGTGAGCGGGGGGTGTTTCCCTGCAGCCTCCTCCAGTTGCACTTCTTCGCTCGCATCGGGTACAACAGTGTTCGATGAAAGCGGAGATCATTGCCATCGGCTCGGAGCTGCTCACCCCGACGCGCCTGGACACGAATTCCCTATTCCTCACCGAACAACTCAACCGCCTGGGCATCGAGGTGATGCGAAAACTGGTGATCGGCGACCTGCGGGATCAGATTCATGACGCCTTTCGCGAGGCATTGGGCCGCGTCGAACTGGTGATTTCCATCGGCGGGCTCGGCCCGACGGAGGACGACCTGACGCGCGAGACCGTCGCCGGCCTGCTGGGCCGCAAATTGATCCCCAACGAAGCCATCCTCCGCGGCATCCAGGCGCGCTTCCGACGGTTTGGCCGCGCGATGCCGGAGGTCAACACCCGGCAGGCCATGGTGCCCGAGGGCGCCACGGTGCTCGAGAACTCGCGCGGCACGGCACCCGGTTTGTGGATGGAAACGAACGGGCGCATCGTGATCCTGCTGCCCGGCCCGCCCCACGAGCTCCGGAAGGTGTTCACCGAGCAGGTGGAGCCGCGGCTGGCCCGGCGCACCTCGGGCACGCGACTGTACCATCGCGAGTTGCGGGTGACCGGCATGCCCGAATCCGATGTTGACCAACGCATCGCTCCTATCTACACGCGCTACGCCGACGCTCACACGACGCTCTTGGCCTCGCCCGGCGAGATTCAAGTACATCTGCGGATCTGGTCGGCCGAGGCGGCAGCCAGCGAAACGCTGCTTGACGAGATGGTGGAGCGGATTACGTTGGCGCTCGGCGAAAACGTCTTCACCACCGAGGGCGAAACACTCGAACAGGTCGTCGCGCGCGAACTGACGCTGAATGACGCAACCATCGCTGTCGCCGAGAGCTGCACCGGAGGCCTGCTGGCCGAACGCCTGACCAGCCTCCCCGGCAGCTCGTCGTATTTTCTGGGCGGCGTGGTCTGTTACAGCAACAACCTGAAGTCCGCCTGGGTGGATGTGCCGGCGGACTTGCTCGAGGCCAAGGGCGCGGTCAGCGTGGAAGTGGCGCGTGCGCTGGCCGAAGGCATCCGGCAGCGGTCGGGCGCCATGCTGGGCTTAGGCGTAACCGGGATTGCTGGCCCGGGCGGCGGCTCCACCGAGAAGCCGGTCGGTACCGTGCACCTCTCGCTGGCCGATGCCTTGGGCACTAAGGAGCGCAGCCTGAGTTTCCCCGGCGACCGCGACCACATCCGCTGGCAGGCCTCGCAGTCCGCGTTGGACATGGTGCGGCGGTATTTCCTGTACGCGACGCAGTCCAAGACCCAGTCGAAGAGATAGAGCTTTGCGCGTATTTGTGGCGGTCGATATTCCCGACGAAGTGCGCGAGGCCATCCGCACCCTGATGGGCAAGCTGGAGAACACCTGCCGAGGGGCGCGCTGGGCGCGGGTCGAGGGAATGCACGTGACGCTGAAATTCATCGGCGAGGTTTCCACGGAAAAAGTCGAGCGCATCAGGGCAGAGCTCGCCGCCGTGCGCTCAGCCGCGCCGGTGGAGATAAGCTTCCGGGGCGTGGGTTTTTTCCCCAATGATCGTCACCCGCGCGTCTTCTGGGCCGGCATGGCGGCCAGCCCCAATCTTGGCGAGCTCGCCGAAGAAGTCGAGCGGCGCCTGGAAACGCTCGGCATCCCGCGCGAGCAGAGACCCTTCCGGCCCCATCTGACCCTGGCGCGGTTCAAATCCGAGGACGGCTTGGAACGCCTCCGCGCCGCGTCTCGCGAGGCCGGCGCACTCGAATTCGGCAGCACGACCGCCCGAGAGTTCCACCTCTACCAGAGCCAGCTCCATCCCAAAGGCGCCGTGTACACGCGCCTGGCGACGTTTCCGTTCGTCGGGAGCGCGACATGAGCGCCGGCATGGCCGCCCCGCAGTTGATGGCCGTTGAACTCGGGCACATTTGGATTCCCCTGGTGGCTTACCTGCTGGGTGCGATTCCTTTCGGCTACCTGATCGCCCGGCTGCGCGGAGGCAAAGATATTCGAGCGGTGGGCAGCGGGAACATCGGCGCAGCCAACGTCGCGCGCGTGGTCGGCCCCGCCGCAGGTGCCCTGACACTGCTGCTCGACGCAGCCAAGGGCTACCTGGCCGTGTGGCTCGCCGCACGATGGACGGGCGAGAGCATTACCTGGATGGTGGCGGCGGCGCTCGCGGCCGTTGCGGGGCATATCTTCCCCATCTGGCTTGGGTTTCGCGGCGGGCGTGGCGTGGCCACCGGCGTGGGCGTCTTCCTGCCGATCTGCTGGACGGCCGTCTTAGCGGCGCTGGTGATCTGGATTGTAGCGGTCGTTCTCTGGCGATACATTTCGCTCGGCTCCATCGTGGCGGCGGCTGCGCTGCCCATGCTGGTATATGTGTTGTACGCGCCGGGGCACGCTCCACCCCTGGTGGCTTCTCTCGGCACGTCGCTGGCCGCCGTGCTGATCATCATGAAGCACCGGCCCAATATTGAGCGGCTGATCGCCGGCACCGAGCCCCGCTTCACGATTCGCAGATAGGCGAGGTCTATGTAGCGGCGGGCTTCAGCTAGCATTCACTGGGCCTCTGGCGGATTCTGTAGTGGCGTCCTCCGGGCCGCCACACATGGCGCGCTTGAAACGCGCTGCAACACAAGCCTCAGCACGATTGACATGAAGAAGATCGCCATTATCGGCGGAGGAAGCTGGGGCACGGCGCTGGCCATCGTGCTGGCGCGCGCCCGCGTGCCGCACCGCGTCGCGCTGTGGGTGCGCGACGCGGACGTTTACCATTCGCTGCTCGCGCGACGCGTCAACGAAGTCTATCTCCCGGGCTTCAGGCTGCCCGGTGAGGTCGGGGTGACGACCGACCTAGCCGAAGCACTCGGCGAGGCCGACATCGTACTCGGCGTGATGCCCTCGGCGCATGCCCGCGCGATGTACACGCGCATGCTTCCGCATCTCCAGCCCCGGATGATTTTCGTCAGCGCCACTAAGGGTCTAGACCACGCAACACACGCGTGCATGAGCGAAGTCATCACCCAGGTGGTGGCGTCGAAGTTCCCGCCGCGCGTGGCCGCGCTCTCCGGTCCGTCGTTCGCGCGTGAGGTAGCCCGGGGCGATCCCACCGCGGTGGTGATCGCCTCGGCTGACTACCAGTTAACAACCAGCCTGCAGGATGAGTTTTCCGGGCCGACGTTTCGCCTGTACACCAACGATGACGTCACGGGGGTCGAACTCGGCGGCGCGGTCAAGAACGTCATCGCCATCGCCGCCGGCGTCTGCGTGGGGCTGGATTTCGGCTCGAACACCATCGCCGCGCTGATCACACGCGGCCTGGCGGAGATGACTCGCCTGGCCGTGGCCCGGGGCGGCCGCCCGGAAACCCTGGCGGGCCTGTCGGGCATGGGCGACTTGGTCCTGACCTGCACCGGCGCGCTCAGCCGCAATCGCACGGTCGGAGTGGAGCTGGGCAAGGGCCGGCGGCTGGCGGAGATCATCGGCGCGATGCGTATGGTCGCCGAAGGCGTGGGTACCACGGCGGCCACCGTCGAACTGGCGCGCCAGGCCGGCGTCGAGATGCCCATCACCGAGCAGATGCACGCCGTGCTCGATGAGGGCCGCGCGCCCCGCGACGCCATCCGCGAATTGATGGAGCGCCGCCTCAAGCACGAATAGGCTGCGCTTCACGAGCAGCGGCCCGCCTTCTGGTCAACCCGTAGCAGATCGGCCAACAGGGGTGCTTTCCTGTCTTTGCCCTCCTGAACGGGTCCCCTAAGATTGAAGGGCTGCTCTACCCGTGCGCCTCGACCAGTTCAAACCGACACACCTGGGCCGCCCCCGCATCCTCTGGATGGTGCTGGGCGCCCTGTTGCTGGTCAGCCTGCTGCCCATCGGGCTGTACCACCGACAGGTGCTGCAGCTCAGCCAGAAGAAGCTGACCGACACCGAGAGCGTACAGCAGACGGAGGTTACCCGCTCGCTGGCCGAGCAGGTGCAACTGTTTGAATCGAACCTGCACCAGCAGCTCATCAGCCAGCGGCAGATCCTGGCGCTAACCGGCGTGATCGACGACGTGGACGACCCCGTACGTGCTCCGCAGGTCCAGCGGCTGCTCGAGAATTTCGTCAGCGGCAATCCGAATATTCGTTACCTCACGGTAGTGGGGAAAAAAGGGAAAGGGACTGGCGCCGGCGATTTCCGCGCCGACCAGGACACCTTTGTGAGCCACGCCTTGCAGCGCGCGTTCGCCACCAGCATCCAGTCGCTGCGCTTCCAGAGCGACCCGCTGGCGCTGGGCGCGGAGAACCGCCCGGCGATCGTGATGGCCGTGCCGCTGCAGGTCAGCGACCAGTTCACCGGGATGATCGCGGCGGTGGTGTCGCTCGACCGCATCCTCGTCCGCCTGCAGGAGGCCAGCGTGCGCGGGCGCGTAGTCTATGTGGTGGACCGCAGCGGGCACGTCGTGGCGCATCCGGACCCCGGCCACTTTGTGCCGGGCACCGATGTCAGCTCGACATCGCGCGTGGTGGCGCAGATCAAAGACCTCCCACAGGATTTTCGCGCCACCCAGACGGTGCACTTCACCCAGCAGGAAAACGGCCACGCGGTGGAGATGATCGGCACGTACAGCACGCTGCCGGAACTGAACTGGGCGGTGGTGGCGCAACGCAGCCTGGACAAGGCGCGCGAAGACGCCGGGGTCAAGGAGCTGAATGCCCAGGCGCTGCGATTCGTGTTTGTGGTCACGCTGGCGGCGCTCCTCTTGGGCTACGTGTTCGCCGTGGGCATCAGCACGCCCATCCGCGGCCTGGCGGAATCCACCCGCGCCATCAGCCGCGGCGAATTCCACCAGCGCACGCCGGTGCGCGGCGCCGCCGAAATCAGCGAGCTCGCCGAAACCTTCAACAAGATGGCCGGCGACATCGAGGAGTACATCGAGCGGCTCAAGCAGGCCGCCGAGGAAAACCGCGAACTGTTCATCGGCTCGATCCGCATGCTTGCCGCGGCCATCGACGAGAAGGATCCTTATACGCGCGGCCACTCGGGCCGCGTGGCCAAGTATACAGTGATCATCGCGGGCGAAATGGGGCTCCCGGCCGGAGAGTTGGACCGCCTGCGCATCTCTGCGCTGCTGCATGACGTCGGCAAGATCGGCGTGGATGACCGTGTACTCAAGAAGCCCGGCGCGCTGACTCCAGAGGAGTTCGAGCTGATGAAGCAGCATCCCTCCAAGGGCGCCAACATCATGCGCCCGGTCGCGCAGCTCAAGGAAATGCTGCCCGGCATCGAGCTGCACCACGAATGCTTCGACGGCCAGGGCTACCCCTACGGCCTGCAGGGCAGCCAGATCCCGCTGATGGCACGCATCATCGGCGTGGCCGATACGCTCGACGCCATCACCACGAATCGCCCCTACCAGTCGGCCATGGATTTGGACTTCGCCCTGGGCCGCATCCGGAAACTCACCGGCAGCCGGTTTGACCCCACCGTGGTGGACGCGCTTGAGGCGGCGATTCAGTCCGGCAAGCTGCGCCTGAGCGCCTCCCTGGTCGAGGTTTAGGTCTGCCTCTCTCCGTTCGGCTCCTCGCCGGTTTGACGGATGAACTCCTCCACTCTCTGCTAGAATTGCTTGTTCGGCGCCCCGCGCCGCACCCGTCCGATGATCACCCTGTTTGGAAAACCCGAACCCACACTGCTGGAACGGCTCAAAGACTCGGTGGGCAAGACGCGCACGCAATTCGCCTCACGCATCGAGGAGCTGCTGGCCGGCGAGCGCCGGATCGACCCGGCCCTGCTTTCCGAGCTCGAAAATGCGCTGCTTTCCGCCGACCTCGGCGTGCGCACCACCCGCGAAGTCCTCGCCGCAGTCCGGGAAAAGGTCGAGCGCAACGCGCTCTCAGACGGCGCCCAGCTCAAGGAAGAATTGAAAAAGCAGCTTCTCGGCGTCCTGGCCAGCCCGCCGGCCGCTGGCCCGGCGGGCAACGGCACGGGAGACGTGGCCCCGCGCGTCATCTTTGTTGTGGGCGTCAACGGCACTGGCAAGACCACAACCATCGGAAAGCTGGCCCACCGTTTACGCCAGGAAGGCCACAGTGTCTTGCTCTGCGCCGCGGATACTTTTCGCGCCGCAGCCATCGAGCAACTCGACATCTGGGCCAAGCGCGCCGGCGCCGAACTGATCAAGCAAAAGCCCGGCGCGGACCCCGCCGCGGTGGTCTATGACGCGCTGGCGGCTGCCGCCGCCCGCTCAACCGACGCCGTCATCGTGGACACCGCCGGCCGCCTCCACACTAAGTCAAACCTGATGGCCGAGCTCGAAAAGATGCGGCGCACCGCCGCAAAACTTGTTCCCGGGGCGCCGCATGACATCCTACTGGTGATGGACGCCACCACCGGCCAGAACGGCCTGGCGCAGGCGCGCGAGTTCACTGCTGCGGTCGGTGTCACCGGCATCGTGCTGACCAAGCTCGACGGCACGGCCAAGGGCGGGATCGTCGTGGCCATCACCCGCGAACTTGGGCTTCCGATCCGCTTCGTGGGAACCGGCGAACGGTTGCAGGACCTGGTGCCCTTCGACGCACAGACTTTCGTCAGCTCACTTTTCACTTGAGCCGCCCATGAACGACGTCAGCCGCCCCGCCGCCGACCCCCCTTCGGATGATCGGTGGATGGAGCGCGCGCTGGAGCTGGCGCGGCAGGGCGAGGCACTCGCGCACCCCAACCCGATGGTTGGCGCGGTGCTGCTCAAGAACGGGCGCGTCCTCGGCGAGGGTTTCCACACCTACGACGGGCTGCGCCACGCGGAGATTCTCGCCCTCGAAGCGGCCGGCGGCGCCGCACGCGGCGCGACGCTCTATCTCAATCTCGAACCCTGCTGTCATACCGGTCGCACCACCCCGTGCACGGAAGCCATCTTCGCCGCGGGAGTCCGCCGCGTCGTCGCGGCCATGCGCGACCCCAATCCGGCGGTGGCCGGGCGCGGCCTCGAGCAACTGGGCGAGGCGGGAATCGAGGTCGAAATCGGCCTCCGCGAGACCCAAGCCCAGAAACTCAACGAAGCGTTTGCACGGTGGATTTCCACGGGCCGACCGCTCGTGACGCTGAAATCGGCGCTGACGCTCGACGGCCAAATTGCCCTGGCCAACCGGACCGATCGGCAGCCGCGGCGGAAAACAGTCACCTGGATCACCTCGGAGGAGTCGCGCGCTGAAGTCCAGCGCATGCGCCACGCCGCCGACGCCCTGCTGACCGGAATCGGCACGGTGCTCGCCGACGATCCGCGGCTGACCGATCGGACTGGCCTGCCGCGGCGGCGCAAGCTGCTGCGTGTCGTGGTGGATTCGCGGCTCCGGCTGCCGCTCAAGTCAAAGATCGTGGAGTCGGCCGGCGGCGATGTCTTGGTCTTCACCAGCGAATCGCCCGACTCGCCCCGCGCCCGTGCCCTGCGCAAGGCCGGCGTCGAAGTCGTGCGCCTGCGCGGTCGCGGCGGGCGGCCGGACCTCAACAGCGCCGTGGAAGAGCTTGGGCGGCGCGAAATCCTGAGCGTACTGCTCGAAGCCGGCCCCGGGCTCAACGGGGCCGCACTTGCGGCCGTGATCGTTGACAAAATGTTTCTCTTCTACGCACCGAAAATCGCGGGCAGTCATCAGGTGCCCATCGCGCACGCGGCAGGTCGGAACCGTGCCCGGGCGCTTGGCTCCGCACCCGCGCTTGAGAATTTGACCCTCTATCGGTTCGGGCCCGACTTTGCCGTGGAAGGATACCTGCGCGATGTTTACGGGAATCGTTGAGCACGTCGGCATGGTGGAGTCGTTCGAGCACGGGCCCGAAGGCGGGAGGCTCGTGATTCATGCGCCGGAGGTCACGCCGGCGCTGGCCGCGGCCAACAGCATCGCGGTGAACGGCTGCTGCCTAACCGTAGTTGAGATCCGCGGCAAGGCCTTTGGTGCGGATCTATCAGGAGAAACCATCCGCCGGACCGCGTTCGGAGCGCTCAAGCCCGGAACGCGAGTGAACCTCGAGCGGCCGCTGACCGCGGGCAAAGAATTCGGCGGGCACTTTGTTCAGGGGCACGTGGACGGCGTTGGGCAGGTGGCACGGCTGGTGCCGGAAGGCGGCAGTTGGTCGCTCTCCGTGCGCGTGCCGGAAGAGCTGGGCCGCTATGTAGCCATGAAGGGCTCGATTGCCATTGACGGGATCAGCCTCACAGTGGCCGGCTGGCACAACGGCATCGTGGACATGGCCATCATCCCGTTCACCTACGCGAACACCAACGTGCGTGACCTGACTGTCGGCGACCCGGTCAACCTCGAGTGCGACATCCTCGCAAAGTATCTGGAGCGGCTGCTCGAAGCGCGCGAAGCGCCGGCGTCTTCGCGCCTCACCATCGAGAGACTGGTTGAAGAGGGGTTCTAGAACACGTTCGGCGCTCATCAGTTTGTGTAGCGGCGGGCGGAACTTGTGCCGAGCGGAGCGCGGGATGGAGGATGGTTATGCCGGAAGTTGTCGGTGTGCTGGAGACGGCGCTCTATGTGGAGGACGTTGAACGCGCCGCGCGCTTCTATGAAAAGCTCTTCGGATTCAAGAGACTCGCCTCCGACGACCGCTTCTGCGCCTTCAACGTTGCCGATCAGCAAGTTCTGCTACTCTTTCGACGCGGCGGAACCTTGGAGCCCCTCCGGATTGAGGGCGGAGTCGTTCCGCCGCACGACGGTAGTGGGATGCTTCATTTCGCCTTTGCAATTCCGGCTTCCGAACTCAAGCCGTGGGAAGAACTCCTCGCTGCAGAAGGAATTCCCGTCGAGAGCAAAGTCCGCTGGGATCTCGGCGGGCAGAGCCTCTATTTCCGGGACCTTGACGGGCATTTGGTCGAACTCGCCACGCCGGGGATTTGGCCCATCTATTGAGGCGAAGAGGTTTCCAGTTATCAGTTCCCAGAGCGCAAGCTACGGCCAATACGTCACCGGCTGTCTGAAGTCGATCCTCTCCCGCCGCTCCGTCCCTTATTCCGGCAACCCCTTGCGGAACGGCGCACGAATCAGGACGTAAGCCACGACTGCGAAAACGATCAGCGAGAGCGCGCCGCCCCAGTGGTGGTAGAGCGGCAATTCTGCAGTCCGCGCCAGCAGCCGGGTGAACGAAAAGTCCGGATAGTGAAGCCTCTCCGCGACGATAAAGGCCACCGAGATGATAATCGCCAGGATGGCCTCGCCGGCGATGAAGCCTGAGGCCAGCAGCGTGCCGCGCTGTTCGAAGACATCCTTCGCCGCCGGCGAGAGTTTCCTGACTGCGGCGATGCGGTCGGCCAGCCACTTCAGCACGCCGCCAACGAAAATGGCTGAAGTGGTTTCAAACGGCAAGTACATGCCCACCGCAATCAGCATCGGGGCGGGCGCGCCAATCATAATCAGTGCAAATCCGAAAACGCAGCCCATCAGCACCAGTCCCCAGGGCATCTCACCGGCGACGATTCCTTTGGCCAGCACGGCCATCAGCCCCGCCTGCGGCGCCGGCAGGCTGCGGCTGCCAATCCCGTAGGTGTGATGCAGGGCCAGAATCGGCCACATCAGGAAAAAAGCCAGCACGGACACGCTGATTATTTCGGCCACCTCCATCTTCCAGGGTGTGCCGCCCAGCAGGTAACCCGCCTTGAGGTCCTGAATCAGGCTGCCGGAAACCGAACAGGAGATGCAAACCACCGAAGCCACGCCCAGCACCGCAGCCACGCCCGGGAGACCCCGCACGCCCACCCCAACCATGAGCAGCGCCGCAACCACCAGCGCCGTGAGCGTGAGTCCCGAGGTGGGTTGGTTGCTGCTGCCGATCAATCCCACCAGGTAGCCGCCCACGGCGGAGAGCACAAACCCGGTCACGGTCATCACCACGGCAGCCAGAACCGCCGCGCCCACCTGGCCGGTGAACCGGTAGTAGATCAGCCCAATGGGAACCAACAGAGCCGCCACTGAAATCACAATCCAGCGCAGGGGAATGTCGCGGTCGAGCCGGTTGGCCAGCGCGATCGCTCCGGAGTGCCTCGCGGAGGCCATGGCGCCGCGCACCGAAGCCACCAGCGAATCGCGCATGTTGTAGAGCGTGTACACGGCGGAAACCAGCATGGTGCCCACGGCGATAGGCCGGACGATGTTGAACCACACGCTGAGGCTCAGGGCGTCCCACGGCACCGGGCCGCCAGCGGGTGCGCCCATGCGCCGTGGCAGGTCGGGATCCATAAACAGCACCAGCGGGATCAGCACCCACCAGGCAAAGACCGTGCCGGAGAAGTTGATCGAAGCCAGGCGCGGCCCGACGATGTAGCCGATGCCCATAAGGGCCGGCGATGCCAGCGGCGTGGCATAAGGCATCGCGCCTGTGTGCGCCACTTCGCCGGCGGCTGCCGCGGAGTCGAAGCGGCGGAGAACCACCCGCGGCAGCTCGCGGAACCCGCTGATCGATTCGCGGAACAGTGTGAAGCCGCGGCTGTTGGTGAAAAACTGCAGCAGCGCGGCGATGCCCATCGCACTGAAGACAAAGCGCGGCGCTTCAGTGGTGCCGTGCTGGCCTGCTTTGACCACCTCGACGCACGCGGTGGCCTCGGGAAAGGGCAGTTCGGTCTTCTCCACGCACAGCGGGCGCCGCAGCACAATGATGAAAAAGATGCCCAGCAAACCACCCGTCAGCATCAGCCACGCCGCATCCCAAAAATGCGTGCTCAGGTCCGGCCAAACTCCAGCGAGCAGGAAAGCCGGGACGGTGAAGGTCACGCCGGCCACCAGCGCCTCGCCCACCGACGCGGCCGTGCGCGTGATGTTCTGTTCCAGCACGCCGCCCCTGAAAAACGGCAGGCGGAAGGCGGCGATGGCGATCACGGCCGCGGGAATGGTCGCTGCGATGGTCTGGCCCGCGCGCATGGCCAGATAAGCGTTGGCAGCGCCGAAAAGTGCGGAGAGCAGCACGCCGAGCACCACCGCCTTGAGCGTCATCTCCGGCTCGCGGGACTCGGCAGGCACGAACGGCTTGAACTCCTTGCTCATGGGTTCAGCGGCTCCTGGGAATCTCTCCACCAGATGCTTGCGGGGCTCCGGGGAGTTGTCACCGGGCGGATGGACAGAATCACGCGGTCACGTCCAGCGCGGGGATCAGTTCATCCTGCAGGCGGAAGTTGCGCAGAAAAGGATCGACGGTCGCTTCAAACTCGGCCCAGGGACCGAAGAAGGTCACACGGCCTTCGTGCAGGAAGACGACGTGGTCGGCCAGCTTTTTCGCTAGGTGGGTATCATGGGTGACGACGATCGAGGTCTTATGGAACTTGTCCTTGAGTTTGCGGATCAGGTCGCCGGTGTGCGCGGCCATCAGCGGGTCCACCATCGTCGTGGGCTCGTCGTAGAGAATGGCCTCGGGGTCCTGCGCCAGCGCCCGAGCAATGGCCACGGCGCGCTTCGTGCCGGTGCTGATTTCGGCGGGGATCTTATCGGCCAAGTCCGTCACCTCAAGCATCTCCATCAATTCCTGGACGCGCGCTTCGATCTGCTCGGATTCCAGGTCCGCGCGCGTTTCGAGCGGGAAGGCGATGTTCTGGGCCACGGTGAGCGAATCAAACAGCGCCCCGGACTGGAAGACCATGGTCACCTTCTTGCGAATCTCCTGGAGTTGGTCCTCGTCCCAGCCGGTGATGTCCTGGCCGGCGACGATTACGCGTCCCGCGTCCGGCTTCAGGAAGCCCATAATGTGTTTCAGCGTGACGGATTTGCCCACGCCGCTGCGGCCCATAATCACCGAGGTTTCGCCCCGATCCACGACGAAGCTGACGTCCTCGAGCACAGGGAGGTCCTCGAACGCCTTGTAAACGCCTTGGAACTCGATGTAATGCTCGCTCACGGCGATCCTTCTCCCAAACACCTGCCCGGTCAGGGCCTGTTCTCAGCTTGGTGCCTATTCTTGATTAGCCGCCCCTCGGAATCAAACGGTTTCCTCAGCGGATGCGCCCAGCTGCGTCGCTGGGGACCCGCCGCAACTGCAGATCTCACGACCCGGGCGCGGCCTTCCCCGGGCGCTGGATGCCCAGTTCACGCAACTTCTCCTGCAAACTCTGCCGGTGCAGGCCCACCGCCGCCGCGGTGCGCGAGACGTTCCAGCGGTTTTCTTCGAGCTTGCGCGTGAGATAGGCAATCTCAAACTTCCGCTTGGCGTCGCGGAAGTCGGGCTCGGTCAGCGCGGCGTCGCTGCCCACGTCACGTGGCCTGCCCGTGGCCGGCTGGCCGCTCAGAATCTCCGCGGGCAGGTCTTCGGGAGCGAGCTCTTCGCCCCGGGTGAGGATCAGGCCGCGTTCGAGCGCGTTCTTGAGCTCACGGAGATTCCCCGGCCAGTCATAGCGCATCAGGGCGTCGAGCGTGGCGCGCCCGAGCCGCGCCGTGCGCCCGTGATGCTCGCTGTGCAGCTTCAGAAACGCCTCGGCCAGCAATGGGATATCTTCCTTGTGCGCGCTCAGTGGGGGTAGCTCGATGGTCACCACGCGAAGCCGGTAGTAGAGGTCCTCGCGGAATCGCCCCGCGGCGATTTCATCGGGGAGGTTGCGATGCGTGGCGCTGATCACCCGCACGTCCACTTCGATGGGATGCGTGCCGCCCAGCCGCTCGATCGTTCGATTCTCGAGCGCGCGCAGCACCTTCGCCTGGGTTACCGGATTCATGTCGCCGATCTCATCGAGGAAGAGCGTGCCGGTCGAGGCCAGCTCGAATTTACCCTTTTTCTGCTGCGCGGCACCCGTAAACGCACCTTTCTCATAGCCAAAAAGCTCCGACTCGATGAGGGTTTCGGGCAGCGCGGCGCAGTTCACGGCGACCATCGGCCGGCTGGCGCGCGGCGAGCGGTTGTGAATCTCCTGCGCGAGCAGGTCCTTCCC
>JBGPZW010000173.1:0-6714 GCA_041493955.1 Terriglobia bacterium
CGGGCACGGTGAACCCGCTGAATATCTTTACCTTCGGCGGCGACTGGACGCCCAATTCCAAGACGGTGGTGACCGTCCGCTACGGCCAGTTTTTCTATAACACCGGAGACCGCGGCAGGCCTATAGGCATCCAGCACAACTATGACACAACCCTCTGCGGCCCCGCGTCCGGCTGCACGCCCACCTTGCAGTCACCGACAGGGGCCACCCTCGGCACCGATGGCAAGCCGATCGATCCCACGACGTCCTTCTCTAACACCGCGGGGTTCTCCGACCTGCCCGTCAGCACCCGCCAGATAGTGCGTGAGGCCTTGAGGCGGAGGCAGTTGCAGACGGACGTCGCCTACCATGTTGGGCATTTCCTGGGCGGCACCCACAACTTCAAGGGCGGGTACGGCTTCAACCGGCTTTCGGATGACGCGCTTACGGCCGCCCAACAGACCGCGACTGTCGTACTCAACTGGGCCACGGCCTACTCTCCCGGGAGCGCAGAAGGCAATACATCCTGTGCTACGCTGACCGCGGCCAACGGGAGCTGCCAGGGCACCGCCGGCTACTTCGTCGTACAGGATGGTGTGGATGTTAAGGGCACTGTGGCCAGCTACAACCATAGCCTCTACTTCCAGGATGCCTGGACCATCAAGCGCCTGACCATCAACGCGGGCGTGCGCTTTGACAAAGAATTCGTGCCTCCCTTCTCGGCCGGCGCCAACCAGCTCAGCTTCGGTTTCGGGCAGAAGGTTGCTCCGCGAATCGGAGCCGCCTACGACCTGCTGGGCAACGGCAAGGTCAAGATCTACGGAAGCTACGGCAAATTCTTTGACATCATGAAGTACTCGCTGCCGCGCGGTTCGTTCGGCGGTGAATACTGGCACAACTGCGCGTACGCGCTGAACGGCCCGAACTGGACCACCATTCTGCCCGCCGCTCCGGGGGGCATCAGTTGCCCACCCAGCGGTCCGGCAAACGGCGTAACGCCCAACACCGGCGTAGTCGGGGCGTTCATCGAGAACATCGATTTGCGCAAGAACCTGCTCAACCCAACCCTTCCCGGTCTGGATCCAAACATCAAGCCCATGCAGCAGCATGAGATCGTGTTCGGTACGGATTGGGCCATCAAGCCGACCCTGGGCCTGGAAGTCCGCTATGCCCGCAAGCGCCTCGACTGGGCGATTGAGGACATGGCGCTCACCGACGACTTGGGTTTCTACATCGGCAACGTAGGGACAGATTTCGGTGACGTGGTTCGCCGCATCACCCCGCCCGACAGCGGCACCGTCGGCGACCCGGGTCACCCCGCGGAGTGCCCCACTTGTCCGCGAGGGCCGAAGGCCCTGCGGCGGTATGATGGCCTGGAGTTCCGCCTGACCAAGCGCCCCTCCAGTCGGTGGTTCGGAGCGGTTTCTTACACCTACAGCAAGCTGACGGGCAACTACAGCGGCTTGTCCTCCACCACCCTCACCGACGGCGGCTCTGGCGGCCGCCACAACCCCAACAACGACCGTTCGTTTGACTTGCCGAATATGTCGTTTACGGCGCACGGCCAATTCATGGATGGGCCGCTGGCCACGGATCGTCCCCATACCCTGAAGCTGTTCGGCTTTTACACGATGAAGTGGCTCCATCAGGAGACCACCATCGGCCTGTCCCAGGTGGCGTTTTCGGGGACCCCCCGCGAAACCTGCTGGAACGCGATCGACAGCGTCGATGGCTGTTCCTTCGTGGAGAACCGGGGCGCCTTCGTGAAGCTGCACGTGGATGTGGATCCGGTCACCGGCGTGGGAAAGTTCGTCTCCGACGGGGTCGTCCATGGCTTGCGCACACCCGTGTTCACCCAGTCCGACATGACGATCGCCCACGAGATCAAGGTCAGCAAGACCAACGAGAACCTGCGGCTGGTCTTCGAGTGGAACGTGCAGAACTTGCTCAACCAGCACAGTCCCCTCGCCTATTGGACCGGCCCCATCAGCGGGCGCTTCAACGGCGTATTCCCGCCTACCGCTAGTGCGGCATGTCCTCCTGGTTCTGACAATGGTGCAGGTTCAGGCGCGGCGTGCGTCGCAGGTGCTGTCCCTGACCCATTCCCGGCACATTTCTTTCCGGGCACCGGATGTGGCACCTGCACTCCGGCAATTCCGCCCACGGCGAATCCGGCCTGGGATGGTGTCAACAACCCGTCCGGTATCAACTGGAAGGCATTCTTCACCGGTTGGGACTACATCGGCATAACCAACGCCACCCCAGGCCTGCGCCTGGACCCACGCTACGGCCAGCCCGTGATCTTCCAGGGGGCCCGCAACATGCGCTTCAAGGTCAAGTTCTCGTTCTAAACCGAGAATCGGTACTGAACCCTTCAGGGCCGGCATAGCAGCCGGCCCTTTTTTTTGCTCCAGGGCGCGTCACCCTTTCGGCTGGCGTGTTAGTATTCGCGTTCTGGCCTTATGCCAGGGTTTTCATGCTTATGTGGCGCCTGCCGCAAACCGTTTTGGTTCTGCTAGCCGTGGCTGGTGTGTGCGGTGCCCAGCAAATAGATCAGCTGGGAGCTCCCAAGCTCGTCACGCTGCGCTTGATTGTCAGTATCGAGGGCGACCTAGAGAAGGCCGCGAATGTGACGGTGGAGTTGATGGACGCCGTCGGCTTCGGTGGTGCCATGGACCGTAAGCTCTCCGACAACGACGGCACTGTGATATTCCGTACCCTTGACGGCCTGCACCGCTACCGAATTACAGGACCAGATATTGAACCGTACGAAGGTGACCTGGAAATCGTGCGCGGCGAGATATTCCACATGGAGCGCGTCCACGTTCGCCGCGCAGAGCGTGGGCGGCGCTCGAGCGAAACTCCACCCGGGGGACTTGTCGCCGCAGCGCGCCTGCGCGTCCCCGCTTCAGCCCGCAAGACTTTCGAGAAGGGCGCCGAGGCGATGCGCAAACAGCTTTGGCAAGAGAGCCGCACGCTCTTTGAAAGCGCCATACGCGAGTACCCACAGTATGATATGGCCTACAACGGTCTGGGAGCCGTTCAAATGCAGTTGAACGACGTCGAAGCCGCGCGGCAGTCATTCTCCAAGGCCATCGAGCTGAACCCTGATTTCGCCGGAGCGAACCGTAATCTCGCGCGCATTCTGCTGGCAGAACGCAAGAACAGTGAGGCGCTGCCCTTGCTGATGCGCTCTCTTACAGCCGAGCCCCAAAACGCCTGGGCGCTTACAAATGCTGCGAATTCGGAGCTTCTGCTGCACGATTTCAGCAACGCGATTCTGCACGCTCGCAAAGCCCACGCCGTGCCGCACCAGAGATTCGCCATGGTACACATCGTCGCGGCCCGGGCACTCGAGGCAACGCAGAAACCGGCCGAGGCCCTGGCGGAGTACCACCTGTATCTTGAGGAGGAACCAGGCGGCCCCAACGCCAGGCGCGCCCGAGAGGCCATCGCCCGCATTACAAGTCTCGTACCAACACCAGAATAGGACCGGCTGCCCGCGCCTGTTTGCCGCCTGAGTCGGCGCTTCGCGAACTGCCGAACACCAGGGAAAACTACGCCTACTAGGTCCGAACAGAAAGTAAAGCGAGCCCGCAGGGTAGCGAGTTTCTGCTGAACTTCGGAATCGAAGGTCAGGAGTTCAGCAAGGGAGGCTTGGCGAGATCACCCGGATTCGCGCTCCCCGCCTGGACGGGGCAGCCTCGCGACGGCGCTGCGCATCCTATATTGCGAATGCCATCGCCTCCAACCCGCCCGAAGTGATGGCAAAGTGGTGCATACTCTAAAGGGGCTGGATGGCGCAGAGCGCGCCAGCAATTTAGACAGAACTGGAAAGAAAGTAAGGGAGCGCCATTGGAGGGCGTATGCGAAGAACAATTCTTGTCACCCTGGCTTTGCTGGCGGCGATTGGCATAAGCGCCGGATGCGCCCGCTTTGGCGGGCACAGCGACGAGGCGATCGCGACGGATATCAAAGCCAAGATGTTTTCAGATCCGGCGCTCAAATCCGCGAACTTGAATGTGACGGTGAAAAATGGCGTGGCCACCGTGACGGGCGGGGTGCCGGATGATACAGCTCGGCTCGTCGCATACAAGCTGGCCAGCCAAGCGGAGGGCGTGAGCAAAGTGAACGACCAGATGTCGGTCGTGGCTGCGCAGGCTGCTCCCGCTCCAGCTCCGGCAACGGCGCCCGCGGCGCCGGAGAAACCAAGGGCCGCGAAGGCAGCCCGCGCGAAGCCGAAACAGGCTACGAGCCCGGCCCCAGCAGCTGCCCCTGCCGCCGACTCGGCTTCTGTGGCGCCAGTTGCGCCCAGACCCGCTACGCCGCCTCCCCCGCCCCCGCCGCAGCCGAAGACGGCCACCGTTCCTGCGGGAGCGACACTCACCGTGCGAACCATTGACGGAATCGACTCCGAAAAGAATCACTCGGGAGACGTTTTCAAGGGCTCGCTGGATGCGCCGATCGTCGTGGACGACGAAGTGATCGTGCCGGCCGGCGCGGACGTGAACTTGAAACTCGTGAATGCCAGCTCGGCGGGACGCGTCGCGGGCCGCAGTGAGTTGACAGTAGAGCTAACCAGCTTCGTCTTTCAGGGAAAGACTCACTACGTCGTGACAGGTGACGTACGCCAGGCCGGAGCTTCGCGCGGGAAACGCAGCGCGGCAACGATTGGCGGAGGCGCGGCCCTCGGCGCATTGATCGGAGCCGTTGCGGGCGGCGGCAAGGGCGCCGCGATTGGCGCGGCAGTCGGCGCCGGCGCGGGAACGGGCGTACAAGTCTTCACAAAGGGCCAGCAGGTTCGCATCCCGTCCGAGTCTCGGCTGGATTTCAAGCTGCAACAGCCGTTGGACATCACCTATCTGCCGGGAAAGCACACGCGCGCGCGGCCCTCGGCGGACCGGCCGCCCTCGGCGCAGCCTCCCGCGGATCAACCTCCCGCGCAACTGAACTGAAAACCTCGGCAAGTTTTCCGGGGCGCGCCACCGAGCGCGCCCCGCGCCTTTTCCTTGACAGAGCGCGGCCCTGCGGATAATCGTTTACCCCGTCATGCCAAAAACAACCTCGACGTTCCTGCCCACGCGGCGCAATTTCCTGCAGGCAACAGCGGCGGTTTCCGCCGCCTCGCTTCTGCCCAGTTCAGTTGCCCAGGCCGCCCCCAGCTCGGCAGACCTCCCGGCGGCATTCTCCGGGATCAAACCGCTGGGGCCGCGCGTGCGCCCCATCGCAGTGGAAGAATTTCGCGCACGCATGGCCCGCGCGCAGAAGCTGATGGCCGATGGGAATCCGAAGTTGGACGCGCTTTTCGTTTCGCCGGGCACGTCTCTGTATTACTTCACCGGCATTCGCTGGGGCCTCAGCGAACGCCTGATGGCGCTGCTGCTGCCGCGCTCCGGAGAGGCGATCCTGATCTGCCCCGGATTTGAAGAAGGCCGGCTCCGCGAACAGTTGCGCTATCCGATCGAGGTCCGCGTCTGGCAAGAGGACGAGAGTCCTGCGCGGCTGGCCGCTGCGTCTTTCGCGGATCGTGGTGTCCGCACGGGCCGCATGGGCATCGAAGAAACGACGCGGTTCACGTTTTACGACCACTTCCGCGAGGCAGCACCTGCGCTGGAGTGCATTTCCGCGGATGCGGTCACCATCGGCTGCCGCGGCCGCAAGTCCGAGCAGGAACTCGCCCTGATGCGCCTGGCGTGCGAAGCCACTTGCGGCGTCTTCCGCGCGGTCTTCGCCTCTCTCCGCGAAGGAATGTCGCAGGACGAAATCGGGCGGCTGGTGGAGGCCGGATTCTCGAAGATGGAGCTTCGCAGCGGCGCGCTGGTTCTGGTCGGGGCGTCGGCGGCGCTCCCGCACGGCACGGTGAAGCCGCAGAAGCTCCGCGAGGGCGAGGTGGTCCTGATCGACGGTGGAACCACCGTGGACGGCTATGCGTCGGACGTCACGCGCATGGGGATGCTGGGGAAGCCATCGCCGAAGATTCAACGTGCATTCGAAAGCGTAAGGAAGGCGCAGGACGCGGCGTTGGATGCGGCGCGCGCCGGCCGCCTATCGGGGACGGTGGACGACGCTGCGCGCGCAGTGATTACAGACGCGGGCTACGGGCCCGGCTATAAGCTTTTCACGCACCGGTTGGGCCACGGCATCGGCCTGGATGGTCACGAGCACCCCTATCTGGTTCGGGGCAGCAAGACGATTCTGGAGCCCGGGATGACCTTTTCCAACGAGCCGGGGATTTATGTTCCGGGAGAGTACGGCGTGCGTTGTGAGGACGACATGGTCATCGCTGCCGACGGCGCCGCGCAGCTTCTCACGCCGGGTTTCGCCCCCTCGCTCGAGACACCTGTCGTCTAAGCGCAGCGGGATTTCCGGATACGCTTTTTCTTACTTCCCTTTCCGTCCCTGCGTTTTCGTGCATTTCTCGGCACAGAACTCGGCCACTATCCGCTCGGCCCAGAAGCGTTCGCGTCCGGGATACTTCGAAATGAAGGCGCAGTGGCCGCCGTATCGGGGCGCTTCAAAAGCGATGGCCGGGTTCTCGGCCACGCCGGCTTCCAGAAACGCGGCATACGGCACAAAGGGATCGTCCTGCGCGGTCAGAATGAGGGTGGGCACGCGAATCTCCGCGAGGACGTTTCGCGCGCTGGCGTGGGAGTAATAATCCTGCGCGTCGCGATAGCCGAATTGCGGCCCGGTAATCTTGTCGTCGAATTCGCGCACGGTTCGGATGGGTCCGAA
>JBGPZW010000059.1:0-19203 GCA_041493955.1 Terriglobia bacterium
GCCCGATAGGAAATCGGATCGGTCTCGCCGGCCTCTGCGAATGCCCGCAAGCGCAGCCGACAGCTGTCGCAGGCACCGCAGGCGGCGTCCTCGAATTGGTAGCACGACCAAGTTAGATGCAGCGGGGCCCCCAGCTCGATGCCTCGCCGCACAATTTCGCTTTTGCGCAGGCCGATCACAGGGGTCACGATCTCGATCTGCGTCTCAGGTTTCGTTCCGGCGCGCACCAGCGCCGCAAACACGCGGTAATATTCCGGCCGGCAGTCTGGATAGCCCGAGCTGTCTTCGGCCACCGCGCCGATATACACCGCCCGCGCGCTGATTACCTCCGCCCAGCTCACCGCCACAGAGAGAAAATGCGCGTTGCGGAAGGGCACGTAGGTCGCCGGGATAGCTGTGCCGTGGCTGGCAACGCCTCCGGGCTCGCGCTCCGGCACCGGGATGCGCGGGTCGGTCAGCGCCGAGCCACCGATCTGCGCGAAGTGCTCCAGCCGCACTACCAGCCGTTCCTCGACGCCGTAGAAATCGGCGATCTCCTCAAATGCGCGCCGCTCGCGCCGCTCCGTGCGCTGGCCGTAGCTGGCGTGGACCAGCGCGAGCCGGTGCGTCTGGTGCGCGATGGCCGCGGTGACGCACGAGTCCATCCCGCCGCTCAGCAAAACGACCGCTTTGGATTGGGCCTCTATGCTCACACGCCCCGCATCGCTGGATCCCAGATGAATTTGTGCAACTGCATGCCGAGGCGTACCGGCAGGCCGTCGGCAAGAATCCATTCCGCCAGCTCTCTCGCGCTCATCCCCGGCCAAGCGCCTTCCTGGTCGGCCACCACCGGCGAGAACAGCACTTGGTGAACGCGCTCGGTCAAGCGGTGCCGCGCGGTGAACTCGCGCGCAAATTCGTAGTCGCGGCGGCTAGCGATGACAAATTTGATCTCGTCCTTGCGGTCCAGTGCATCGATGTTAGTCAAGTCGAAGGTGTCCGCCTCGCCGGAATCCGGGCACTTGACGTCCACAATCTTGACCACTTCGCGCGGTAGTTTCCCAACCGGGCGTTCGCCGCTGGTCTCGATCAGCACAGTGTAGCCCGCCGCCAGCAGCTTTTCGGCCAGGGGATAGACGTCGGCCTGGAGCAGCGGCTCGCCGCCAGTGAATTCAACCAGGCGGATCGTCGGCTGTGGTGCTCCGGCCAGGGAGAGCTCATACACGCGGCCAAAAGCTTCCTCGACGCTCATCTTGGTGCCGCCATAAAAAGCATAGGCAGTGTCGCACCAGGTGCAGCGCAGGTTGCACCCGGTTAACCGGACGAACACGCACGGCAGCCCCGCATAGGTGCTCTCGCCCTGGATGGATTTGAAGATTTCGGTGATGACCATGAGCTAGCCGCCCGAGGACCGCGATTTGCGGCGCTGATAGAGGCGCACGATCACCACGGCTGCAAAGAATCCGCCGCCGGCCACCAGGAACCGGGTGAAATTCAGCCGCAGTCCGAGGTAAGAGGTGACGGCGAGGTAGCCGGCAGCGACCAGAATCGCCGGCACGATGACGATGAGGAAAGCTCGGTTCATGGTTGTGCTTGGATCGGCTGGCCTGCTTCCCACTCCGGAGTCGCGCGCCTGAGCCCGCTACGGCCAGTAGGTAGCCGCGGTCACGTCGGTTTCCCAGACAGTGATGCTGGCGATGCGCGCGCCGTTGGGCTGCTGGCGCATCTGCTTTGACGCCTCGTCGTAGAGGTACTTGGCGATGTTCTCCGCCGAGGGATTGATGACGTCGAAGGGCGCCTGGTCATTCAGGAACTTGTGGTCCACGGCGTAAATGACGTCGTGGATGATCTGTTTCAGGTGCACGAAATCGTAGAGCAGCCCCACCGAGTCGAGCTTCTCGCCTTCAAGGGTGACGCGCACCTTGTAGTTGTGCCCGTGCGGGTTTTCGCATTTGCCCTTGTAGCCGCGCAGGGCGTGCCCGGCGGAAAAGCTCTCCTCCACGCTGACCTGGAACATATAACCCTCTTCGACGGCGCCGGTGCCCCGGCCCTCGGCCTCAGAAATCCTTACGGATTCTGCATGAATCGCTCGATCGCAGCGATATCCTGGGTAGTGGTGTACTCCGGCAGCGACTCCAGGAAAATCTTACCATATTGCATGCGCAGGATGCGGTTATCG
Source organism: Terriglobia bacterium (assembly GCA_041493955.1). Lineage (GTDB taxonomy): Bacteria > Acidobacteriota > Terriglobia > Acidiferrales > UBA7541 > QHYU01. Next base: position 2,159 of record JBGPZW010000059.1, read on the forward strand.
AGGATGGCCAGCAGGCCGCGGTCGGTCTTCGACCGGATCAGGCGGCCAAAGCCCTGTTTGAGCGCGAGCACGGCTTCGGGTACCTGATATTCGGCGAAGGCGTTGCGGCCGTCTTCCTGTAGCGCGCGTACGCGCGCCGCTACCACCGGATCGCTGGGCACAGCGAACGGCAGCCGGTCGATGATCACGCAGGAGAGTTGTTCGCCGGGGACGTCGACGCCCTGCCAAAAGCTCGCGGTGGCGAACAGCACCGCGCCCGGCGTCGTGCGGAAGCGCTCGAGCAGCGCCGAGCGCGGCGCCGTGCCCTGCACGAGCAGGGGAAAGTCAACCTGCCCGCGGACGCGCCCGTGAACCTCGTTCATCTGGGCGTAGCTGGTGAACAAGCAGAACGCCCGGCCGCGGGTAATTTCGAGCAAGCGTACAATTTCGTCCGCGGCCGCAGGCGCAAATCGCGCATCGCGCACGTCAGGCATGGTGGCCGGAATGTAGAGCAGCGCCTGGCGCTTGAAATCGAATTCGTGTGGTAGCACGCGCTCGCGCGCCACGGCGATTCCCAGCCGCTGCTTGAGGAAATCAAATCGCCCGCCCACCGCCAGGGTAGCTGAGGTTAACACCGCAGTATCGAACTGCTCGAAGAGGCGCTCGCGCAGGATGCCGCTGACGTCGATCGGAGTGGCCGCCAGGAAGACGCCCTTGTTGCGGCGCTCAAACCAGTAAACGTAGTTGCGCTCATTCGACTCAAAAAGAAAGGTCAGCTCCCCGCGCAGCTCGAAGCCGCGGCGGGCTAGGGCCACCAGTTCTTCGGGCTTGGTTGGCAGTGCAGCGATCTCAGTCTCCAAAGCTTTCACCGCCGCAGCAAGGTCATCGTAGGCCTCGCGGTTCTGCTCCAGAAAACTCGCGCGCTGCGCCTGGTCAAAGGCGAAACGCCCTTCGCGCGCCGGGAAAGCTTCAAAAAAGCTGCGCCCGCGCTCCCGCAGCCGCGCAATGCGCTTGAGCAAGGGGGGCGAGGCCCGACGCGTCAACCGCAGCGCCTGCTCGGCGTCGCGGACCAGCTCCTCGAAGCGATAGTTGGAAATCTGCCGGCCGAAGTAGTCGCTGGCTACGTCCTCAATCTCGTGCGCTTCGTCGAAGACCACCGCCGAGTATTCCGGCAGGATGCTGCCGAAATCGTCCTGGCGCAGCGCCAGGTCGGCAAAAAACAGATGGTGGTTGACGATGATGATGTCCGCCGACGCGGCGCGCTGGTGCATCCAGGTGATGAAGCAACGGTTGAACTCGGGGCATTTCTGCCCGGTGCAGGTTTCCCGCCGCGCATCCAGGCGCGGCCACAGCTCGGAGTCATCGGGCAGAAAGTCCAGCTCCGCGCGATCGCCAGTTTCGGTCAGCTTGGCCCAGTCGCGGATCTGCGTGAACCAGTCCACCTCGTCCATGCCTTTCAGCAGCGGCTGGCCTTCCATCTGGTGGACCTTCTGCCGGCAGAGGAAGTTGCCGCGGCCCTTCATCACGGCCACGTTCAGTTCCGGCGCGAAATGCTTCCGCAGAAAAGGCACGTCTTTGCTGAACAACTGCTCCTGCAGCGATTTCGTCGCCGTGGAGACCACCACGCGCCGGCCACTGCGGATCGCCGGGATCAGGTAGGCCAGCGTCTTGCCCGTGCCGGTGCCCGCCTCTACGATGGCATGGTGTTTGCCGACGAACGCCTCTTCGAGGATTTCTGCCATTTCCAGTTGCGAGCGGCGGAACTCGTAGCCGGGGTGGCATTTCTCCAGCAATCCACCGGGGCCGAAAACCTCGGCCATGGTCGGCACTGCCTGATTCGCCGCCGAATCAGCGGGCGCGGCTGCTCCACGCGAGGCTTCGCTGCGAGCCAGCTCCGTGGCTTGCCGGGCTTCGTGTGAGGAAGAGGAAGCAGTTCGTTTGGGCACGCGATGGCCGCCTGCGCCAACGTAGAAACTGTTTGGCGCACGCCCTTCGCCTCACGGTTCGGGGCAGGCGGCTAAGATAGCACACGCGCGGAAACGGCGCGCACACCGCGCTGGCCGACTGGCGGGGGCACCGCGCAAGGCGAACCCACCTAGTTTGCTATACTCCGGCGGATGCCTGATTCCGACCCGAAAAAGATTTTTCTCATCGACGCGATGGGCTATATCTTCCGCGCCTTCTACGCGCCGATGGACCGCCTGCGCACCCAGGCCGGCTTGCCGACCAAGGTGCCTTACCTGTTCGCTACCATGCTCCGCCGGCTGCTGAAGGACTGGCAGCCCGATTACTTGGCGGTGGTCTTTGACTTGGCCGCGCCCACCTTCCGCGACAAGCTCTTCGCTGCCTACAAGGCCCAGCGCCCACCCATGCCCGAGGACCTCTCCGTGCAGTTGCCCTACGTCCGCCGCCTCTGCGAGGCCATGCGCCTTCCCATCCTCGAGTACGAAGGCTACGAAGCCGACGACGTCATCGGGGCACTGGCGCGTCAGGCCGCCGGGCAAGACCTGGAGGTTTTCATCGTCACCAGCGACAAAGACATGCTGCAACTGGTCGGGGGGCCGGTGCGCGTGCTAATTCCCACCAAGCAGGATCTGGTTGTGGACCAGGCCAAAGTGGAGGGGCTGCTGGGCGTGCCGCCGTCCAAGGTGGCTGACTTGATGGCGCTGATGGGCGATTCAATCGACAACATCCCCGGCGCGAAAGGCATCGGCGAAAAGGGAGCGCGCGAGCTGATCCAGCGGTTCGGCTCGGTGGAAACTGCGCTCGATCACGCCGATGAGGTCGAAAACAAGCGATACCGCGAAGCGCTGGCCAGCCAGCGCGAACAGGTGCTGATGTCCAAACAGCTCGCCACGATCGCCACCGACGTGCCGGTGATCCTCTCGCTCGACGCCGTTCACCGCCGAGAGCCTGACGTCGAGGCGCTGAGGAGTCTCTACGCCGAGCTGGGCTTCACTTCCCTGCTGCGCGACCTCGCGCCCCCGGCCACCACCGATGCGGACGCGCACAAGAAAGACTTTATTGAACTTGATTCGCCCGCGGTGCTGCGCGAATTCCTCGCCGCCATCCCCCGTGGGCAGCAGACGGCCGTCTGGCTTAACCTCGCGCCCGGCGAAAGAGAAGAGGAAGGCTACGGCAGCCGCGTGGCCTCGGTGGAGATTTCGCCGCGAGCCGGCGTGGCGCGCACCGTGTGGCTGGATGAAAAAGGAGAAATGCACGCCGCGCTCGCTCCCTGGCTCGCCGATCCCGTGTGCCCGAAAATCGTGCACGACCCAAAGCTGGGGCAGTTGCTGACGGGTCCGGTGGCCGGCATTCGACACGCTACGATGCTCTATTCCTATCTCTTACGGCCCACCACGGCGCGGCACGACCTGGCCGAGGTGGTGCTGCGTCACTTGAATGTGACGCTAGCCGGGGTCCCGGGCGAACGCGCCGAGTCACTGCAGCGCCTGGCGCCGCTGCTGCGCACTGAGGTGGAATCGCAAAACCTCGCGCAGGTTTACGAGACGATTGATCTGCCGCTGGCGCCCGTGCTCGCCGCGATGGAACGCCATGGTGTGCGCGTGGACCCGCGGGCGCTCGAAGCCATGTCGGTGACGATGGAGGGCGCGGTTCGCGCGCTCGAGCGCCGCATCTGGGAGCTGGCCGGGGCCGAATTCAACGTCAACTCACCGCAGCAGCTCGCTGAGATCCTTTTCGACAAGCTCAACCTGCAACCCCCGGCGCGCCGCGGGCAGAAAAAGGCGCGCTCGACCGCTGCCGACGTTCTCGAACAGCTCGCGCTCACCCACGAACTGCCGCGCAAGGTGCTGGAGTACCGCGAGGTGGCCAAGCTGAAGTCCACCTACGTGGACGCGCTGCCCAAGCTGATCGATGCGGGCACAGGCCGCCTGCATACCAGTTTGAGCCAGACCGGCACGGCCACCGGCCGGCTGAGCTCGTCCGATCCCAACCTGCAGAATATCCCTGTGCGCACGGAGCTAGGCCGGCAGATCCGTGCGACGTTTGTCGCGGAGCCCGATGCGACGCTGCTCTCCGCCGATTATTCACAGATCGAGTTGCGCATCTTGGCTCATTTCTCCGATGATCCGGTGCTGCTCGAGGCCTTTCGCTCTGGCGAAGACATCCACGCGCGCACGGCCCAGGAAGTGTTCGGCGTGGGCCCGCTCGCGCAGGACGCCGAGCACCGCCGCGCCGCCAAGGTCATCAACTTCGGCATCATTTATGGGCTGTCGGCGTTCGGCTTGGCGCAACAACTCGACATCGACCAGAGAGAGGCCGCGCAATTCATCGCCGCCTATTTCGCGCGCTACCGTGGCGTGAAGGAGTACCTGGACCGCTCGCTCGAAGAGGTGCGCAAGAGCGGCTTCACACGCACGCTCTTCGGCCGCATCCGCCCGATCCCGGAAATCGCCTCACCGCAGGCGAGTCTCCGCAGCTTTGCCGAGCGCACCGCTCTCAATACACCCTTGCAGGGCACCGCCGCCGACCTGATCAAGCTGGCCATGATCGCCATCCACCACCAGCTCACCGAACAGGGCTTGCGCACCAAGATGATTCTGCAGGTGCACGACGAGCTGCTCTTCGAGGTGCCCCTGGACGAGCTCGACCGTGTCCGCGCGCTGGTCAAGCCCGCCATGGAGCAGGTGCACCCGCTCAAGGTGCCGCTCGTTGTGGACCTGAAGGCTGGCCCCAATTGGCGCGACATGGTGTGACCGTTCCGACGCGACGTGCAGTAGAATGACCGGAACCGCGCCCCTGAGCGCGGGGGACCCTTCAACTTCCTGCCCGCTGGAGGTGATTATGCGCAACTACTTACTGCTCGTTGCCATTCTGCTCGTCGTTGGTGTGGCCGGCTACACCCAGGAGAAAAAAGAGGCGCAGCAGGAACCGGCTCCCTTCAAGATCCCGCCGGAAGAAGTCAAACGCGAAAACCCGATCAAGCACACCGCCGCCTCGATCGCCCAGGGAAAAAACCTTTACCGCTCGCAGTGCGCCATGTGCCATGGCGTCAAAGGCGACGGCAAGGGCGATCTGGCCGTGGAGATCAAGCTCAAGCTGAAGGACTATCGCGACCCGGCCGCGCTCAGAGACATAACCGACGGCGAGCTCTTCTACATCCTGACGAAGGGTAAAGGGCAGATGCCCGACCAGGGCGAGCGCCTCAGGCCCGAACAGAGATGGAACATGATTAATTACATTCGCTCGATCTCCAAGAAGGAGGCTCCGCCCAAAGAATAATTCTCGCTCTGCTGATCTCCGCGCCCTCTGCGTTTCTGTGTGCTCTCTGCGTTTCTCTGTGTCCTCTGTGTTTCTCCAGTGCCTGTCTGTGTTAGTCTGTGCTTGCGTGATCTACTGAGTTTTTCACTTCTTATTTCCCAGGAGGTATTGCCATGCCGCACGCACTTGGCTTCTTGAAAGTGGTGAACGACGCTAAGACGCGCGTCCGCGAGACGACCGTGCCGGAAGTGAAAAAACAGCTCGACGCCGGCGAGAGAATCATCCTGGTGGACGTGCGCGAGGAAAGCGAATGGGCGCGCGGCCATCTCCCCGGCGCCATCCACCTCGGCAAAGGTGTCATCGAGCGCGACATCGAGCAGCGCGTCCCGGACCCCTCCGCCCAGCTGGTGCTTTATTGCGGTGGCGGCTTCCGCTCGGCGCTCGCCGCCGACAACCTCCAGAAAATGGGCTACACCAACGTGATCTCGATGGACGGCGGCTGGAAAGGCTGGCTCGACGCCGGTTTCCCCACCGCAAGAGACTAAACTGTATTCTCGGGAAGGTTGGCTGGGGCGGGAGGATTCGAACCTCCACCGTCTGCATTAACAGTGCAGCGTCCTACCAATTGGACCACGCCCCAGCGGTTTTGCCTCGAAACCGTCTTGCCGCGGTGGTCATTCCGAGCGCAGCGATCGAGGATTCCGGCCTGGCCGGAAGGAATCCCTCTGAGAGATGCCTCACCTCGTTCGGCAGCACGACGCCACTCCGCGACGGTTGCTGCGCGCACAGAACTTCTGCTCCATTCTACTTGGTTGGCGGTGCTCGGTGCGAGGGGTCTGATGCGTGTAGCGGCCCCAAGACTTCTCTCAAGCAAAGACGCGGGAGCACGTTACAAGAAGGCACCTCAGCACGACGCTTCTTGACCATGCCGGGGTCAGGGGATGGCGCACTTGAGCTATAGAGCGGCGCCCCGGGCACACCCTGGCAGAGGAAGATTCCGGGAATGGTGGTTAGACCAGGCGCACTTCCGCCGTTTGGGATACGGTCTTCAGGGCATTGCTTAAGGTGGGCGGCGGAAGTTGTAGGGGGAAGAGCGAGCCGGCCCAGCCCTCAATCCCCTGAAGGGATCCTCGGCTCGTCCTCCCCCCTCATAGGCAGGGATTGCACGCCAGCCGCCAAACGTAACTCGTTGTAAAATGGCACCCTTGAACCCAGTAGGGGCGGTAAAAACGAAATGCACCGGCAGAAAATTCCCGTCCTAGTACTCCGAGGGAAATTTCTTTCTCCCGCGCTTGCTTGACCCCGAATCGACTGCTTGCTATCGTGGGAAGGTTAAGCTGGCCGCATTCTACCCAGTGGGTGGCGGCCCGCACTGTATAGGTACCTTAGGTACCTTACACCCGCGGCGAAACTCGCGGGCTGCGACCGACCATGGGCCTGAAGAAAATTGTCATCCGCGGCGCCCGGCAGCACAACCTCAAGAACCTCGACCTGGAAATCCCGCGCAACACCCTGACGGTGATTACCGGGCTGTCAGGCTCGGGGAAATCCTCACTGGCCTTTGACACCATCTACGCCGAAGGCCAGCGCCGCTACGTCGAATCGCTCTCCGCTTATGCCCGGCAATTCCTCGACCAGATGGAGCGCCCGGACGTGGACTCCATCGAGGGCCTTTCGCCCTCGATTGCCATCGAGCAGAAGACCACGACGCGTTCGCCCCGCTCGACCGTGGGCACCATCACGGAGATTTACGACTACCTGCGCGTGCTCTACAGCTCCATCGGCACGCCCCACTGCCCCAACTGCGGCAAGCCGATCGCGCGGCAGTCCACCGAGCAAATCGTCCAGACCATCCTCCAGCTCAAGCCCGACGACCGCATCATGATCCTCGCCCCCATCGTGCGTGGGCGCAAAGGCGAGTATCGCAAAGAGCTAGAAAAGCTGGCCAAAGACGGTTTCCTGCGCGCGCGCGTTGACGGCGAGCTGAAACAGCTCGACGAGCCTATCAAGCTTGACCGGCGCAAGAATCATTCCATCGAAGTCGTCGTGGACCGCCTGCTGGTCAAGCCCGGCATCGCCAAGCGCCTGGAACTGTCCGTCAACACCGCGCTCAAGCTGGCGCAGGGCCTGGTGACGGTGGCCGTGGTCGGCGGCCCCGAACAGATTTACTCGGAAAAACTCGCCTGCGCCGACTGCGGCATTTCCGTGCCGCAACTCGAGCCGCGTTCCTTCAGCTTCAATTCGCCCTATGGCGCCTGCCCGGCGTGCCACGGCCTGGGCTCGAAATACGACCTGGACCCTGCCAAGGTCATCGTGGACTGGTCGCGCCCGCTATTTGAAGGCGGCCTGGGCCCCGGCTCCGGCTCGACGTACGTGAGGCGCACGCTGGAACTGGCGGCCTACGCGCACGCGTTCGACCTGGCGACGCCCTTCGAGCGGCTCCCGCGCCGCGTGCAGAACCTGATTCTTTACGGCAATCCCCCCAGCAACGGCGATGGCGCCAGCAGGCCGAAGCGCAGCCGCACAGAAAAGGGCCTGCGCTTCCAGGGCGTCTTCGGCTACCTGGAGCGCAGCTTCGAGGAGGCAAACTCCGACAAATACCGCGAATGGATGACGCAGTACATGTCCGCGGTGCCCTGCTCGGCATGCGGCGAACGCCGGCTGCGCCCGGAAAGCCTGGCAGTGAAGGTCGCGGGACGCTCGATTGCCGATTTCACCTCGCTGGCCATCAGCGATGCGCGGCCCGCCGTGGACAAAATCAGAAAGCAGCTCGCTTCGCGCCAGCTCGAAATCGCCGGGCGCGTCCTGACGGAAATTGGTGAGCGGCTCGATTTCCTGCTCGCTGTCGGCCTGGGCTACCTGAGCCTCAATCGCTCGGCCGCCACCCTGAGCGGAGGCGAAGCGCAGCGCATTCGCCTGGCCACGCAGATCGGCTCGCGCCTGCGCGGCGTGCTCTACGTCCTCGACGAGCCCTCCATCGGCCTGCACGCCCGCGACAACGACCGCCTCCTCCGCGCGCTCGAAAGCCTCCGCGACCTCGGCAATACCGTGCTCGTCGTCGAGCACGACGAGGAAACCATTCACCGAGCCGACTACGTTGTGGACCTCGGGCCTGGCGCCGGAAACGCCGGCGGCTTCCTGGTGGCCATTGGCTCGCCCGCAGATATCGCCGGCAATACCGCTTCGCTCACCGGGCTCTACCTGGCGCACGAATTGAAAATTGCCATCCCGGAGAAACGACGCACGCCGAACGGCAAGGCCATCACCGTGCTCGGCGCCGACGCTAACAACCTGAAGAGCCTCGACGTGACATTCCCGCTGGGCTTGCTCACCGTAATCGCGGGCGTTTCTGGATCGGGCAAATCCACCCTGGTCAACGACATCCTCTATCGCGCCCTGGCGCAGAAGCTCTACCGCTCGATGGAGCGCCCCGGCGCGCACCGCGCCATCCTCGGCATCGAGCACATCGACAAGGTGATCGAGATCGACCAGGCGCCCATCGGGCGCACCCCGCGGTCGAACCCGGCGACCTATACCGGTGTATTCGCGCCCATCCGCGAGCTGTTCGCCATGCTGCCGGAATCCCGCGAGCGCGGCTACCGCCCCGGGCGGTTCAGCTTCAACGTGAAGGGCGGGCGCTGCGAGGCCTGCCAAGGCGACGGCCTGCGCCGCATCGAGATGAATTTCCTGCCCGACGTGTACGTCACCTGCGAGATCTGCCGCGGCCGGCGCTACAACTCCGAAACCCTCGCCGTGCGCTACAAGGGCCACTCCATCTCCGACCTGCTCCATATGCAGGTGGAAGACGCGCTCAAGATTCTCGAGAATATCCCGCAGGTCCGGCAGAAGCTCGAGACGCTGGTAGACGTTGGCCTGGGTTACATTCAACTTGGGCAATCGGCGACCACGCTATCCGGCGGCGAAGCCCAGCGCATCAAGCTGGCGCGCGAGCTTTCCAAGCGCCAGACCGGCCGCACGCTCTACATCTTGGACGAGCCCACGACCGGCCTGCACTTCGACGACGTGAAGAAGCTGCTTGACGTTTTGAATCGCCTGGTGGACCTCGGCAATACCGTGCTCATCATCGAGCACCACCTCGACGTCATCAAACAGGCCGACTGGATCATTGATCTCGGCCCCGAAGGCGGCGAGGGCGGCGGGCGCATCGTCGCGCAGGGTGCGCCCGAGCAGGTCGCCCGCGTCAAGAAATCCTATACCGGGCAGGTCCTCGCCCGCCTGCTGAACGGCAACGGCGCCCTCACCTCTGTGTAGCACCGCGCGGCGCAGCTAGTGCCGTTATCCAAACAGCCAAGTCGGGCCCGCAACTTGGCGCCGGCTTTGGTGACATCGCCATCCTTGCGGGGAGTGCTCCGCAGCGACCGGAGAAGAAATTCGCCGGCGGGACGCCGGCGTTACGCATTGCGCATGAGAGCGCGCCGCGACAGTGGCGAGGTGCGCGTCCGGAAGGCTTGCGCGTGCGGCCAACTACATTTAGAGTGCTCAGCACGGGCAGATGAGCATCTACGACATCGGGCCGCTCGGTCTGGAGAAGATTCGCACCTATCCGCTGGCCGCGAGAAAAAGCAAGGTCAGCGTGCGCCACTTCGCCGGGGTGCACCGTCGCGGGGCGACCCTGGGCGAGTTTCTGGACTCGCTGCCGCGGATTCTGGCCGCCGAAGATCTGCGCGCCGTGGTGGCCGCCATTCTGCGCGCCCGCGCGCGGCGCAGAGCCGTTCTCTGGGGCCTGGGCGGGCACGTCATCAAGGTCGGCCTGGGGCCGGTGCTAGGCGACCTGATGCGTCGCGGCTTCGTCTCCGGGATCGCCATGAACGGCGCGGCGCTGGTGCACGATTTTGAAATCGCGCTGGTGGGCAACACCTCAGAAGACGTCGAAGCCGGGCTGGGCGGCGGCGAGTTTGGCATGGCCGAGGAGACCAGCCTCTATCTCAACGAAATCGCTGTGGGCGCGGCCCGCGGCGGTATCGGCCTGGGCGAAGCCGCAGGCAAACTGCTCACCAGCGGCCGCCTCCGTGTGAAACATCCCGAGTCGAGCGTGCTGGTGGCCGCCTACCGCGCGTGTGTGCCCGTGACCGTGCATCTCGCCATCGGCACGGACATCCCTCACATGCACCGCTCCGCCGACGGCGCCGCGCTCGGCGCCTCCACGCATCACGATTTCCGGTTATTCTGCGCCCTGGTGAAACGGATGCATCCCGGCGGCGTATATCTCAACTGGGGCTCGGCGGTGGTATTGCCCGAGGTCTTTCTGAAGGCTGTTTCCGTGGCGCGCAACTTGGGCACACCGTTGCGCCCCATCACCACCGCGAATTTTGATTTCATCCAGCACTACCGCCCGCTGCAGAACGTGGTGAAGCGGCCGACGGCCGCGGCACGCCACGGCGCCGGCGCCCCCTCGCACGGCTATGCGCTCACGGGCCACCACGAGATTCTCCTGCCGCTCGTGGCGGCTGCGCTCGTGGAAGCGGGCCGAAGCGGGCGCCGCAAGGCACCGACAAGACGCAAGCGATGAGCACACCGGACGACAAGTATTCTCCGCCGCAACCCCAACCCCCAAGCGAGGCCGCGAGCGGGCCGGCGGGTGCCAGGGACATTCATCTATTCGACGAGAGTCCTGCGCAAATTCCCGAACCGGCTTCTGAAACCCCTGTGGACCTCGGGGCTGGGGTGCCGGAGAACCTGCGCACCTCCTGGGGCTGGCCCGACCTGATCATTTTTCTATTCTTCGTTCTCGGCAGCAGCATCGTGCTCCCGCTGATCGCCGGCGTAGCCGCGGTGGTCTTCTGGCACGTGAGACTGGCGGACATCGAAAAAGTGCCCGCCACCAAAGCGGCCGTTCTGGTTGCCGGCCAGGCGCTCTGGTCCGCCGCGACGATGATCTATCTGTTCTGCACGGTGCGGCTGCGCCAGGCCGATCCGTTCTGGCGCACGATTGGCTGGCGCGCGCTGCGACCGAGCACGATGACGGGTCGCAAGGCGGCGTTCTTCTGCCTGCTCGGCGGTGTGGGGCTGGCCGTGGCGGTGCAGCTATCATCGCTGGGAATCGGAAAAAGGGCCAAGCTACCCATTGAGGAACTCTTTCAGAGCCGCGGCAGCGTGCTGCTGCTGATGGCCCTGGGCATCCTGGTGGCGCCACTGGTTGAGGAGACGATCTTCCGCGGCTACATCTATCCGGTGATTGCCCGCGGCCTGGGCATTTCCGCGGGCGTGCTGCTGACCGGGGCGCTCTTTGGTTTAGTGCACGCGCCGCAATTGTGGGGCGGCTGGGGCCAGATCGCCCTGCTGGTCATCGTGGGGGTCGTACTGACCTCAGTTCGCGCGCGCACTGGCACTGTAGTGGCCAGCTATCTCGTCCACCTCGGCTACAACACGATGCTTTTCCTGGAGTTCTTCATCGTCACCGGCGGCCTGCGTCACTTTCCCGGCCACTCCTAGCCGCCTCGCCGAAAACCCTCCGAGCGCGCGAGTAGATGCATTAGAATGACGGTTTGCGCCCGGCGAGCGGGCACTCGACGATGCGCGTCGCCAAACCCATCCAGTGGACTCGCGAAGGCGTGGTGATGCTCGATCAGCGGCGGCTGCCCACCGAGGTCGTCCACCACACCTATACCGACTATCGCGAAGTGGCCCGCGCCATCCGCGAGATGATCATCCGCGGCGCGCCGGCGATTGGCGTGGCTGCGGCAATGGGCGTGGCGCTGGGAGTCGAGCGCTCGGCGGCGAGCACGCTCGAAGAGCTCAAACTGGAATTCCCGGTGATCTGCGACACCCTGGCTCGGACGCGGCCCACGGCCGCGGACCTATTCTGGGCCATCGAGCGGATGAAGCGGCGGTTTGCGGAGGCCAGCGCCGCCACGCAGGATTTGACGCGCATCCGCGCGGCGCTGGTCGCCGAAGCGCAGCAGATCCATCTCGAAAAGAAAACGGACGACGAGGCCATCGGCCGCTTCGGCGCCGAACTCATGCCGGCCGAAGGCCAGGTGATGACGCAGTGCAACGCCGGGGCGCTCGCGACCGCGGGCATCGGCTCGGCACTGGGCGTGATTCGCGTCGCGGTCGAACAGGGCCGCAAGCTGAGCGTCCTGGTGCCGGAAACGCGCCCCTACCTGCAGGGCTCGCGGCTCACCGCCTGGGAGCTGGCCGACGCCGGCATCCCGCTCACGCTGATCACCGACAACATGGTGGGGCATTTCCTCAAGACGGGCAAAGTCGGCGCCGTGGTGGTGGGCGCCGACCGCATCGCTGCCAACGGCGACACGGCCAATAAGATCGGCACTTACCAGATCGCCGTTCTAGCGCGCGAAAACGACGTGGCATTCTACGTGGCCGCGCCAACCTCTACGTTTGACCTTTCGATCCCTTCGGGCGAGCACATCCCCATCGAAGAGCGTCCAGCGGAGGAAGTGACGCACTTCCGCGGCGTGCGCATCGCCCCAAACGTCGCTGCGGCCAATCCCGCGTTCGACGTGACCCCGGCGCGACTGATTGCCGCGATCGTCACCGAGCGAGGCGTGGCCCGCGCGCCCTACACCGAGTCGCTGCGGCAACTGGCGGCTGCACCCGCCCCGCGCACCGCATCGCCCGCCGCTACTCCTGCGGGCCGCACAACATCCTCCTGATCGGCGTCAACTCGCCGAGCAGATCTGCATCGCGCGTTACATCCTGTTTGTGAAGGCTCTTTGTCCCCGAAATCTCACGGCTGGCTTCTCGCGCGCACTTGTTCGGAGGTCAGGCCGTAAAGTGGCGGCGTGGAGACACCCAGCATCGCCAGATAGAGATAGATCTGTCCGCGATGATGGATTTCATGCTCGACCATTGCGCGCAACCACTTCCACAGAGTAATCGGGGTCCCACCCGGAGTCAGACATTTCCTCCGCAAATCCTCCCGGCTGAGCCTTTGGAAAATCTCCACGGATTCCTGATGCGCCCGATTCAGGAAGGCCAGCACGTTCTCATAACCATCGGCCAGCTCACTGCCGTGCCCCGGGTAGCGGCTCAGTTTGAACTGCGCGTTTTCAGCGTACATGTACCGCTCAACCGCAGCCAGGTGCCGCACGAGATCGCCCAGCGTGAATTTCCCTGCCTGATAAGTCCACTCCAGGTTGTCGGGAGGAATACAGCGAATTACCCGGAGCGTCCGCTCCCGGATTTTCTCGAAATACTCGAGAAACGATCCGACCGATTCAATCTCCACCACGCACCCCGTAAGAAACGAATGCTGAGCGCCTCAGCAGTTCCACAATACGCGCACTCGCGGACCGCCCGCAACGCCGTGCCGGCTCCATCCTCAATCCGCTGATGACAATAGGGCCGGCTTCCCGACATCAGTCCTCGGGTCGCCATAGCTGTGCGGATTCCGCCGCGAGCCGGCCTCTACTTGGCGGTGGTATCGTCCTGGAAAACGCCGAAGACGTTGCCTTCGGGATCCTGGCAGTAGGCGACGTAGCCGACTCCCGGAATGGCCATCTTTGGCGCGACGATCTTTCCGCCGCTCTTGGTGATGGCCGGCAGAAACTTGTCCACCGATTCCACCCCGATGGTGTTAACCGTGCTCGCTCCCGGATGCTGCCGCCGCATCAGTGCGCCATTGATGCCGGCCTCGCCGTTATCCCCGGTGGTGATCAGCCAGTAGTCCATCGGACCCGCCCATTTCTGGAACTTCCAGCCGAACACCTCACTGTAAAACTTGCTCACCTGCTCGGGGTTGTCGGAGGGAATCTCGAAGTGAATCACTCGGGACATCGCTCGGCTCCTTTCCTGGTTGAAATTGATCTGCTTCTGCCGTAGTAGGGCGGTCTTACGAGCTCGCCCCAGCGCGCACGGATGTATTTGTAAACAGGCTTCCAGTAAGCGGCCATGAGGCTTTCCAGCGCCCGCGCGCGTTCGACAGGATCCTCGCTGCGTGCGCGAACGATGGCCGACCACCGCGTGACCGGGAAGCTCCGGACGGGCCCGCCGATCGCTGTATCGTCCGCCATGCTGGGATCTCGGATGCGCTGGATTCTACCCCGATTCGCGGCTCCGCTGATTAGCCGGCTTCGGAACCGCCGAAGGGAAGAGGCTCACGCCTGATGACCGAAAACCGGCGGCTGTACCTATTCGTAGCGGAGGGCCTCGACCGGGTCGAGCTTGGCGGCCTTCATGGCGGGATACATCCCGAACGTGATGCCGATCATCGCCGACACCACCAGCGCCACGGTCACCCAGAAGGGTGAAATCGTCGCGGGCAGAGAGGGAAAGCCCAGGCGCACAGCCAAGCCCAGCGCCGAGCCCAGTATGATGCCGAGCAGGCCACCGATGCCGGTGAGCGTCATGGCCTCGATAAGGAATTGCCAGAGGATGCTGCGGCGCTTGGCGCCGATGGCCTTGCGCACGCCGATTTCCCGCGTGCGCTCGGTCACGCTGACCAGCATGATGTTCATCACCCCGATCCCGCCCACCAGCAGCGCGACGGTGGCCACCGCAAACATCACAATAAAAATTCCCGTGGAGATCTGCCGCCACAGGTCGATGAAGGCGTCCGGGGTGAAGATGGCGAAGTCGTCGGGCTTGTTCGAGGGCAGCTTGCGTTTCCGGCGCAGCAGCTCGCGCGCGGACTCCACCACCTCCGGTACGACCGCGGCGCTCGCCGCCTTGATGAAGAGCACGTAGTCCTTGGTCTGCGGATAGAGCTTGCGCATGGTCGAGAGCGGCATGATGGCGATATTGTCTTCCGGGTTGGCGCCGCCGGAGAGCGCCTGGCGGCGGCGCTCGGCCACGCCCACCACGGTGAACACCTGGCCCTCGATCAGCACCTCCGTATGTATGGGGTCCTCGTTCACGCCGGGGAAGAGGGTTTTCGCCGTGTCGTAGCCCAGCACCACCACCTGCGAGCGATGCTCCTGGTCGGTGGCGTTGAACCACCGCCCACTCACCAGCGTGATGTCGAAGATTTGCTGGATCTCGGGCGGATTGCCCTGCAGGATCACGTTTTTCGCGCGGACTTCCCCGCGGCGGACGTAGCTGGTGCCCGCGCCAAACTCCGGCCGGAAGATGCGCAGCGATGGCGAAGCGGTCTCCACGTTGGGGAGCTGCGCCAGCTCCACGGCCCATTCGGCCTGCAACTCCTTCCGGGAAAACCATTCGCTCGGCGGCCGGCCCAAGCTGGCCCAGGGGAAGCGGTAACAGATCACGATGTTCGAGCCCAGGTCTTTGATCGAGCCGATGACGTTGCGGTCCAGCCCGATGATCACCGACGTGACCGCCACCACTTCGCTCACGGCAATCACAATCCCCAGAATCGTGAGGAAGGACCGCAGTGGGTTGCGCCGCAGCGCGTCCAGCGCCAGCGGCACCGCCTCGCGCAACCCGCTGCCCCACGGCCGGTCGAGCGGCTTGCGCAGCGACGCGCTCATCGCTCGCCTCCGCCCTGCAGAAACTTAGGCAGCTTGGACACATCCTCAAGCACCGCGGCCACCGGGTACGGCCGGAACGCACCTTCCGGCGTGACGCCGGAGAGCACAGCGACGAAAGTCACCCCGGCTTGCCGGGCGGTCTGGGCGTCGGCCACGCTATCGCCCACGTAGAGTGCTCGGGCCGGCTCCGCCGCCAGTTTTTCGATCGCCAGAAGCAGGCCCGCCGGATCGGGCTTATGACGCGTGACGTCCTCGCCGCCCACAATCACCCCTACGCCCTCACGCAGCCCTTCTCGCCTCAGAATCGCCTCGATCCGGTGGCGATACTTTGTCGAGACGATCCCCACCCCGAGTCCCCCGAGCGTGAGCTGCCGCAGCACGCCTTTCACCGAACTGTACACCGCGGTCTGATCCACCATGACCTCATCGGCCCGGCGGGCAAACCGCGCCACGAATTCCTCTTCTTTCCCCGCATGCTCCGCACCGGCCAGCTTCCGGAACGTTTCCGGCAGCGACAACCCGATCGTCGCGCAGGCCGCCTCGCGGGGAACCTCGGGCAGCCCCATACCCGCCAGGGCGCAGTTGATGCACTCGGTCACCGGCGCGGAGGAATCCGCCAGCGTGTAATCGAAATCAAATATCACGGCGCGGTAGTGATGATTGTTCATCACGGCGTCACTCGGCGCGCAGCGCCACCACCGGATCCAGCCGCGCCGCCTTCGACGCCGGATAGATCCCGAAGAACAGACCCACGCTGGTGGCCACGAGCATGCCAGAAATCACCGACCACATTTCAATGGCGCTCGGCAGCGGCGTCACCCACGACACCAGCTTGGCCAGCCCCACGCCGAACAGGATCCCCCAGAGCCCGCCGATGGCCGCAATCGTCGCCGATTCGATTAAGAACTGCAGCAGGATGTCTCGCCGCCGGGCCCCGAGCGATTTCCGAAGCCCGATCTCCCGCGTCCGCTCGGTCACCGACACCAGCATAATGTTCATGATCACAATTCCGCCGACCACCAGCGAAATCGAGGCGATCGCCACCGTCACGCCGAAAAACGCCGAACTGATTCCGGACCACAGTGTGAGGAACGACTCACTGGTCTCAATCTTGAAGTCGTCTTTCGCGTTGTACGCTAAGTGACGCCGCCCGCGCAGGATCATCCGCACCTCGTCAATCGTCTCCTGCAGCCGCTTGGGGCCGTGCGACTTCCCCCAGATCCGAATCTCCGTCTGTGAAGTGCCGAATCTCCTTAGTACGTAAGTGATGGGCACGATCACCCAGTTATCCCGCGATTGTCCCAGTGCCGAGCCGAGTTTCTTGCCGACGCCGATGACCTGGCATGTCTCGCCGTTGACGCGAATCTCCTTGCCCAGCGGGTCGGTGCCGGCGAAGAGATTGTCCACAATGTCCCACCCCACCGTGCACAC
>JBGPZW010000070.1:0-17220 GCA_041493955.1 Terriglobia bacterium
CCAGGGCGCGAACTCGGTTTCGACCGCAAATGTGATCAGAGTTTTCATCGTCCCGCGACCGAAGTACCCCCTTGCGCGGCCCGGGTTCGCGGCACCGGCCGCGCGCGCCGCGCCGAAGCGTAGCCGTTTTCTTCATACCAGCGCACCGCGCGCTCGAGCGCAGGCTCCACCGAACCGGCCACGAAACCCAGTTCGCGCTCCGCCTTCGAGACATCGACAAACATTTTGTGACGCGCCATGCGCACGCCTTCGAGCGGAATCTGAGGCTCACGGCGTAACACCAGAGAGGCCACGCGATCCACGTGCCCCGCTGCTAGGGCCAGCGCAAGCGGCAGGCGCAGCCGCGGCGCGCGTCGCCCGCTGATCGCCGAGAGCGCGTCCAGAATCTCCTTGAGCGTCAGGTTGCGCCCACCCAGGATGTAGCGCTGGCCGGGGCGGCCGCGCTCGGCGGCCAACAGGTGGCCGGCGGCGGCATCCTCCACGGGAACCACGTTCAGTCCCGTATCTACGTAGCCGGGCATCCGCCCGTTCAAGAAATCGACAATAAGACGACCAGTCGGTGTGGGCTTCCAGTCGCCCGGGCCGACCGGCGTGGTGGGATTGACGATGACCACTGGCAACCCATCGGCGGCAGCGCGGAAGGCCTCCATCTCGGCAAGAAACTTCGAGCGCTTATAGTGGCCGATCATCTCCTCGAGCCCCGCAATCGTCTCCTCGTTGGGGAGATGGCCGTTGCGCGGGACAGCGATAGTGGCCACGGTGCTGGTGTAGATGAAACGCTCTACACCGGTACGGCCGGCAGCCTGCAGCAGGTTGCGCGTGCCGGTCACATTCGAGTCGTAAATCTCATGCGGGTTGCGCACCCCGAAGCGGTAATCGGCGGCGACGTGATAGACGCGGCTGACGCCCTCCATCGCGCGATACGCCGAAGCCATGTCTCGCAGATCGCCGGTAACGCGTTCAACCGGCAAACCCTCGATCGCACGCAACTGGCTCGACGGCCGCACTAAGACGCGCACCGCTTCGCCTCGCGCGACCAGTTGCCGCGCTACGTGGCTCCCCAGGAAGCCGGAGGCTCCGGTGACCAGCGTGATCATAGAACCCGCAAACTCCCGTCGGCGGAGACCAGATCGGTGTGGCCCGCGGCGTTGCCGGGCCCGTCCAACTGGCTCCCATTAGATCCGTTGCCGTAGCCGTTGGAATGGCCATTGCCGCTGCCGTTGACGCCCCGCCTCTTCCCTCTCGCGCCGCCCATCTGGCCGCTGAGCTGCCACTTCAGCATCTTCCAGTTGTCGCCGAGCTTGCGATGCGCGCCAAGCACCGCGGAAGGTTCATAGCCCACGTGCACCATGCAATCCTGACAGCGCGGGTCGCGGCC
Source organism: Terriglobia bacterium (assembly GCA_041493955.1). Taxonomy (GTDB): domain Bacteria; phylum Acidobacteriota; class Terriglobia; order Acidiferrales; family UBA7541; genus QHYU01. The sequence goes on from JBGPZW010000070.1 coordinate 1,379, forward strand.
GCGGCCGTACTTCTCCCACGGCGTCTTCTCCATGAACTCCTCGAACGTGGCGTGATGCGCGTCGGTCATCAGGTAGCAGGGTCCCTTCCAGCCGCGCGGATTGTAGGTGGGGTTGCCCCAGGCCGTGCACATCAGCTCGCGCTCGCCGCGCAGGAATTCGAGGTAAATGGGCGAGGTCATCAGGTTGTACTTCTCCAGCAGATGGCAGGCCTGCTGAAATTTCTCGCGGACCTCTTCGCGGGACATGAAAATCTCGCGGGTCTGCACCGCGCCGTAGGAATAAGACGGCGAGATCATATAGCCGTCCACGCCCAGCTCGTGCAGATAGGCATAAAGCTCGGCGATTTCGTTCAGGTCGGTCTCCTTGTAGATGGTCGTGTTCGAGCAGACCAGGAAGCCGGCGGCCTTGGCGGCCTTGACGCCTTCAATGGCCTCGCGGAAGACGCCGTCGCGTTCCACTGCCAGATCGTGCGTGCGCTCCAGCCCGTCCAGGTGCACGTTCCAGAAGAAGCTCGAGGTCGGCTTAAATTCATGCAGCCGCTTGCGAATAAACATGCCGTTCGTGCAGAGGTAGATGTGGCGGCCGCGATCCAGGATTTCACGCACCAGGCGTCCCAGCTCCGGATAGATGGTCGGCTCGCCGCCGCAGATGGAGACCACGGGCGCGCCGCAGTCCTCCATCGCGGCGAGGCACTGCTCGACGCTGAGCATCTCGTTGATCGTGGACTTGTACTCGCGAATCCGACCGCATCCGGTGCAGGTCAGATTGCAGGCATGCAGCGGTTCGAGCATCATCACCAGCGGAAACATCTTCTCGCCGTGGAAGCGCTTGCTGGCGATGTACTTCGTCAGATTGGCGGTCAGTTTCAGCGGAAATCTCATCGACTCTCCCGGTTCCCGTTGCGGCGCTCGAATTCGGAGGGACGCACCTCCAGGGCGTGAAACTCGCGGACGCCCTGTTGGAGATTGCGGTAACGCGCCAGCGCGTAGAGCGGGAAATAATTTCGGTACAGGTGGTACTTCAAGTAGAACACGCAGGGAAAGCCCGTGCCGGTGAATTCGTGCTCGTCCCAGGAGCCGTCGGGGTTTTGCTGCGCCACCAGATAATCGGCGCCCCGCGCGACGGCGTCGTCAGGATGCTCGGCGGCAGCCAGCAGGCCGATCAGCCCCCAGGCGGTCTGCGAAGGCGTGCTCGCACCCTTCCCCTTGAGCGTGGAGTCATGGTAGGAAGCGATGGACTCCCCGAAACTTCCGTCCGGATTTTGCACGGAACGCAGCCAGGCCGCGCCGTGCTGGCAGCATTCGCGCGCGGCCAGCCCCACGGTTTCGAGCGCGCGCAGCACGCCGCCCGTGCCGTAAACGTAGTTGACGCCCCAGCGGCCATACCAGGAGCCGTCCTTGTCCTGGTCGCGCAGCAGAAAGGCCAGCGCGCGCTGGGCGACCGGATGGGTGGCGCGCCAGCCGAAGCGCCCCAGGCACTCGAACACACGCGCCGTGACATCGGCGGTCGAAGGATCGATCATCGCGTTGTGGTCGGCGAAGGGCACCTGCGTGAAGACGCGGCAATCGTTGTCTTTGTCAAAGGCGCCCCAGCCGCCGTCAGGATTCTGCATGCTCAACAGCCAGGCCAGGCCGCGGCGGATGGCGTACTCCATGCGCGGCTGGTCCGGAAAGTCAACGCGCTGCAGGGCCATCAGCACGAAAGCGGTGTCGTCCACGTCGGGGAAGAGATCGTTGCGGAACTCGAAGGCCCAGCCGCCCGGTTCGGCGTCGCGGTTCTTGACCTGCCAGTCGCCGGGCCCGAGCAACTGCCTTTCGAGAAGCCACTGCGCCGCCCGCACCAGAGCGGGATGATCCGGCGGCAGGCCGGCCTCCTCGAGCGCCACCATCGCGATGGCCGTGTCCCACACCGGGGAAATGCATGGCTGCACCCGGATGGTGTCTTCCTCTTCAATCTCGAAGCTGGCGAGATGACCGATCTCCCGCGCGGTCAACGGATCCTCCGGAGCATGGCCGAGCGCCACCAGCGCGAAGACGGCATTCATCATGGCTGGATAGATCGTCGCCAGCCCCTCGGACCGCTCCAGGTGCTCGAGCAGCCATTGCCGCGCTTGGCGCAGGGCGCGCTGCCGCAGCGGCTTCCAGGGCAGGCGTTCGTAGAGCTTGAAGCCGCGGTCGAGCGCGAGAAAGAAGTTGCGCCAGGTAAACAACTGCTGGTCCCAATCGAACGCCGCCGCCTTGCGCGCCGGGTCGCGGAACAGCTCGTCCACCCGGGCGTGGGCGGGCAGCAACCAGCGCGGCTTGTGCGCATAAAGAATAGCCAGGGGAATGACGATGGCGCGCGTCCACGACGACATCTCGTAAATGTTGAGGTAGAACCAGTCCGGCAGGAGCATCAGCTCCGGGGGCACCGCCGGCACCATCTCCCAGCCCACCGCACCCACCAGGGCCAGATAGAACCGCGTGTAGGAGTTGGTGGCCTCCAGGCCTCCCAGCCGGTGGACCGCGGCGCGGGCACGCTCCAGATGGGGCGCATCCGGGGAGTCGCCGGCAAGTTTCAGAGCGAAATAGGCCTTGACCGTGGCGTTGAGCTCCGAAGGCCCGCTCGGGTAAATGCTCCAGCCGCCGTCGGCCAACTGCCTCCGACGCACGTAATTGGCGAGTTTGGAGATGCGTTCCGGGTCGGCCTTGCCCAGCACGTGCAGGTAGAAGATGTAGTCGGATTCGAGCGTAGTATCGGCTTCGAGTTCGCCGACCCAGTAGCCTTCCCGGGCCTGCAGGGAGAGCAGGTGGCTCAACCCGCGCTCGACGGCTTCCTCAAGCCGCTGGTCCAGCACGGGCCCCGGAGAGGTGATCGTTGCGTGCGAATCCTGGCCCCGTCCCTCAAGACCGACTTTTGCCCCTGATGCCATTAGCCCTCAGAACCGAGTCCAACAAAAATGATTCACCTTAGCCGCCGCTGGCGGCGGTTCATGATGCAATATAGAGCAGTCGGGAAGCGACAGAGCCTGCGACGGACAAATATTGCTCGCTTCCTCGGATGGAGTTCTCCATCCGCCCCCGAAGCCAGAAGCTGCTAAACCCCTAAACCCAGTATTATCTCCGCGATTTAACCGATGGTCAACAGGGAAGATGTCCGTGGTACCAGGAGCGAACTTCCAGTCCCCTTCCATCAGGGGAAGAAGATCCGGCACCGCCGTTCCCGGCCGCAGCTCTCAACATGGCCTACTCGCCCGAGTGGAGGCGCTCGAGCTTTCGCAGGCGTTCAGCGAGTTCCGGCAGCCTGGCAAACCAGACGTACTGCTCCTTGAACCTTGCCAGCGGCCGAGCCGGAGTTCCCCAAACGGTCTGACCGGAGCGGATCGTTTTGCCAGTTGGAATGCCGGCCTGCGCGCCAGCGACGGCGCCATCTTCGATGTGGCAATGATCGGCGATACCGACTTGGCCCCCGAGGAGCACATTCTTCCCCACCACGCTTGACCCGGAAATGCCCGTCTGCGCTGCGACAACGGTGTGCTCGCCGACGCGCACATTATGTGCCACCTGCACCAGGTTATCGAGCTTCACGCCGGTGCCGATCCGCGTCGCGTCCAGTGCGCCACGGTCAATCGTCGTATTGGCGCCGATCTCGACGTCATCGGCGATCTCCACGGTGCCCAGTTGGGGGAACTTCCAGTGCCTCCCTTCCCCAAACACATAGCCGAAACCATCTGAGCCGATGACTGTACCGGCGTGAACCACGACCCGGTTCCCCAGGGACACCCCGGCGTAGAGTGTGACCCGCGGATCCAGGCGGCAACCTTCCCCCAGGTGCGTGCCGCGACCCACAAAGCAGAAGGCGGCGATTTCCGTCCCGGCGCCAATTTCGGCCTGTTCTTCCACCACAACGTACGGGCCCACGCTCACCCCCGGCCCAAGGAGGGCGCTGGAGGCGATGATAGCCGTTGGATGGACCCCCGGGGCCAGCGGGGCCCGTGGCATCAACCACGCCGCGGCCTTGACGAAGGCCAGTTTCGGGTTCGCCGCATGCAGTACGGTCTTGCCGCTGGGGCTCATCCCGGGCCCGGCAATCAGGCAGCGCGCGGCGGACCCGGCGGCGCGGTCGAGATGCCTCGGCGAATCCAAGTAAATTAGGTCCTGCGACCCTGCGTTTTCAGGGCCGGCGCAGCCGGAGACCGGCGTGTCCGGGTCTCCTTCGAGTTCGGCGCCGAGGTACTCGGCGATTTCGCGTGCGGTGCGAGTCATATTTGGAAACCTCTCTCAGAATGCTTACTTCGATCGTTAAACTTTCCCCGGCTAGAACGGATAAACGGGCTTCTCACCCGGTGGCCGGGTCTTCCAGCGCTTGTGCACCCAGAGCCACTGGTCGGGATGCCGCCGGGCATAGTTCTCGATAACCCGAGCGAAGTGGGCCGTATTCTCGCGGATATCCGTCGCGTCGTCACCCGTGTGGACCAGCTCGATGGCAGGCTCGAAGCGCAGACGATACTTGTGCAGCGCCGCGTCCCAGTAGATGTAGCCCGGCACAACGGCCGCGCCGGTGTGCAGGGCCAAGCGCGCCAGCCCTGTGGTGGTGGAAGCCGGAAGACCGAAGAAATCGACGAAAACGCCCTCCTCGAGCGAAGTGTTCTGGTCCGCCAGGATGCCCACTGTGCCGCCCTCGCGCAGGATTTTCAGCATCGCGCGGGCGGACTGATTCTTCTCGATGGGCGCGTTGCCGGAGAGGCATCGGTAGCGGTTCACCAGGGCGTCCACCCGCGCATTGTCGATCGAGCGCACTAGGAAGTGGAGCGGATGTCCGTAGAGTGCGTGGGCGAACGGCGCCAACTCCCACGCGCCCATGTGTCCGGTAAGCAATAGCACTCCCTTGCCGCGCCGCTCGGCAGCGGCGAAGTTCTCGAAGCCGTCGAGAACAACGATGCGCTCGATGTTCTCGCACGTGTACTTCGGGAATTGCGAGAACTCGCCCGCCATCCATCCCAGGTGGCGTACCAGCCCGCGGACCACACGTCTCCGCTTGGCGTCGGTCCATTCGGGGAACGCCAGGCGCAGGTTGAACAGGGCCGTGCGGCGCAGCGGCGGCCGGAAGAGAAAAGCCAGTGCGGCGAGCCGCGCCCCGGCCGCGCGCGCCAGCGGCCGCGGCAGCAGGCCGAGGAGTCTCAACGCCAGCCAGGCTGCGGCATATTCGAGCCATTCCCCCATGCCGCGCCATTATGCGGGAGGGTCGAAGCTAGAAGCTAGTGGCCTGGCCTGTTGCGCGACCCATCGTGCTGACGCCGTGCGGCAGCAATGCTAGACTCAGGAACCTTGACCCGCCCCGAGCCAGTTCGCCACCAGGACGCCGTCGCGACGCCCTTAGCAATGCCACCATTGCTGCTCATCGCGATCGCGGCGGTCTTCTACATCTGCTTTTTCAGCCATCTCGATGCGCTGGGGCTGGTGGGGCCCGACGAGCCGCGCTACGCCTGGGTGGCGCGGGAGATGGCCGCCAGCGGCGACTGGGTCACGCCAAGGCTCTACGGCCAGCCGTGGTTCGAGAAGCCGATTCTCTACTACTGGAGCGCGGCGTTGGCCTTCCGCGCGTTGGGGGTAAATGAATTCACTGCGCGGCTGCCTGCGGCGCTAGCCGCCGCGCTGGCGACGCTTGCGCTGGGGTGGGGGGCGCTGCGGTTTTACGGGCTGAGCGGCGCGCGGCTGACCCTGCTCATGCTTCCGACCTGCATCGGAATGTTCGGCTTTGCGCGGGCGGCAACCCCGGACATGCTTTTTACAGCAGCGCTCACAGCGGCCATGGTGGCGGCATCTTCGGTGATTTGGAACACGCCGGCCAGCAGCCGCGCTGGACCGTTGGTCTTGCTTGCATTCGGGTTCTTCCTGGGCGGCGCAACGCTCGCTAAGGGCCCGGCTGCGATTGTGCTCGCGGGAGGAAGTGCCGGCGTGTGGGCGCTGGTAACACGCCGATGGCGCGCGGCCTTCCGGCTCGCAAATCCGTTTGCGATCGTGGCTTTCTGCATCACGGCCCTGCCCTGGTATGTGCTCTGCGCCCGGCGCAATCCTGACTTCTTGCGCGTCTTTCTCCTCGAACACAATTTCCAGCGCTATCTCACGCCCGTCTTCCGCCATGAGCAGCCGTTCTGGTTCTACGCGCCGATCCTGATCTCCGGGCTGCTGCCTTGGACACTTCTTCTGGCAGGGGTAGCGCACGACGCAGTGGAGTTGCGGCGGCAGCAGCGCTGGACGAGCTCTCCCGGCTTCTTCTTTGCCTGCTGGGCCATTTTTCCCGTAGTCTTTTTCAGTTTCTCGAGATCAAAGCTGCCCGGCTATGTGCTTCCGGCGGTGCCGCCGCTGGTGCTGTTGATGGCGCGAAGCCTCGGGCGCGCCATCGAGCAGAAGAATCCCTCCGCTCGCTGGCTTGCTGCCGGCGTTGGGCTCACTTTCATCGCGCTCGGCGTATCTTCAAGTTTGCTGCTGAAACGATTGCCGCCAGCGTCAGGCTTTGTGGACTGGCATCACATGCTGGCCTGGATCGCCGCTCTGGTGCTCGGCGGGCTGGGGGTCGCGGCGCTGGGTTTGCTGCGCCGGCCAGCGGCAGCCCTGCTGGTTGCCGTGGCACTAATAGCCGGGATGATCGAAGCCGCCAACCGGCAGACGCTGCCGCAGCTCGACGCCTATCTTTCTCCGCGCCATGCAGCCCGCGCCGGGCAAGCCCCTCCCGGCATGGCGGTGAACCTGGCGGCTTATCGCCTGCACCGCGCGTGGCGCTACGGTCTGAACTTCTACTTGCGTCGGGAATTACCCGAGTGGACGCCGCAATCGCCGCGCCCGGGGTGGGTTTACACGGATTCCGCAGGTCTCGCCGACCTCGCGCGCCAGGGCGTCCGGTTCGCCGTTATCGAGCGGGGTTCCCCGGCCGCGATGCTCGTACACGTAGAGCCTTGAAGTTCACCGGCGCGGCTGGCCTTTGGGCGGTAGGCGGAGCAGGAAGAAGCTGGTGATGCGGGTCTCGTAGGCGCGTTTATCGTCGTCGAGCATCCCCGCGTAATTGCCGCGCGGCAGGAGCACTTGCTCCCGCAGTTCGGGCGCGCGCAGGAAGAGTTCGCGTGTGGTTTGCGCAAGCTCGGGCTCGTCGCTGGCCATAATGAATAGCTTGGGTACGGCGGCAAGCCCCGCCATCCGCTGGGAGAGCGGCGGCTCGCGGCGAAAGTCGCGGTTGAGCCATCGAAAGCCGATTTCGGCCCAGCGCCCGATCAGTGGTAGGGCGGCCAAACCGGATCGGCTCACCTCGAGACTCACCATCTCGGCAGGGCGGTCGTAAACGGAATCCACGGCAATCGCGCGGACCCGGACATCTGCCGAGGCGGCGACGACCGCGGCGTAGCCGCCCAGGTTCGCGCCCCACAGGCCAAACCGTTCGCGGTCCACGTCGTCGCGCTGGGCCACGGCGGCGATGGCCGCGCGCAGCTCTTTGGTCTCGCGGAATCCGAAGCTGGTAATCCCCGGGCTGGAGCCGTGGCCGGCAAAGTCGGACAGGAATACGTTGAACTGGTTGTCCTGGAGCGCGGTGACCAGCGTGAGCAGCTCGCCACGGTCCGACCGGTAGCCGTGACACAGGATGATGGTTGGCGCCGCACGCAGTCCGGGGAAAAACCAGCCGTGGCGCGGGCCTACCCCGGGCACGCTGAACGTGACCTCCTCCGGATGCCCAGGAAAATCTTTGCGGAGGGTTTCCGAGCGGCTGTGCGGCGGCGATACGATGCGGTAGAGCAGCGATCCGGAGATGGTAGCGGTGGCCAGCAATGTAAAAAAGCTCAGCGCCAAGATGAGTGCGATCAGCTTGGAATACCACCGGGTGGGATAGCGCAGTTCGGAGATCAATCCCATGAAGTTGTTGCGGGGCACCGGCGCATCTCGAGCGTGCCGGATGACCCGGCGGGACGCCTGCCCATGAGCCGATAAATTCGCGGGGACGCGCAGCGCTCCGCCGCGCGAATGTTAACACATCTGATTGCGCGCAGCGGCTTGCGCGGCCCAGTGTGTTTCGGATGCGCCAAAGGGCGGCACGGCATTATCATGATTAGCGGGAGCTCAGGTCTCCGAGGCCGTGAGGCGATTGTCATGCCGATTGTGGATCTCCGCCAGTTAAGCGCTCGCCAGCTCGAGCCCCTGCTTGAAGAGGAGGCGGACCACTGGCGCCAGGAGCTGCACTGGGATTACCGGGCGTCGCTCGAGCTGATCAAGAAATTCGTGGACGCGCGCTCGCTGGCGGGCTGCGCCGCACTGGAAAACGGCCAGGCGGCCGGCTACGGCTTCTACGTCCTCGAGGAGCACAAGGGGCTGCTGGGCGGACTGTTTGTCTCGCCGCGGTTTCCGCAACTGGCCCTCAGCCAGAAACTGCTCGGCGAAATGCTGGCTACGCTGCGCGCGGTGCCGCGCATCGAGCGCATCGAAGCGCAGCTTATGCCCTTCGGCTTCACGATGGACCAGGCCCTGGTCGCTGAGGGTTTCCGGCTCTATACGCGGCAATTCATGCTTCTGTCGCTGGGCGGCGGCGAAAACGTGGGTCCCTCGGCGCGTACGCCGGCGAGCGCCGGCGACGGTTTGCGCCTGGAGCGTTGGGAAGACCGGCACTTCGAGCCCTGCGCCCGGCTCATCCACCTGGCCTACGCCAACCACGTGGATGGTGAAATCAACGATCAGTACCACAGCGAAGCGGGCGCAATGAAATTCTTGAAAAACATCATCATCCTGCCGGGCTGCGGGCAGTTTCAGCCTGAGGCTTCGTTCGTTCTGCGGGAACTCCTCAGCGACCGGCTGATCGGCGTGGTGCTGACCTCAGCGGTGTCCCCGGGCGTGGGCCACACCACGCAGATCTGCGTGATGCCGGGCTATCAGGGGCACGGGCTGGGGCGGAAGTTGATGGAGACTTCCATCCAGGCGCTGCGCGCGTTGCGCTTCACCGCGCTGTCCCTCACCGTGACGTCGGTCAATTCCCGCGCCGTCGAGCTTTACGAGCGGCTCGGCTTCCTCACGCTCAAAGCCTTTGCCGCCGGCGTCTGGCTGCCCTGAACTCGTTTGTGAAGCGGCGCGCTTCAGCGCGCCATCGAGAAGACTTCGGCGGCAAAGCCTACTTGCGGGCGCGTTCCTTGAGCAGGCCCTTGAGCTCGCCCATGAATTCTTTCACGTCTTTGAAGTCCAGATAAACCGAGGCGAAGCGGACGTAAGCGACCTTATCGAGTTTCTTCAGCCGGGTCATCAGTAGCTCGCCGATCTCGGAGGTGGTGCGCTCGCGCTGCGTGGAGTCGTGGACGAACCGCTCGACTTCGTCCACCAGCCCTTCCAGCTTCGGTGTGGGCACGGGCCGCTTCTCGCAGGATTTCAGCAGGCCCTGAAGAATCTTCTGCCGGTCGAAGCGCTCGCGGCGGCCGTCCTTCTTGATGACCATGTAGGGGATTTCGTCGATACGCTCGTAGGTGGTGAATCGTCGGCCGCACTTCAGGCATTCGCGGCGGCGGCGGATCAGATCACCGGCGCGGCCCTCGCGCGAGTCGATGACCTTATCGTCCACGTGGGCGCAGAAGGGGCACTTCAAAGCAATGCGTCTCCAGATTTCACGAGCTAGCCCCGACCGGGTCGGGGCACTTCAGGGACGTCCGCGTGCGTCCCGGTGGCTTCGGCTTCGGCCTCTTCGCGGGCCAGGCGCCGCAGCTCACCCATGGACCACCCTTCGCGGATCAGCAGCGGCACGCCCGCCAGGCTGGACGCCGCGAAGGTAATCAGCCACAGCACAATCGAAGCCGCCGCGGCGGGCTCCTGTTCTACTCCAAACACGACGGTGAAGGCAAGGAAGCTGGCGGCCTGCGAGCCGCCGCCCACCGCGGGCAACTGCAGCGTCGAGCCGACCATGGTGAAGGCCAGCACCAGCATCGCCCCGGGGAAATCGAGCGCGGCCAGCCGCCCTCCGAAACTGTGTGACACCCAGAGATAGATCAGCGCCACCAGGCCCCAGTGCACCGCCGAATAGCCCACCGCCGCCAGCAGGTCTGAAAGCGATTGGATCGCCTGCAAGCCCTGCCAGAATCCCGCCAGTCCCCCCGCCAGCCGCTGTTTCCAGCCGCCTGCGGCGCGCCAGCCGGCCAGACGCGGCCCCATGACTCCAGCGCCGTGCAGCCGGAAATAGACCAGGGTGGCGACGGACGCCACGACAATGCCCATGAGCACGATGCCGGCCGTGCGCGCTCGAGTTTCCCATTCCGGATTTGACCCGCCGGAGTGAAGTTCGCTGGGAAAAACCAGCAGGCTCAGCCCCGCAATGATCGCCGTGCTGGCGGTATCGAAGAGGCGTTCGAGCACGTAGATGCCGAACATGCTCGAGACCGGCATCCGATCCTTGCGGGCGATGAGTAATGGACGGATGGGTTCGCCCGCCCGGCCGAGCAGAAACAGGGCCGTGAAGCCGATGATCGTCGAGCGATAGACGCTGGCAAACCGGGGCTGGCCCAAGTACCGGCAGAACCGCACCCAGCGGAGGGCGCGGAGGGCGTAGCACACGAAAATGGCGGCCAGCGACAACAGGAGCAAGCCGCCATGCGCCTGCCAGAGGGTGTGGCTCAGCCGCGCCCAACTGAACCCGTGGAGATGAATGATCTCGCGGGAACGGTACAGTAGGGCACCCAGAACCAGCAGCACCCCAAAGGCCAGGAGGAACTTACGAAGCGAGCCGCGCATTTGATTGGCAGCCTAACCGCACCTCGCAGGGGTGTCAAGGAACCGCCTTGAGGCGCTCAAGCTCGCCTCAAGGCGGCTGGGTCTCCCTTGCAAGCTTCCCCTCAGGCCGGTTAATGGCGCCGGTTCACCCAACCGCCCCGAGTCTTCGGTTTGCCCGTTTGCCAGCATATAGGGGCGGGCAAACGGGCAAACTACCCGGGCCTAATGGCGAGGGCCCCCGGAGGCTTGTGCCGGGCGGGTAGGCCGGATAAGATGCCCGCCGGCCGGCCTTCCGCCCGGTATCTGTGGAACGGGTCGGGGGCCGGAGCGGCGGAACTTTTCGGCAGCACTTTTCGTTCCATTAAGTGGAGGCCGAGAAGCGTTGCAGGCTGCGAGGCTGATGCAGACTTGGAGCCAGACCCTCAACTGGTTCAGCAGTGCCTCCGAGGCGACGGCTCGGCCTGGGAGGAGCTTGTGCGGCGCCACACGAGGCGCATCTACAACCTGTGCTACCGGTTCACCAGCAACCGGCACGAGTCCGAAGACCTGACTCAGGAGGTTTTCCTGCGGATCTATCGGACGCTCGCGAGCTACCGCTCGGCGCATGGCGGCTTTGCCACGTGGATGACCAGCGTCACGCGCAACCTGCTGATTGATCATTACCGCCGGACCAAACGCGACCGCATGACCGACTCGCTCGACGACGCGATGTCCAAAATTGAAGAGAAAGAATCCGCCGGTCGGCGGCCCGACCAGGCCGCGCTGCTGAGCGAATTGAGCGAGCAGGTGCAGCGGGCGCTCAGTAGAATCTCTCCCGATCTGCGCGAAGCCGTGATCCTGCGCGACCTGCAGGGCCTGGAGTACGCCGAAATCCAGGACGTGCTGCAGGTGCCCGAGGGCACGGTGAAGTCGCGCATCAATCGCGGCCGGATCGAGCTGGCACGGATGCTCGAGCAGATGGGATTGCGTCCGGAGTAAGCCATGAACTGGACCTGTGAACTAATCGAAGCGCACCTGAGCGACTACCTGGATCGGCTGCTGGAGGCGGGCGAGCGCAGCGCATTCGAGGCGCACGCTGCGGCCTGCCCGCGCTGCGCGCCGCTGGTGAAAAGCGTGCAGAGCTTGGTGACCGGCCTGCACCGGTTGGAGCCGATCGAGGCTCCGCCGCGGCTGGCGGTCAGCATCCTGGATCAGACGCTGGGGCCGCGCGCGAAGAAGGAGGGTTTCCGCGCGTGGCTGGCTTTGCTGCAACCCGTCTGGCAGCCGCGGTTTGTTTATGGCGCGGTGTCGGTGCTGGTGACGCTGGCAGTGCTGTTGCAGGCGCTGGGCGTGCAGTGGCGGAAGCCGGCGATGGCGGACCTGAATCCGGTGAACATTTATCGCGGCGCCGACCGACGCGCCCACCTGGTATATGCGCGTGGCGTCAAATTTGTCACCGACTTGCGCGTGGTGTACGAGATCCAGTCGCGGCTGCGCCCGGAGGCTGAGCCGCAACCGGCTCCTCAGCAGAAGCCCGCCCCTGGCCAATCCACGGGGCCCGAACAGAAATCCCCGCGCGAACTCAACCGGGCTAATGAGAACCGGGATCTCAGCGTGCTGGCCTGCGCAATGGGCGCCCTGCCGGCAAGGAGCGCCCAATGAAATGTGCCATTCATCCTGAAGCGGAAGCCACCGGGTACTGCCGCAATTGCGGCAAAGCGCTTTGCGCCCAGTGCACGCGTGACGTCCGCGGCATTCTCTACTGCGAAGGATGTCTCGCGGAGATGCTCGCCAAGCCCCAACTCGCCGGCGGCGGCAGCCCCGGACTGGCCTTTGGCATCGGGTTTATTCCCGGAGCCGGAGCGGCCTACAACGGCGAATACACCAAGGCGGTCATTCACCTGGCGATCTTTGTGGGTTTCGTGGGCGCGTTGAACAGCAACCTGGGCGACCCTCTCGAACCCATGCTTGGAGTCTCGTTGGCGGCGTTCATCTTTTACATGGCCATTGATTCCTACCGCACCGCAAAAGCGAAAGTTCTGGGCCAGCCGCCGCCTGCGCCAGTGGGCCATATCGGTGGCGAGACGCCCATCGGCCCGATCATTCTGATCGCGCTTGGCGTGTTTTTCCTGCTCAGCAAGCATATTCCGCTTGGCTATTACATCCGGGAGTTCTGGCCGGTCATCTTCATCGCTCTGGGCGTGCTGCTGCTGTGGAAGCGTATGGGGCGGTCATTATAGGAGGCAGTTCGCGATGTCGAACGGAATCAAATACAAATGCAAGTGCCGGCGGTGCATGTGCCGGGGGCTGATGGGCCCGGCCGTGCTGATCACCATCGGGGTGATCTTCCTGATCGACCGGACACCATGGGGCTACGGCTTCGTCCGTCTGTGGCCGATCCTGCTGGTGGTGATCGGCTTAGTAAAACTGGCCGAGGCTTTTGCTTCGACCGAGGGCCACATTGGTCCTGGCGGCGGGTCGGGAGGAAGCAGCGGAGGCAGCGCGTGAGGGAGTTAACGGCAACCCTGGCGCGCAAGGACCAAGGGCAATGAGCAACGGAATTCTACGTCGGCGCTCGATCTTCAGCGGCTTGCTGCTGGTTCTGCTGGGTGTGCTTTTCCTTCTGCACAACTTCCGCGGCGGCTTTGACTTTCTGTTCCTGCTGGAGCGCTGGTGGCCCCTGCTGTTGATCCTCTGGGGCCTGACAAAACTCTATGACAATCTGGCCGCGCGGCGCACCGGACAAGCTGGGCCACCGACGGTCACCGGCGGAGAGATTTTCCTGGTCATTCTGGTGCTGGTGCTGGCCAGCGCGGTGGGCGGGTATGACCGGTTCCGCCAGCACGGCAACCTGGGGGACTTCCCTTCCCACATGCCCTGGGAGCAAACCTTCGACTTCAGCGAAGAAGTGCCCGCCAAGCCTGTGCCCGCCGACGCGCGCATCTCGATCCGCACCGACTACGGCGACATCAGCGTCCACGCGGAGGAAACCAGCGAAATCCGCATCGTGACCAAAAAGATCGTCCCCGGCCCCAATGAAGGCGAAGCGCAGGAGCGCGCCAAGCGCATTGGCGTCATCATCACGGAGTCGGGCGGCGGCTTTGAAGTGAGTACGCGAGAGCAGGGCGGCCACGTGCAGGTGGACCTGGAAGTCCATGTGCCGAAGCACGCCAGCGTCACGGTGCGCACCGCCCGCGGTGCCCTCCAGGTCACCGGCCTGGCCGGAAGCGTGACTGCGGAATCCCAGCGCGGCGATGTAGAAATCCGCGAGACGGGCGGCGACGTCAGCGCCCAGGTGGAGCGGGGCGATATCCACATTGTCGGCGCCGGCGGCAACGTCAAGCTCTCCGGGCGCGGCGGCCAGGTGGAGATCGCCGACGTGAAGGGCGAGGCGGTGATTGACGGAGAGTTTTACGGCCCCATCCGCGTGGAGAAGGCAGCCAAGGGAGCGCGGTTTGTCTCGCGTCGCACCGACCTGACCATCAGCCAGCTTTCCGGTCGGTTTGAGACGGGTCCCGGGCGAATGGAGATCAGCGACGCGCCGGGCAACGTCTCGCTGGTGACCAAGAAGGACGACATCGTGCTGGAAAACGTCACCGGGCGCATCCACATCGAGAATCACGGCGGCGGAGGCAACGTCCAGTTGCGCTTCGCGCAGCCTCCCCGCGAGCCGGTGGACGTCTCGAACATGTCGGGCAGCATCGAGCTGGTGTTGCCTCCCAAATCCAACTTTGAGGTGAACGCGGAATCGCGCTCTGGCGAGATTGATTGCGAGTTCGACGAACTGGCCAAGCAACAGGTCGCAAGACAGGGCACCACCAGTCTGCAGGGGAAGATCGGCGCGAAAGGGCCTCAGCTTCACCTCCGCACCAGCTACGGCACGATCCGCTTGCGCAAGGGCCAGTAGCGCTGAAATCCTCAGTCTTCTGCTTCCGCTCTCGCTCGTGGCACCGGCGTCTCGCCAGCGGCGGTTCCCCCCCAAACAGGGAGAGCGACCCCCCGGCCCATATACGGAGCGACCGAGGCTATCCCAAGAGGCCTACCATTCGAGCAGGCGGTCGAGCGTGGGGAAGAAATCAGGGAAGGAAACCGCGGCGCACTCGGCGCTGTGGATAACGCTTTCACCCTCGGCGCCCAACGCGGCCACGGCAAAGGCCATGGCGATGCGGTGGTCGCCGCACGGGTCAATCTCCGCTCCGCGCAGCCGCCCTGCAGCCCGCCCGGCGACGCGCAGCCCGTCGGGGAATTCCTCAACCTGCGCGCCCATGCGCCGCAGATTCTCTGCGAGTGCCGCGATGCGATCGCTCTCCTTGACGCGCAGTTCCTGAGCATCGCGGATTTCGATGCCGTGCTCGGTGTAGGGGCCGAGCGCGGCGAGCATGGGCAGCTCGTCGATCATCTGCGCCACAACAGCTCCGGAGATCACGCCGCCCTCGAGCGGCGCGTGCCGCACGGCGATGTCGCCGAGCAGCTCGCCGCTCGAGCCGTGCACGGAAACAAGGCTCAGTGGTGCGCCCATGGTGGCCAGAACATCGAGCACGGCGGTGCGCGTGGGGTTAAGGCCGACGTTGTGAATCAACAGGTTTGACTCCGGCAACAGGAGCGCCGCGGCCAGAAAAAAGACAGCCGCGGAGATATCGCCGGGCACGACCAACTGGCGCGCCTCGAGCCGCGCGCCGCCCTGGAGGCGGATGGTTTGGTCGAAACGCTCGACCCGGGAGCCGAATTCGGCCAGCGCGAGCTCGGTGTGGTCGCGTGTGCGCACCGGCTCAACCACCGAGGTGGCCCCCTCGGCGTAAAGCCCCGCGAGTAGAATCGCCGACTTGACCTGGGCACTGGGCACCGGCAGGGTGAAGTCGATCGGCCGGAGGCGCCCGCCGCGGATTGCCAGCGGGGCAAAGCCACCCTCGCGAGCGCGGATCTCAGCGCCCATGCGCGCGAGCGGCTCAATGACGCGGCTCATGGGCCGGCGCCGCAGCGAATCGTCGCCGGTGAGGGTGGATTCAAACGGTTGGCCGGAGAGCACGCCGGCCAGCAGGCGCATCGTGGTGCCCGAATTGCCGGCGTCCAGCGCGCGACGCGAACGCCGCAGCCCGGCGAGGCCTGAACCGGTGATCTCGACGCGATCCTTGTCCGCCGCGACGATCACGCCCAGGCGG
>JBGPZW010000030.1:0-27389 GCA_041493955.1 Terriglobia bacterium
CGGCCTGCGCGAAGGCGAGATCGTGGCGCTGCCGGGCGAGGTGGAGCTCCGGGACGGCCTGGGAGTCCGCGTGATTGAGGGTTCATGAGGCCTTCGGTTCGGAACTGGGCCCTCGGGTCGTTTGCCGCTGCTCTGCTGACGTTTTCTGCTGCGTTCCCTTCCCCCGCCGCGAAGGATCCGCTCTCGGAAGCGATCCAGGAGTTTGCCGCCGGGAATTACCGCCAAGCTGCGGCGCTACTGCACGACGCGCTCGAGGCGCACCCCGCGGCCGGTGACCGTCAGCCGCCGGCGGCCCGCCTGCACTACTGGCTGGCGCGCTGCGCCTATGAGCTGCGCGACTTCGATCGCACCATCAGAAGCCTCGAGCGCGCCGTCGAGCTCGAGCCCGGCAACGCCGACTATCACCTCTGGCTCGGCCGCGCCTACGGCCGACGCGCCGAGGTGGCCGGCTGGTTCTCCGGCTTTTCCCTGGCGCGCAAGACGCGGCGCGAGTTCGAAGAAGCGGTGCGGCTCGACCCGAGCAAAATCGAGGCGCAGCACGACCTGATCGAGTTCTACTCCGAGGCGCCGGGGATTGTCGGTGGGGGCGACGAGAAGGCCCGCAGGCAGATCGAAGCTCTGGCCGCCCTCGATCCCGCCGAAGCGCACCTGGCGCGCGGCGAGTACTGGATGGAGAAAAAGAAGCTCGAGCGGGCCGAGGCCGAATACCGCCAGGTGCTGGAGGCTAGGAGCCGCCGCGCCGGGCTCTATCTGGACGTCGCGGATTTCTATCAGAAGCGCAACGACGCCGCGCGCATGGAAGAAGCGGTCGAAGCCGCTGCGCGCGCCGACGCGGCCGACCGCGGCCTGGAGTACTACCGCGGCGCGGTGCGCGTCCTGGCGGGCAACCGCCTGGAGGAGGCCGAAAAGCTGCTCCTGAACTACCTGGGCACCGTGCCGCAGCGCAGCGATTTGCCTTCGCACGCGCACGCCCGCGAGTGGCTGGGCCACCTCTACGAGCTCCAGGGCAAGCGCGACGCGGCCCTCGCTCAGTATCGCCTGGCCATGGAAATCGATCCACGTAGCAAAAACGCGCGCGATCAGCTCCGCCGCCTGGAGAAGTAGCCCGCCCCGCAGAAATCTCTTGACGGTAGGAGCGGATCAGCTAGAATACTGAATGAAAGAGAAGTGTGGATGCCCGAGCCATTGCTCGGGCATTTTTGTTTCCGGCCCCGCTCGCCGCCCGGAAGGCTCCCCGTAGGGTTAACTTCCAGCCGGGGTTCGGCAAGCGAATTGTAACAGCAGCATCCCGCTGTCGTTTCTTCACCGCGCCGGCACACAATGCAATTTGCCCCAACACATCGGGTTGGCACAGAAACCCGCCGCAAGACGCCGACACTACTCGATGCGGCAGACGAGGACGACGGCGTTGGCGTAGGGGCACGGCAGCGAGCTGGCGTGGCCGCGTTCGAGCACCACCCAATCGACGCCGTACAGCCGCTTCAGCCGTCGAAAATCGTTTGCACCGAACTGCCGCCAGCGATCGTGCTTGCCCTCGGGCGAGAGCTCCATGACGCCCTGATCGCGTATCTGCTGCCGCCAGGGATAGGCCAGGCCGGCCTCGAGCGCGGCGACGGCGCGATCTTTGACCCAGTCCGACAACATGCCGCGCTCGGCGAAGGCGCGGAATCCGTGGGCGTCCTCGCCGGGCCGCACAAGGTAGCGCGGATCGAGCGCGAACAGCGCGTCGCGCGGCGTGTTGCGGCGCACCCAATCAAACGCCTGCACCCATTCATTGCGCGGCACGCGCCCCGGCCATTCCACCTGCGGGCTGGCGCCATACACCAGCTTGTTGCCAGCGAACGCTGCCGCGCACAGCGGCACGAAAAACAACAGCCAGCGCAGAGGACGATCGCGGAGGACGTGTTCGCCGAGTAGGCCGCCGCCCACAAACACGAACAGGACGAACACCAGGTGCAGCACGCGCATGGGTTCAGCAGGGATGAAGCGCTCAAGGGCCGGCAACGTGGTGATCACCAGCGCCCCAACGGCTCCGAGCGTGCCCGCCAGCACCACGCGCCGGCTGACTTGCTCGACGAGCGCCCCCACGCGACGCCCGCCGCGCGAGGAGGCACCGCTGAAGCTGGGTGAGGCCGCGATCCGCGCAAACCAGCTCAGCAGTGCCAGTACGGCCAGGACACTCAACCAGTCGTACCAGGGCCAGCGCAGCGGGTAGAGATATGGCCGGCTGGCGAGGATTTCTTGCCAGGCAGGGTTCTGCACCGGTTCGAACAGTTCGCCGAGCGTCGCCGCAAAAACGGGAGCGATCAACGCCAGCGGCATCCCAAGCGCCAGCGCGGGCCGCGGCAGTTTTGCCGCGCCGCGCCACTGCACGGCCAGGTGAAACGCGCCGAACGCAGCCATGGTGGGATGAATCACCGCAGCCGCGGCGAGCCAGGCCAGCGCGCGCGGTCGCTGGTCGAGCACGGCGACCAGCGCGAACAGCAGCGCGGCCGTGGCCAGATCACGCGCGTGGAGGTAGCGTTCGGTCAGATGGATCTGCGTGCCCGCCACCGGCAGCAGGCGCGCCGCCGCGACCGCAGCCACCGCGGCCCACTGCGTCGCAAGGGCCGCAAAGCAGCGCCGCGCCAGTTGCCGGCAGGCCACCAGCACCAGGTAAATGGCCAGCAGGTGCCAGAGAAAGACGCAGAGATCGAGCGGCAGTTGCGTCAGCCGCACGGAGTAGGCCACTAGTTCGTCGAGCAGCGTCCAGCGTGTCTGAGCCAGGAAAAACGCGGAGTCGTGCGGGTAGAGCGCAGGGTCAAGCTGCTGCTTGATGGCCGGCAGGTAGATGGCGCCGTCCTGCTGGCCCAGGTGGTAGCCGTTCACCAGCACAGACGCCACCGCGAGCACCAGCAGCAGGAGCAGGTCGCGCGCGGTGGTCTTCGCGGGCACGTTAGGAAACCCTTCGCGCGCACAATCTATCCCGCGCGGCAGGCGGCGTCAAACGCCGCGTGGCGCAGAGACACCGGTGGTACGGAAAGGGTTTTGTAACGCCAGCGTCACGCTGGCGCTTTTCGATTTTGCTGGCAGGATGGGAAAAACGCCCGTGAGACGTCGGCGGTATATGACACCCGACGGAACGCTGCGGCGCACAAAGCGGTAGCTCCGCGCGTGCGGAACTCGGTATGATGAGAGTGATGGAAAAAGCGCCACAAACCAGCATGATGCGCAGCGAGACCTGGGTGGTCGCCTTCGACGCCCTGCGCGCCAACAAGCTCCGCGCCTTCCTGACCATGTTGGGCGTCGTGATCGGCAGTGCGTGTATCGTGCTGGTGGTGACCGTGTCGCTGACCGGCCGGCGCTTCATCATCGCGCAGATTGAAAGCGTGGGCTCGAACCTGGTTTGGGCCGAATATATCCGCCAGCCGCAGCGCGCCACCTCGCTCAGCGCTGAGCTGACCCTGGCCGACCTCGACGTGGTTAAGGCCGGCATCCCGCAGGTGCGCGAGGCGGCCGGCACGCGTCAGATGCCCATGAATGTGGTCGTGGCCGGGGTCGAGCGGCCCATCACCCTCGTGGGCGTCACCGAGGGTTTCCAGGCCATCCGCAACCTCATCATCCTGCGCGGGCGCTTCTTCGACTCCGACGACATGCAGGCGCGCAGCAAGGTTTGCCTCATCACCAAGGACCTCGCTGACAAGGTTTTCCCCTACGAAGACGCGGTGGGAAAGAACATCAAGGTGGGTGAGCTGAGCTTCATCGTCATCGGCGTGTTCAAGGAGCGCGTGGCCACGTTTGGCCTGGCCGACGTGCAGAAAGAGTCGGCCATCATCCCCTTTACGCTGATGAAGTACTACACCGGCGAGGACATTATCCACGTGCTGTACGCCTCGGCGTACGGGGCCGACGACGTGACCTCGGTCGCGCGCCAGATGGAGCGGCTGCTGCGGAGCCGCCATCCCATCGAGGGGGTCTATGAGGTCTCCACGCTGAGCGGGATCCTCGATGCGGCGCGGAAGATCTCCCAGGCGCTGACCGTGGTGCTGCTGATCATCGCCTTCATCGCGCTGCTGATCAGCGGAATTGGGATCATGAACATCATGCTGGTCACCGTCACCGAACGCACCCGCGAGATCGGCATCCGCAAGGCCGTCGGGGCGCCGCGCCGCGACATTCTCAATCAGTTCCTGATGGAAGCCATCCTGATCAGCGGCACCGGCGGAGTGGCGGGGATCCTGATCGGCGTCAGCATCCCGGTGCTGATCCAGCCTCTGCTCCCGGGCAACCTGCGCGTGCCGGTGTCCTGGATCTCTGTCGTGCTGGCCTTTCTGGTCTCTTCGCTGACGGGAATCTTCTTCGGCTACCTGCCGGCCAGCAAGGCCGCGCGCCTGCAACCCACCGAAGCCCTGCGCTACGAGTAAGCCGTAACGCCAGCGGCCCGCTAGCGTTTTTTCACCGTGCCGGCATTGAGCGCAATTCGTTGGAGAGATGCCGGCGGTACGGTCTAGCGCTCGAAGTACACCACGAATTGCAGGCCGAACAGGGTCATCAGCGCGGGCACCGCGTAGGCGGCGAGCCAGCGCCCCCCCTTGCCCAGGTCTGAAGCGATCTTGCAGAGGCTCAGCGCGATGGCCACGCTGCCCATCAGCTTGTGTTGGATGTGGATGGCCATGGAGTGCTGCCCGGTGTGGAACAGCAGGAAGATCGCACCTCCCAGCATCAACACGTTGAGCACCTGCCGCCAGGCGGGATGCTTCAGCCAGGCGGTGCGGCGGAACAGCTCGATCAGAGCTACCAGGATGGCCACGCTCTCAAAACACTTGTGCTGCACCTCGGTCTTGTCGAATTCGCCGCGCAGCAGCCACTGAAACCACGGCTCTGGGTCGCGGAAGAAAAACAGGAAGATGCCCAGGGCCAGCAGGGGCAGCGGGTATAAAAACTTCATCCAAATGTGACGCGCGGCCAGGTGGCTGTGCTCGGCGAAGGCGAAGACGCCCATCAGAACGAGCAGCACTCCGGCCAGGTGATGATCGAACAGGGCCATGGGGTCGGGCACAAACGCCCCCCGCCCGGCGTGGTTGTGGATGTGCTCGGCTTGGAGAAAAAGCATCAGCGCGTACATGCGGGGAACCTCCCGAACTCCCGGCTGTTCGTCAGACGCATCGCGCGCGCAGCGCGTTCCACCAGATCGGGAGCAATCCGCTACTCCACGTAGAAAGCCAGTTGCAAGCCCAGGGCCAGAAGGAAGGCCGGCAGGGCGTACAGGCGGAGCCAGGCGGTTTGCGGGCGCGCGTCCGCCAGCACTTTCGTCAGCGCGGCGGCGATGGCCCAGGAGCCCATCCAGAGGTGCTGCCTGTGGATCTTGGCCGTGTGGTGGCCGGTGTGGAAGAGCAGGGCTATTCCGCCGCCGAGCATCAGCCCGTAGAAGATGTATCGCCAGCCGGGATGCGTCAGCCGCCCGGTGCGCCGGAAGAGCTCGATGAGGGCGATAGCCAGGGCGACCAGGGCAAAGATCTTGTGCTGCACGGCCTCGGAGTCGGGCATGATCGTGGCTAGGCGGATGGGCCAGGTCAGCTCGCTGTCGCCGCGCAAGATGACGTTGAGCGCTTCCAGGATCAGCGGCGTAGGCCACAGAAACTTCACCCAGGAATGCTTCTTTCCGAATGGAGACTCCTCGAGAAACGTGAACAGGCTCAGAAAGATGACCAGCACTCCGGCCAGATGATGATTGAACAGGGAAAACGGGTCGGGCGCGTAGGGCATCTCGTGGCCGGCGTGCATGTCATGCATCTGTGCAGCCAGAAGATAGAAGGGGATCGAGAGCATCGAGGCAATCCTCTCTATGTCGCAGGCCTGTGGCGTGCTACAGGGGAAGCGCTTGCGACCAAATTGAATGCGCCTCCGGCGCTGCCCTCGCTGCGGTGAAACCTGCGCGGCGCCGGGGCAAACCTGGAACGCTCCTTACATACCTCCACTCCGCCCGGTTTTGCAACCCCATATCTGCAGTCGGATTTCGCTCGTCGCCGGTATCCGGCGGCGGGACTCGATGCCCGTGCCCTTTCGGACCCGGCGCGGTGGCGGCCGGGCCTGGGTTCCGCTACAATCCGGTAGGGCTCAGCCTACCTCAGAGGTGAGAAGCACAATGAAAAATGCAAAATGGAATATTGCAATCTTGGCCGGAGCATTCCTGCTGGCGGGCGCCACCTCCGCCCGAGCGCAGGGCTCCGGCAGCGCAGCCTCGCCGGCGGCCGGGGAGAAGCTCACGCTGAGGCGTGCGGTGGCCCTGGCGGTGCAGAACAGCCGCGAGCTGGCGCTGGCGCGCGTACAGTCGAATGTCGCGGAGAAGTCCGCGGAGGCCAATCGCGCGCAGTTCCGGCCCAATTTCTACGCTGGCTCCGGCCTCGGTTTCACGCGCGGCTTCCCGCAGACGCCCGGGGGCGGGCCGCCCTCGGTTTTCAATATGACTTACGTGCAGACCGTGCTGAACGGCCCGCTGCGCGGGGAGCTGCGCGCGGCCGAACAGCGCGCCGAGGGCCAGCGATTGGGCGTGGACGGCGTGCGGGACGCCGTGATCCTGCGCGCCGCTTCCTCCTACCTGGAGCTGGCCAAAGTGCGGCATTCGCTCGAGCTGCTGCGGCGCGAGCGCGAGAGCGCGCAGAAGATCGTGGACATCACGCGCGAGCGACTGGGTGCCGGCGTAGAGCTACCCATCGAGGTCACCCGGGCGCAACTCTCTGCGGCCCGCATCGAGCAGCGCATTGTGAACCTCGAGGGCCGCGAAGAGACGCTCGAGGGCCAACTCCGTAGCCTGCTGGGCCTCCCCGCCGACCAGCGCGTGGAAGTGGCCGCCGAAGAGCTTCCCGCCATCCCCGATTATTCCACGCACAAGCTCGTTGAGCTGGCTTTGTCGGAAAATACCTCGCTCAAACAGGCCGAGGTCGAGCGCCGCGCCCGCGAGCAGCGCGTCAAAGGCGAGCGAAACGGCTACTGGCCCACGGTGGACCTGGTGGGCCAGTACGGCATCTTTGCGCGCTTCAATCAGTTCGATCAGTTCTTCCGGCGCTTCCGCCGGCACAGCGTGAACTTCGGCCTGGACGTGCGCATCCCCATCTTCAGCGCGCGCACCACCCAGGCGGTGGCCCTGGCGGAGACCGATCTGGGCGCGGCGGAAATCGCTACGCGGGCCAAGCGTAGCGACCTGGAAATCGAGGTGCGTCGGCAGTCGCGCCGCACCCGCGAGATGGAACTGGCCCGCGAAGTCGCCCGTCTGGAACTGCAACTCGCCCAGGAAAACCTGCGCGTCCTGCAGGCGCAGTTCCAGGAAGGCCGAACCAGCCTGCGCGACCTCGAAAAGGCGCACCTCGGGGAGAGCGACAAGTGGCTGGCCTTTCTCGACGCCGACTTCGAGCGCCAGCAGGCCCAGCTCGAAGTGCTCCAGTCCACTGGCCAGCTCGCGCGCGTCTTCCAGTAGCCTGGCGCCACGGTGTAGCGGCGGGCTTCAGCCCGCCAGGGTTTGACATCGCGAAGGTAGTGCGATGGCGCAATGAAGTGCGCCGCAAACAAGCCTGAATCGTGGTGCCGCCGTCCCAGCGGCGGGGTGAGAAAGCGCCGGCGAGACGCCGGCAGTATGTAAACCTGGAAGCCCAGGGCCGAGGCGGGAGGGCGCGGACGCTCGGGCAAGATTGGCTATCGGGCCCAAAGGTTCTCTACCGGGTGGGGGGAGATTTCCTGTAGAATATTTGAGCCCTGTCAGAGCCCTATCAGGGGATGTTCCAGGCGGTTGCTGGTGAAATAGCGAGGGGGGGTAAGTATGCCCGATGTGATGAAAACGCTGCTGCTGAACCCGCCGAGTTTTGAGAACTTTGACGGCGGGGCCAGCTCGCGCTGGCCGGTGACCCGCGAGATCGAGTCCTACTGGTATCCGGTGTGGCTGACCTATCCGGCCGGGATGCTGCCGGGCAGCCGCCTGCTGGACGCCTCACCGCACAAGGTTTCCTTCGCGCAGACCGTGCAGCTCGCCCGCGATTACGAATTCCTGGTGCTGTTCACCTCCACGGTCGGTTTTCAGAGCGACCTCCGGCTGATCCGGCAGATGAAGGAGTTGAATCCGGACCTGAAAATCGCTTTTGTCGGCCCGCACGTGATGAACCGTCCCGAGGAAAGTTTGCGAGCCAGCGCGGATATTGACTTCGTGGTGCGCGGCGAGTTTGACCACGCCGTAGTGGAATTCGCGCAGGACAAGCCGCTCGCGGGGATCCCGGGGATCAGCTACCGCGAAAACGGCCACGTGGCGCACACCGCGCCGCGGTCGCAGTTGCACACCGAGGAGCTCGACGCACTGCCGTTTGCCACCGACGTGTACAAGCGCGACCTCCAGATCGAGCGCTACACCGTGCCCTTCCTGCTGCACCCGTACGTGTCGCTCTACACCACGCGCGGCTGCCCGGCGCTGTGCACCTTCTGCCAGTGGCCGCAGACCATCTCCGGACACGCCTGGCGGGTGCGCTCGACGGAGAACGTGGCACGCGAGATTCAGCAGGCGCTCGCGATGTTCCCGCAGATGAAAGAGTTTTTCTTCGACGACGACACTTTCAACATCCGCAAGGACCGCGTGCTGGAGATCTGCGCGAAGTTCAAGCCGCTGAAGTTCCGCTGGTCGGCCAACGCGCGCGTGCACAGCGATTACGAGACGCTAAAAGCCATGGCCGAGGCCGGCGCGCGGCTGTTCATCGTGGGGTTCGAGTCCGGCGACGCGCAGATCCTGAAGAACATCAAGAAGGGCGCCACCGTCGAGATGGCCCGCGCGTTCGTGAAGAACTGCAAGAAGGTGGGCATCACCATCCACGGCGACTTCATCATCGGCCTGCCCGGCGAAACCAAGGAAACCATCAACCAGACCATCGAATTCGCCAAGGAACTCGACTGCGAGACCGTCCAGGTCTCCCTGGCCCACGCCTTCCCGGGTACCGAGCTTTACAACGACCTGGTGAAGGGCAATTTTCTGAAGGCCGAGGCTCTGACGGACTCCAACGGCCACCAGCTCCCGCACATCGAGTACCCGCACCTGTCGCGCGAGGAGATGATGGACGGGGTGAATCGCTTCTACGACTCCTACTACTTCCGCCCGAAGGTGGCCTGGCGCATCGTGCGCAAAGCGCTGTGGGATGCGCACGAGCGCAAGCGCCTGTACCACGAAGCGGTGGCGTTCCTACGGTTGCGCGCCGAACGGCTGAAATGGGCGCGGAAGGGTCCGGAGAAAAAGCCCCTGGTCACTGTGCCGGTTATCGAGGCGGGCTCCAACCCGGTGACCGACAGCTAGGCTCAGATCGCATGATCCCGAGCAAATCCGTCGCGACGAAGACCCACGTGCTGGTGGTGCTGATGGTGTTGTTCAGCTCGCTGGGCGACATCCTGCTGAGCAAGGGCATGACCCAGATCGGCGAGGTAAACCTGGCCTCGTCCACGGCCATCGCGACCGCCTTCCTGCACACCCTGACCAGCAGCACGATCTGGCTGGGCATCGCCCTGCTGCTGGTGTTCTTCGCTTGCTACCTGCTTGTGCTGTCTTGGGCAGACTACAGCTACGTCATGCCGGCCTCGGCGGTGGGCTACGCGTTTGTGGCCTTTTTGGGTTACGCCGTCTTGCACGAAGTGGTGACGCCGCTGCGCTGGGCGGGCGTGGCGGTGATCTGCCTGGGCGTGCTGCTGGTGGGCCGCACCCCGGCGCGCACCACGGAGCCGAGCTGACCGTGCGCACCGCAATCCTTCTTGGTGTTGTGGTTCTCGCGGGAACGCTCGGGGAAATCTGCGTCACCCACGCGATGAAGCGCATCGGCGAGCTGAAGAGTTTCTGGCCGCGCGCAGTGCTGAGCATGCTGGGCCGCGCCTTCCGTTCCGGCTGGGTGTGGCTGGGCGTAGGGCTGATGGCCCTGTCGTTTTACGCCTTCCTCGCGCTGCTCTCCTGGGCGCCGGTGAGCTTCGTGATCCCGGCCTCGGCGTTGAGCTACGCCGTGGGCGCGCTGGGGGCGAAGTTCATCCTGCGCGAAGACGTCTGCGCCACGCGCTGGACGGGTGTGCTGCTGGTCTGCGCCGGGGTGGCGCTGGCCTGGGCTGGAGAAGAGAACGCCACGGTGAATCTCCGCGCGTTTGTGCCGGGCCTGCGCTGGGGCGTGCTGCTCGCGGCCCTTACGCCGTTCGGCTACTACCTGCTCTCCATTTTTTCGGCCTGGCGCTACTTCCGCGAGCTGCGCCAGCGGCCTGCGGCGCTTCCCGGGCGGCCCGAGTTCACGCCGCCGGTCAGCATCCTGAAGCCGGTGCGCGGGCTGGACCGCGAAGCTTACGAAAACTATTCGAGCTTCTGCCGGCAGGATTACCCCGAATACGAAATCCTGTTCGCGGTGAGCGATGCCGATGACCCGGCGATCCCTGTCATCCAGAAGCTCATTGCCGATTTTTCCGAGCGCTCGATCCGCCTGCTCATCGGCGCTGAGAAACTCGGCACGAACAGTAAGGTGTGCAAGCTCTGCCGGCTGGTGCGGGAGGCGCGCTACGACCTGTTGGTGATCAGCGACAGCGACGTGCGTGTCAGCCCGGGCTACCTGCGCGGTGTCGCTGCGCCATTCCGCGATCCGACGGTGGGCGCGGTAACCACGCTGTTCCGCGGCATCGTTGAGCGGCAGTTCACTTCGGAGATTGATTGTGTGGGTACTTCGGCCGAGTTCACCGCCGGGGCGCTGGTGGCTCGCCAGCTTGAGGGCATCAAGTTTACCCTGGGCGCGACCATGGCCACCACACGCGAGCGCTTGGCCGAGATCGGCGGGTTCGAGGCGCTGGCCAGCCACCACTCGGACGACTTTGAGCTGGGCAACCGCATCGCCGCGCACGGCCACCGCGTGGAGCTGGCCGCTGAGCCGGTGTGGATGGTTTTCCCCAGGCAAACGCTGCGCAACTATCTGAGTCACGAGTTGCGCTGGTCGATCGGCCTGCGCCACATCCGCCCCTGGGGCCACCTCGGGCTGCTGTTCACGCACGGGCTGCCGTGGTCACTGGCGGCCGCGGCGGTGGCTCCGTCGGCCGCGGTGGGCGTCGCCTACGTGGGCGCCTACTTCGCGCTACGCTTCCTGATGGCCTGGACGGTCGGCGTCTGGGGGCTCGAAGACCCGGTGCTGCGACGCAAGCTCTGGCTGCTGCCAGTGCGCGACGCCATCGCCGCGCTGGTCTGGCTGGTGAGCTTTGGCTCGAACCGCATCCAGTGGCGCGGCATGCAATTCATCATCCGCGACGGCATCCTGATTCCCGTGGGCCCGCCGCCCGCCGAAGCTGAGGCCGAGGAGATCGTCCTCGAGGATCCCGGCCCGCTGGTCGGCGCGGTTGACCAATCCCAGATTCCTGATTAAAGTAGTTGAAGAGCGATTTTTTCCGGGCGCATCGCTGCGTGATGGCCTGCGTCGCCTCCCTCGGCTGGGAGGTCGTTCAATCGGTAGGACATCAGACTCTGGATCTGATTATCCTGGTTCGAGTCCAGGCCTCCCAGCCAATCCTTCTCGTTGCACTTGCTTCGCGCGCAGCCTGCCCGGAGCGGCTTCCGCCGGGCAACCCTCTGGAAGCCAGTGACCTGCTCCCGAGCGGAGGAACGTTGATAGACCAACGGGCTGTGCCGTTCAAGGATAATAAGATGAGAACAGCATATTGATTACGCGCTGGCCTCATCGCGCGGACATACGATAATGAATCAAGAGACCAGCGTGGGGCTGCTCCCTAGGTGCTCGGCGCAGCATCGGTGGTCCACACTTCTGTGCCCAAAGAGAATCGACACCGCGAACGCCCTATTTCCAACCTAGAGCAACTGGAACTCAAGGAGAAAGAACTCTGGCGACGCTCTCTATTTATGCTGGGCATTCTGGCCGTCGCGGTCGCGCTGCTGTCTCGGGAAGCCCTCCGCACTATCCCACTGCGCCTCGAAGCCCTGCCGATCGGGGTCCTCGTCCTCGTCGTTCTCTTTGGGGTCTACACCTGGACCCGAAGGCGCGAGATCGCCGAGCTGCGCGGCTTCGTCCGCGGGTTCCAAGAAAGACTGGAAGAGCCACCGAACGCTGACCAGCTCGAGAAGCTGGCCGAGGCCATTTCCGAATCGCGAGAGGGCTATCGCGAACTGATCGACAGCCTTGACAACCTCGTCTTTCTGGTACTGCTGGACGGAGGAATCAAAGCTGTGAACCGCCGGTTCGCCGAGGAATTCGGACAGTCCTGCAAGGACCTGGTCGGCCGCCATCTCGACGAAATCCTCGATGAGCCCACTCGCGCGGAGATTGAAAAGTTCATACCCACGTTCATAGAGAAACGACACTGGGCCGGTATCGTCCAAGCACGCCTGAAGAGGACAAAGGAGATCCGCTACTTCGACTGCGTGTTGCATGCCACGCTCAAGAACGGCCAGGTAGTGGGGGTGAGCGGCCTTGCCAGCGATGTCACGTACCAGCGGGAAAGCGAGGCGCGCTTTACTCAATTATTTGAGGCCCTCCAGGAAGGCGTGTATTTCACCACGCCCCAAGGAACTCTCCTCGATGCCAATCCCGCGCTGGTCCGCATGTTGGGGTATGACAGTAAGGCCGAGCTGCTCGGGGTGAATGTCAACGATCTCTATCTCCATGCAGCCCAGCGCGCCGCCTTGCTTCGGGCGGTCGAGGAGCAGACGAGCGTAGTCGGACGAGAAATCACGCTGCGCCGGAGGGATCGCACGCCCATCATCTGCCTGGACAACTCGACGGCGATCCGCGACCTCTCAGGGCGTGTGATCCGGCATGAGGGCACGCTGGTGGATATTACCGAACGCAAGCGGTCCGAAGCAGAATTGCAGGGGGCCAAAGAAGCTGCCGAAGCCGCTAATCGTGCCAAGAGCGAGTTTCTCGCCAACATGAGCCACGAGATTCGCACCCCTTTGAATGCCATCATCGGCATGACCGAGCTCGCCCTCGATACCGAACTCTCTGCTGATCAGTGGGAATACCTGAGCGCGGCGAATCTATCCGCCAACGCTCTCTTGGCCCTGGTCAACGACGTGCTGGACTTTTCCAAGATCGAGGCACAGAAACTCGAACTGGATCTGATCGAGTTCAACTCACGGTACGCGCTCGCCGACATCGTCAAGGTGCTCGAGCAGCGGGTTCGCCGGAAGGGGTTGCGACTGGCGGGTCACCTTCAGCCCGGAGTGCCCGAAGAACTGGTAGGCGACCCGGGCCGCCTGCGGCAAGTTCTGTTCAATCTGGTCGACAACGCAATTAAGTTTACCGATCAGGGTGAGGTCGTTATCCGGGTTGAGATCGAGTCCACCACTGGGGACGACGTTTGTTTGCATTTCACCGTTACCGACACCGGGATTGGCATCCCGCGCGAAAAACAGCAATTAATCTTCGACGCTTTTGCCCAGGTGGATAGTTCAACGACGCGCAAGTATGGAGGTACCGGTCTGGGCCTGTCCATCTCGGCTCGCTTGGTGGGGCTGATGGGGGGAAGGATCTGGGTCGAGAGCGAAGTCGGCAGGGGGAGTGCGTTCCACTTTACTGCGCATTTCCGCCTGGTGAAAACGGCAGCACGGCGGCCGGGGTCAAAGGAGTCTGTGAGTCCAAAGGATCAGCCCGTGCTGGTTGTGGACGACAACCCGAAGAACCGGCGAATGCTGGAGCAGACGCTTGCCAGATGGCAGATGAAGCCGCTCGCGGTAGACTGTGGGCGCGCAGCGCTGGACGCACTGGAACAGGCCCAGGCAGCCGGTCAGCCCTTCAGTCTGGTGATCGCCGACACCAACATGCCGGACATGGATGGCTTTGCCTTAGCCGACCGGATCAAGCGGAACAACGAACTCACAGGCACTACGATCATGGTGCTGGCGTCCGAGGGCCATCCGGGTGATGCCGCTCGGTGCCGGGAGTTGGGCATCGCGGCATACCTGACGAGGCCTGTCAGCCAGTCCACGCTGTTGGACGCGATCATGACGACCTTGGGCATGCAGGCGCAAAGTGAAGACCAACCCAGCTTGGTCACGCGTCACTCGTTACGGGAGAGTCGGCCACAACTGCACATCCTCCTCGCCGAGGACAATGTCATCAACCAGACGCTCGCGGTGCGCTTGTTGGAGAAGGCGGGCCACACGGTCTTGGTTGCCGGGAACGGCCAAGAGGCACTTGCCGCCTTGGAAAAGGATCGGTTCGACCTGGTGCTGATGGATGTGCAGATGCCCCTCTTGAGCGGGATTGAAGCCACGGCCGCCATCCGCGAAAAGGAAAAGGCAAGCGGAACACACATCCCCATCATCGCGATGACCGCACATGCCATGAAGGACGACCGGAAGCGCTGCCTCGAGGCAGGCATGGATGCCTACCTATCCAAGCCCATTCGACCGGATATGCTCTTTGAAGTGATTGACGGACTGTGTCCTACTTCCGCCGGAGTCAAGACAAGCGCGCCCGAGGAGCAAAGCATGAGCGAGGCCGTTGACCAGACCGCCCTGATGAGCTACTTGGGTGGAGATGTGGAACTCCGCGATGAAGTTGTAGGACTGTTTCTGGCGGAGAGCCCGAGATGCCTGGCCGAGATCCGAAAGGCCATCGAGGATCGGGACCACCAGTCGTTGGAATTTGCCTCCCACGCCCTCAAGGGTTCGTTAGGAAATCTGTTCGCGCAGCCCGCGGCCGAGGCAGCTGGGACATTGGAAAGAATGGGGCGTGAGCGGAAACTGCTCGGTGCCAAGAAGGCCTACGCCGCATTGGAAAAAGAAATCGGTCGCCTCCAGCTCGCGTTGGCCGGCCTTGGGCGAGAGCACCCGCAGCGAGAAACCCGATTGGCTGGCGCAATCGTGCCCGACACCGACTAATCGAAGCTTCCCTGATTCGATGAAGAGCGCCGGTGCCGGGGACAGCGCTTAGGGCGCCCGATGAGGACAAGTCTCTGCGGCGGTTGGGGTCCTGAGCAGAGCGACTAGGCGCGGCGCCGCGCGGTTACCATCCGCACGACGTTCAGAAGTCTCTCCGGCTTGAAGGGCTTTGTCAGGTAAATCACGGCGCCCAATTCGTGGCCGGTCTTGTAATCCCCCGGAGCCCCCCGCGCAGTCAAGAAGACCACGGGAACCCTTTCCAGCCGCTGCTCCCTTTTCACGATCTGACAGAGGTCATAGCCGGACA
The DNA here is from genome assembly GCA_041493955.1 of Terriglobia bacterium. Lineage (GTDB taxonomy): Bacteria > Acidobacteriota > Terriglobia > Acidiferrales > UBA7541 > QHYU01. Next base: position 15,159 of record JBGPZW010000030.1, read on the forward strand.
TCTCGGGCATCATCACATCCAGAATCAGCACGGCGGGCACGGTGTCGCGCAGGAACCCGAGTGCCTGCACGCCAGAGGAAGCTGTCTTAACCTCAAAGCCGTTGCGCTGCAGCAGGTCTTCGATCACCCGGCAGACACTGGGATCATCGTCCACAACCAGGACGAATGGCTTGTACTCAGCGCTCGATCCTGTTTTTTTCAACACCGAGCCCCCATGGCAGTCCGACAACTAATCGAGCAGGTTACGAGGGCCTTTGCGTCTGGACACTCTCATCGGGCACCCGCAAAGCTTTCCGAATTGCAGCTAAGAGTTCGTTATGGTCGGGTGGCTTGGTGAGAAAAGCCTCGGCGCCTGCTTGGAGCGCAGGCTCCCGGGCACGCTGCGGATCGCGGCCACTCAAAACGATAACGGGCACAAAGGCAAGGGGGCCAAGCTTCTTGAACCGGTCCATGAGAAGAAAGCCGTCACCACCGGGCAGGCCGATGTCCAGGATAATGAGATCTGGTTTCTCCTTCCGTGCCGCGGACATACCCGAGATCGCGTCAGCAGCCACAACGGTCTCATAGTTGCTGGTTGTTAGCAGGGCGCGGAGAATCCGGAGTAGAACCGGGTCGTCATCTATGATGAGAATCTTTTTCCCCACGCTAGCCTTCGGGAAAAGCAACCCCTGCCATTCTCAATGCTACCCGTCAGCAGGTCAAGCTGGAAGCGGGCGGCCTCTTCCTGTCTTGAAATCGTCACTTCGGCATTTTATCACAATGTTTAGATACTTATGGTTATTACAAAAATCTTCAGGCAACACCATTGGCGGACGGGTCTGCTTATGATGGAGAGAAGCGGCGTTCGCGGGATTTGAAAAAGCTCATAAAACACGCGATTCGCTTGGGCTCTGAGTGGAACTCGTGCAGGATCCACCGTGTTCGGCCCCGCGCTTTGTCGACCTGCTGCGCCGGATGAATTTCCCGCCGTAAATCGGCTATTTCAGAGTCAAATCCGTGTGGAATAGGTGCCTGTGGATGGGGTTCATACCACTGTCCCAGATGAACGATTTCGGGGAGGTCTCCGGCACGGATTCGGGCACAGGATTGTGGCTGCGGCGAGTAGGCACTACAATCGGCCACCACTTTCCTTGAAGGAGGAAGCCATGCTGCGCCAATGCCTGATGGGCCTGCTGCTCGCGAGTCTTTGCGTCGTGGGAGCCGGAACGTCGCGAGCCCAGCCACGTCCCCGCGCGCGCGAACTGGGGGTCGCGCCGGGAGTTTTTGCCGCCGGGCCGCTCGACGCCATCACCGACGTGCCCGGCGTGCGCGTGGGCCAGTTCACCCTGATCGAAGGTGAGGACATCCGCACGGGCGCGACGGCCATCGTCCCTCACCCCGGCAACTTGTTTCAGGAGAAGGTGCCGGCTGCGATCGTGGTGGGCAATGGATTCGGCAAGCTGGTTGGCTCGAGCCAGGTCCACGAACTGGGCCAGCTCGAGACTCCCATCCTGCTGACCAACACCCTGAACGTGTGGGAGGGCGCTGCGGCCCTGGTGGATTACACCCTGGCACAGGCCGGAAACGAAGATGTCCTCTCGGTGAATCCGGTGGTGGGCGAGACCAATGATGGCTGGCTGAATAACATTCGCCGCCGGGCTCTCCGCCGCGAGCACTTCCTCCAGGCCCTGCGCGCGGCGAAGACCGGCGCAGTGGAAGAAGGCTCGGTCGGCGCCGGCACGGGCACGACGGCCTTCGGCAAGGCCCGCCCCATCAAGGGGGGCATCGGCACTTCCTCCCGCCGCCTGCCGGCTGGGATCGGCGGCTACACCGTGGGCGTGCTCGTGCAGACCAACTTCAGCGGCATCCTCACCATCGCTGGAGTCCCGGTGGGCAGGGAGCTCGGGAACTTCGACTTCCAGGATTTGGACGTGAACGCGAGCCAGTCCCGCGGCGGTTCCTGCATGATCGTGGTGGCCACCGACGCGCCGCTCGACGCGCGCGAGCTCCGCCGCCTGGCCTGGAGAGCCTTTGCGGGCATGGCTCGCCCGGGCGCGACCTTCCAGCCAGGCAGCGGTGACTATGCGATCGCCTTTTCCGTGGCGGAATCGGTGCGCATCCCCTACCGCAGCGCCGCGCGCACGGCCACCGAAACCATCCTGCGCGACGATCAACTCGGGCCGCTCTTCCAGGCCGTCGCCGAAGCTACCGAAGAAGCGATCTACAACTCCTTGCTGCGCGCCACCACGGTCCGCGGCCGCGACGGCCACGAAGCTCAGGCCCTCTCGCTCGACGAACTCCAGCGCATTTTGAAAAAGTATGGACGGGGAAATTAGGGAGGGCGCGCTGAATCTCGACTAGGTCGGCGAGATGTCCCTGCGCGCGCAGGACTCCCAGCCCATCTCGAGCATCTGCGCGGTGCTGGCCGAAAGCGAGGTGATCAACCAGGTCACTTCGGGTAAGTCCATCGAGGACATCCTGCGCGGCGCGCATAACTCCGTCGCCGCACGTCTGGTGGCGCTGGTGCGCCAGGTGGGGGCGCAAATGGAAATCACACTCACCGGTGGCGTCACCAAGAACACCGGGATGGTGCGCTCGCTCGAAGAGCGGCTGGGCATGCGCCTGAATGTCAGCCCCGAATCGGAGTACGCCGGCGCGCTGGGCGCGGCCCTGCTCGGGCGGCAGCGCCTGCAGGTTTCTACCTTCCACCACCCCGCCTGAAGGAACTCGCCGCCAAGTAGCGTGGGTCGCCACGGCTCACGGGCCCGCCCATACTAGTGGACCTGGTGGCCAAACGTAGCAACGGATTCGGAGCATCGAAAAACAGCGCTTTCGGGCAACCACGCGCGAGACCCAAGCCTTCCTTCTCCGGCGACGCGTGCTTCAAGCTCAATTATTCCAATAACTTATACTCACTCGAGCGGTCTGCTGATAGACTATCCGTCCCCCGAGGCCACCTCCCCAGGACGGCGGGCGGGCGGGTAGGTTGGGCGCTCGAATCTTGAACCAGAAGCAAGAGATGGACACCCATTCTGGGAGGCCTCGGCGGTCTGGACCTGCCAGCAGGGCCATCCGGGCAACCGGCGGGGCCGCAAAATAAGGAAGAGCTTGCGGGAATGACGGCAGAGGACAGAAGACTCGAAGAATCGCGGCAGCGCAAAGCGCACTGGAAACGCTGGGGGCCGTATCTCTCCGAGCGCCAGTGGGGCACAGTGCGCGAGGACTACAGCCCCAACGGCACGGCCTGGGAGTATTTCCCGCACGAGCACGCCCGCTCACGCGCCTACCGCTGGGGCGAAGACGGCATCGGCGGGATTTGCGACCGCCACCAGATCTTTTGTTTCGCGCTAGCGATGTGGAATGGGTGCGACCCAATTCTGAAAGAGCGCCTGTTCGGCCTCACCGGCAACCAGGGCAACCACGGCGAGGACGTAAAGGAGTACTACTTCTACCTCGATTCGACGCCCACGCACTCGTACATGAAATTCCTTTACAAGTATCCGCAGGCGGAGTTTCCCTACACGCAGCTCGTGGAGGAGAACGCGCGGCGCGGCCGCAGCGCTCCGGAATTCGAGTTGATGGATACCGGCGTCTTCGCGGAGGACCGGTACTTCGACGTTTTCATCGAGTACGCCAAGACCACTCCGGAGGACATCCTCATTCGCATCACGGCGCACAACCGCGGCCCTGAAACCGCCGGGTTGCAGCTGCTGCCGACGCTGTGGTTTCGCAATACCTGGGCGTGGGACCACGGCGCCACGCGCCCGCGGCTCACCACCGGCTGGAGTGTGCCCGGCACGGCAACGGTCGAGGCACAGGAGAGCACCTACGGCACACGCTGGCTGGTCTGCGAAGGCGCGCCGGAGATGTTGTTCACCGAGAACGATTCCAACTATAAGCTCCTCTTCGGGATTGACAGTCTCGCGCCCTACGTCAAGGACGGGATCAACGATTACATCGTGCACGGTGCGCGCGGGGCCGTAAATCCCGCCAAGACCGGTACCAAGGCTGCTGCGCATTACCCGTTGCGCCTGGAGCCCGGCGCGAGCGCCACGCTGCGCCTTCGCTTCACCAATCAGCCACCCGCTGCCGGGATGCTGGGCCCTCAGTTTGACCAGGCCTTTGCTCTGCGGCTGGCCGAAGCCGACGAGTTTTACATCCGGCGCGCGCACGAGGGCATGTCCGAGGACGCCCGGCAGATCCAGCGCCAGGCCTTCGCCGGCATGTTCTGGACCAAGCAGTTCTATCACTACGACGTCCACCGCTGGCTCGATGGCGACCCGGCTCTTCCGCCGCCTCCGCCCGAGCGCAGAAACGGGCGGAACCACGAGTGGACGCACCTCTACAATGCCGACGTGATCTCCATGCCCGACAAGTGGGAGTACCCGTGGTATGCCGCATGGGACCTGGCGTTCCACTGCGTCCCGCTGGCGCAGGCGGATCCGGACTTCGCCAAGGAACAGCTCATTCTATTGCTACGCGAGTGGTACATGCATCCCAACGGGCAGTTGCCGGCCTACGAGTGGGCCTTTGGCGACGTCAACCCGGCAGTGCACGCCTGGGCCGCCTGGCGCGTGTATAAGATCGAAAAGCGCGTCCGCCGCCACGCCGACCGCAATTTTCTCGAGCGCGTCTTTCACAAGTTGCTGCTGAACTTCACTTGGTGGGTGAACCGCAAGGACCCCGACGGAAAAAACGTCTTCCAGGGCGGATTTCTGGGGCTCGACAATATCGGCGTGTTCGACCGCTCGGCGCCGCAGCCCACCGGCGGGCACCTGGAACAGTCCGACGGCACCAGTTGGATGGGGATGTATTGTCTCAACATGATGGCCATCGCGCTGGAACTGGCGCGTGAGGACCAGGCCTACGAGGACGTGGCCAGCAAGTTCTTCGAGCATTTTGTGTACATCGCACACGCGATGAACGATCTCGCCGGTGAGGGCATCTCGCTCTGGGATGAGGAAGACGGCTTCTACTACGACGTGCTCCACCTGCCCAACGGCAGCCACCACTTCCTCAAGGTGCGCTCGATGGTGGGACTGATTCCGTTGTTCGCGGTGGAAACACTCGAGCCGGAGATGCTGGAGAAGCTGCCCGGCTTCGTGCGGAGGATGCAGTGGTTCCTCGATAATTCTCCCGGGGTGCCCGAGCACATCGAGATGACGCAGCGCTCGCCACACGGCGTGCGCCGCCTGCTCTCGCTGGTCAACCGCAAACAATTGCTGAGCGTGCTGCACTACATGCTGGACGAGAGCGAGTTCCTCTCCCCATTCGGGATTCGCGCGCTTTCCAAGTTCCACCGCGAGCATCCCTACCTATTGCAGGTCAACGGCCAAGAAAGCCGTGTGGACTATGAACCGGGCGAATCCACAACCGGTTTGTTCGGGGGCAACTCGAACTGGCGCGGGCCGGTGTGGTTCCCGGTGAATTTCTTGCTGATCGAGTCGCTACAGAAGTTTCACCACTACTACGGCGACTCCCTGGCGGTCGAGATGCCCAGCGGTTCGGGGCAGACCGCAAACCTGTGGCACGTGGCGGCCGAGCTTTCGCGCCGCCTGACACGGATTTTCCTGCGCGACGCCGACGCTCGGCGTCCGGTCTTCGGCACCATCGAGAAATTTCAGACCGACCCGCACTGGCGCGACCTCATCCTGTTCCACGAGTATTTCCACGGGGACAACGGCGCGGGCATCGGTGCCGGCCACCAGACCGGCTGGACCGGCCTGGTGGCCAAGCTCATCGAGCAGAGCGGGGCATAGGTTTCCCTGGCCGCGGGCCTGCGGCAGCTCTTGAGGAGAAACTTTTTGATGAAGGCGATTGCCGTGATTCCGGGCAAACCCAGCAGCATCCATCTGCGCGACGTGGCGAAACCTCGACTGGAAGATGTGCCCGATGGACGCGGCGTGCTGGTTCAGGTGTTGCGCGTGGGCGTGGACGGCACCGATAAGGAGATCAACGCCGCCGAATATGGCGCTCCGCCGCCGGGCGCTGAGTACCTTGTCATCGGTCACGAGAGCCTTGGGCGGGTGGAAGCCGTGGGACCGGGTGTGAGCGAAGTGAAGCCCGGCGACTTCGTTGCCGCGACCGTCCGCCGTCCAGGCTCCAGCATCTACGACCGGATCGGCACCTACGACATGACCACCGACGACACTTATTTCGAGCGCGGCATCAACCTGCGCCACGGCTTCCTGACTGAATTCTACGTGGACGATCCCGAATACATCATCCGGATTCCGGACGAGCTGAAGCACGTCGGCGTGCTGATGGAGCCGGCCAGTGTGGTGGAAAAGGCCGTCGCGCAGGCGTACGAGATTCAGCGGCGGCTGCGCGTCTGGCGGCCGCGGCGCGCGGCGGTGCTGGGAGCGAGCACGCTGGGCCTGCTGGCCACACTGGTGCTGCGGCTGCGCGGCCTGGAGGCGGTGACACTGGGCCTGACGCGGCCGCCGTACCTTAATTCCACGCTGATCGAGCAACTCGGGGCGCGCTACGTCAGCACGCAGGAGCTTTCGCTCGCGCAGGCCTCGGAAAGGTACGGCCCGTTCGACCTCATCCTCGAGGGCACCGGGTATTCGCCGCTGGTCTTTGAGGCCATGAGCGTGCTCGCGAAAAACGGCGTGCTGGTGATGGTCAGCGTCACCGGCGGCGACCGCATGTTGGAAATCCCGGCGGACAAGATCAACCTCGGCTTCGTCCTGGGCAACAAAGTGGCGGTGGGCAGCGTGAATGCCAATCGCGAGTATTTCGAGATGGGCGTGAAGGATCTCTCCGAGGCGGAGCTCGCCTATCCCGGCTGGCTCGGCAAACTGCTGACGCATCCGGTCAAGGGCCTGGACAATTACCGGGAGCTGATGAAGACGCTCACCGAAGCGAAGGACGCCATCAAGGTGTACTGCGAGGTTGCGCCGCTGTAGCGTGTGTGGCGGCGGGCTGCACCTCGTCCGGCGTGGTGGAAAGAGCTGATTCTAGAAGTCGGCGAGCAGGCCGAGGCCGAGCGAGACGCGATTGATGAAATTGAAGTAGGCCACGGTCAGCACCGTTTCCACGATGGCGGCGTCGCTCCAGCCCGCTTTTTGCACCGCTTCGACGTCGGGCTTGTCGATGTCCGCCTGGCGCCGGGTGAGCTTGTCGGCGAAGCGGAACAGCGCCTGGACCTTTTCCTCCACGGGCGCCTGGGAGTATTCGGTGGCCAGCTTGCGGCCCAGGGGCTTGTCCATGCCCATCTGGCGAAGCAGCTCGAGATGTATGGCGATGCAGTACGAGGACGAGTTGATGCCGCTGACCACCACCCCAATCTGCTCCTTGATGACTTTGGACAGTGCGCCGTCTTCCAGGATCTTTCCGCCGAGCGCCAGGTGGGCTTCGATCAACTGAGGGGTGCCGCCCAGCGCTTGAAAGTAATTGGGCAGGAAGCCGAACCTCTGGCGCAGCTGCGCGTAAATCTGCTTGAGGGGAGGGTTGGCTTGCTCTTCGGTCACCAGCGGAACGAATGACATGTTCTCTTCTCCTGCGCCACCAGTGGGGTGGCAGGTTTGGTAGAGGGGCCCCGGACGCCGTCTATGCGGCCAGCGATATAGGATCAATCCGGACGCAGAAAAGTTGGCTTAGGAGATGCTTCATTCTAACGCCTGAGCACATTCCGGTGCGGAATGTTTTCACCACGGGGCCGGGCCCGGCGATGCCTGTCCGCGCCTGAGAATAAAGACGCAGTTGGAGGAACTTCGGTGAGCATTCAAGATAAGGTGGTCATCGTGGCGGGCGGGACGGGCGCCCTGGGCCGCGCGGCCAGCATTGCCTTTTTGGAAGCAGGCGCACGAGTGTGCGTCACCTACCGCCAGCCGGCGGAGTACGATGCGCTGCGGAGCGCTGCGGGCGCGGTCGCTGCGCGCCTCAGCGGAGCCACGGTGGACGTCACCGAGGAATCTGCCGTGAAGCGGTTCGTGGACGGCGTGGCGGGACAGCACGGGCGCCTCGACGTCCTGGTCAACGCGGTCGGCGGCTACGCCGGGGGAAAGACTCTCTGGGAGGCGGAGGCCCGCAGCTACGACCAAATGCTTGCGCTCAATCTGAAGGCCGGATGGGTGCTGGCCCGCGCGGTGCTGCCGGTGATGATCCGGCAGGACCGTGGGTGGATCGTGAGCGTGTCGTCCAAAGCGGGCTACGGCCACTCGCCCGGCGCCGCGCTCTATGCGGCGTCCAAGGCCGGCGCGCTGGCCCTGTTTGATTCACTCGCCGAAGAAGTAAAAACGTACCACATCAACGTCAACACGGTTGTGCCGAGTATCTTCGATACCGAGGCGAACCGTCAGGCCATGCCCCGCGCCGATTTCTCCCGGTGGCCCAAGCCCCAGGAGATCGCCCGGGTCATCCTCTTCCTGTGCTCGGAGGAGGCGCGGGTGGTGCACGGCGCCGCCATCCCCGTCTACGGCCGAACTTGACCCGCGCTATTGGCTACATGGAGGTGAGCGAACATGCCCCCGAAAGCTCAGCCTGCCAAGGTAAAGGTGATGTCCCCAGCGGTTCCAGCTCGCACGGTTGAATTTGGCCGGGAGGTCTGCGGCTCGCTCGAGGCAGCGAGCGAACGCGAGTGGCTGGTGACCAACGGGATCGGAGGCTATGCCTCCGGCACGCTCGCGGGCCTGCTCACCCGGCGGTATCACGGGCTGCTGGTGGCGGCGCTGAAGCCGCCGCTGGGGCGCACGCTGCTGGTGGCTAAGCTGGACGAATCGCTCCGTTACGACGGCCGGGCCTACGCGCTGGCCACCAATCGCTGGGTCGGCGGGGCGCTCGAGCCGCAGGGCTACCGGCAGGTGGAGAAATTCCGTTTGGAAGGCACTACGCCGGTCTGGGCGTACGCCTGTGCCGACGCCCTACTTGAGAAACGCATCTGGATGCTCGAGGGTAGGAATATCACCTTTGTGCGTTATACGCTGCTCCGCGCCAGCATGCCGGTGGAGCTGGAAGCGAAGGCGCTGGTCAACTATCGCGACTTCCACTCCAGCACGCACGCGGGCGATTGGCGCATGAACATCACCCAGGTCGAGCGCGGCCTCCGCATCGAAGCGTTTGAGGGCGCGACGCCGTTTTACCTGCTGAGTGCTACCGCGTCAGCCGAGCCGGCACACGATTGGTACCGCAACTTCGATCTCGCCGTGGAGCGCGCCCGAGGGCTGGACGACCACGAAGACCACCTGCACGCAGGAACCTTCTGCGTGCGGCTGGCGCCGGGCGAATCGGTCACACTGGCGCTGAGCAGCGAGCCTGCCGCGGGTCTCGCCTCCGATCTCGACGGCCGCGCGGCCGCGCAGGAGCGCAGCGCGCTCGAACAGGCCCTGCTCGACCAGTGGAGCGCGGGGCTGCTGCAGAGCGTGCGCCAGGCCGGCGCGCCTTCCGCACTCCGCCTGCTCGAAAAAAGTTCGCAGACCTCCGGCGACGGCCGGGCCTGGGTGCGTCAGCTTGTTCTGGCCGCCGACCAGTTCCTCGTCAAGCGGCCGCTTGCCGACGAGCCCGACGCGCGCTCGGTGATCGCCGGCTACCATTGGTTCAGCGACTGGGGACGCGACACCATGATTGCGCTGCCGGGTCTTACTCTGGCCACCGGGCAGCCGGAGCTGGCCCGGCAGATCCTGCGCACCTACGCGCGATTCGTCAGCTGTGGCATGCTGCCCAACATGTTTCCCGAGGCCGGCCAGACACCCGAGTACAACTCCGTGGACGCGGCCTTGTGGTTCTTCGAGGCCGTGCGGCAGTACTACACCGCGACGAAGGATACCGTCCTGCTGCGCGAGCTGTTTCCCGTGCTGGCCGAGATCGTGGACTGGCACATGCGCGGCACACGCCACGGCATCCACATGAATCCCGACGACGGCCTGCTGACTGCCGGCGAGCCGGGTGTCCAGCTCACCTGGATGGATGCCAAGATAGGCGATTGCGTGGTGACGCCGCGGATGGGCAAGCCGGTCGAGGTGAACGCGCTCTGGTACAACGCGCTGGTATCCCTCACTGAGATGGCGCGCCTGTTCGCGCGGCCCACCTCGATGTATGAAACCATGGCCAAGCGGGTGCGTGGGAGCTTCCAGCGTTTCTGGAACGCGGCCGCCGGATACTGCTTTGACGTGCTCGATGGCCCGACCGGGAACGACGCGGCGCTCCGGCCGAACCAGATCTTCGCCGTCTCGTTGCCGGAGAGTCCGCTCGAGCCGGAACAGCAGCGTGCCGTCGTGGACGTCTGCGCGCGGCACCTGTTGACCTCGCACGGCTTGCGCAGCCTGGCGCCGGAGGACTCGCAATACCGTGGCCAGTACGACGGTTCGCCGCAGGAGCGCGACGCCGTCTATCACCAGGGCACGGTCTGGGGTTGGCTGCTGGGGCCGTTCGTGCTGGCGCATCTGCGCGTCTACGGCGACGCGGAGCGCGCGGCCGCATTCCTCGAGCCCATGGCGCACCAAATGCAAACCCACGGCTTGGGAACGCTCGGCGAGATCTTCGACGGCGACGCGCCGTTCACGCCCCGCGGCTGCATCGCGCAGGCCTGGACCGTGGCCGAGACGCTGCGGGCGTGGACGGCCTGCCAGGAGCATCGCGCCGCCGCCACGCCGCGCTGAGGACACTGCCCTCGCAGCGGCGAGCTTCAGCGCGGTAGCGATGGCTGTCCTTCCGAGCCCCGGCGCAGCCGGGGCGAGGAATCCCTCCGGAGAGATTCCTCGCTCGCTACGCTTGCTCGGAATGACACAGGGTCGCGTGCCGTTGGTATCCTGCCCGCGCCTTTCGCCTCTTGGCGCGCTGAAGTGTGCCGCAATGCAGCCATTGCCGTGCTAGTGGGGAGCTTCGACGAGCTCGATTAAGACCTTCTTGCCGTCCGGAGTGGTGGCGAGGAAGAAATTGACTCGGGTGCCGTCGGCGCCGGGCCGGGTCGCTGGATAGACGGGCTGCTGGCCGATGCGCGTGCGGAGAATCTCCGTGGCGCGATCCACGTCGCGGACCGGAAACTCCACCTGCTGGATCCCTTCTCCAAACTTTTCGAGGAAGCGTGCGATTGCGCCCTTGCCGCCGGGCTCCTTCGTCGTGAGGATGTCGAGACTGACGGGGCGCTCGAAGTGCAACTCAAACTCCATAGCATCCTGGTCCGGCGGGACCTCGGCGAGTCGCGGCGCGCCGCTGGCAGCGCGAATCTTCGCAAACGAGTCGGGCAGCACAGCGATGCCCACAGTGGGGTCGCCCGCGAGCAAAGAGGCGAACTCGGTGTCGGCGCTCCAGCGTGCCGCCGCCGCGTTGCCCAGGGCGCACCCGAGCCGGTAAAGTGCCGCGGCCGCCGCTTCTCGAGCGGTGCGATCGGGGTCGGCGAGGCGGACGCTGAGCTCAGAGGATTGTGTCACGTTAGACCTCTGACGGGTTTCGGCCAGATTCCCTGGCTTTTGCGTTGCGCAGGGCGCGCGCCTGGGCCTGCGCTGCGATGACCGAGGCAAAGACGGCCACTGCCAGTACGCCGCCGACCACCGCCAGCGCCACGTGCGTGGAGACGCGCACCCAGGGCTCGGCCAGCATCTTCGCGCCGATGAACATCAGCACGAGCGACAACCCCGCGCCCAGGTAGCGGAAGTAAGGCAGCACGCCGGCGAGCAGGAAATAAAAAGCGCGCAGGCCGAGGATGGCAAAGACGTTCGACGTATAGACGATGAACGGATCGCGGGTGACCCCGAAGACCGCCGGGATGGAGTCCACGGCGAAGGCCAGGTCGGTGGCCTCCACGACGAGCAGCACGAGCAGCAGGGGCGTGGCGCGCCACAACCCCTCGCTGCGGACAAACAACTTCTGACCTTCGTACTGCTTGGTCAGTGGCAGGAGCTTCCGGGCCCAGCGCAGGACTGGGTTGCGCTCGGGGTGAACCTCTTCGTTCTTTTGAAACATCATCTTCGCACCGGCATAAACCAGGAAGCCGCCGAACAGATACAGCACCCATTCAAAGCGCGCGATCAGCGCCACGCCCGCGCCGATCATGGCGCCGCGCATCAGCAGGGCACCGAGGATGCCCCAGAAGAGAACCCGGTGCTGGAAGCGGGGCTCTACGGCAAAGTAGCGGAAAAGCAGGACGAAGACGAACAGGTTATCCACGCTGAGGGATTTTTCGATCAGGTAGCCGGTGAAGAATTCCAGCGCCACCTTGTGCCCGTACCAATGCAGCAGCCCCAGGTTGAATGCAAGCGACACCACCACCCAGGCCACGCTCCACGCCGCAGCCTCGCCCAGCGAGATGGC
>JBGPZW010000180.1:0-6332 GCA_041493955.1 Terriglobia bacterium
ATCCCACCCTCTCCGCCACTTGCTCCTGAAAAACACCTGCTAAATCGTCTACCACACGCACTGCCTTCGTGCACTTCGAAAGCGGGTAGCCTGGAACTTTATTTCTTTCCCGCGCGCCTGCGTGCGCTAGGCGGCTCGTGGGTTCGAATCCCACCCTCTCCGCCACGTGCTCCTGAAAAACACCTGCTAAATCGTCTTCCACACGCACTGCCTTCGTGCACCTCGAAAGCGGGTAGCCTGGAACTTTATTTCTATCCCGCGCGCCTGCGCGCTGGGCGGGCTCGTGGGTCCGAATCCCACCCTCTCCGCCACCTTGGTGTTGTTCATTTCGTTTGTGCCGTACAGTTCCTACAGATAATCAGGACGCAACACCGCTGGAGCGAAACGCGTGATGCGAGTCCCGTGAATGCTACAATGTCTTCGGGAACAGTTGGCCGCCCTTCCACAGCGATAACTGCCACAGGCCCGGAGCGCGAGTTTCATGTTCCTCAGAACGGTTCAGAAGGCCAAACGTTTCTTCAAGATCCTGATCGGGTTCACACTGTTGCTGGTTGGCGTGGTGATGCTGGTCACGCCCGGGCCCGGCTGGCTGACCATCGCGCTGGGGCTCGCGATTCTCGCCGCGGAGTTCGTTTGGGCGCGTCGGCTGCTGGATCGCCTCAAGGCGCAGGGCGTTCGCCTCCGCGACACCATCCGGCCGCCCAACGGCGTGAAAAACTCCTCCTAGCCGCTGACCACTGCTCGCTCCGTTTCCCGCCATCGAGTATCCTTTCCCCAGCTGTGTTCATCTGTGGTTTCATCTTGTGGTCTTCTGGGAGGGGATATGAACGAGTGGCGAGGGAAGTGGGCGCTGGTCACGGGAGCGAGCGCCGGGATCGGCTGGGCGTTGGCCGCTGAGCTGGCGGCCGGCGGCACGAACCTGGTACTGACGGCGCGGCGGCGCGAGCGCCTGGAGCAGCTTGCCTCGCAACTCCGCAGCAACCACGACGTGCGCGTTCTGTTGCTGGCCGCCGATCTCGCCCGGCCGACGGCGCCCGAGGAGATCTTCGCGTTCACCCAGGGCAAGGGAATCGAGATTAATCTGCTGGTCAACAACGCGGGTTTCGGCCTTTACGGTGAGTTTGCCCGGCTCGAGCTGAGCCGCTTGCTCGAGATGTTACAGGTGAATATCTCGGCCGTCGTTCGACTGACGTACCTCTACCTGCCCGCGATGATCGAGCGCCGCCGCGGCCACATTCTGATCGTCTCCTCCACTGCTGCGTTCCAGGCCGTGCCCTATATCACGACCTATGCCGCCAGCAAGGCGTTCGATCTGCTGTTTGCCGAGGGGCTCGCGGAAGAGGTGCGCCGCCACGGCGTGCGGGTATGCGCGCTGTGTCCGGGTTCGACCACCACCGAGTTCCACCAGGTCGCCGGGCAGCCCGATCGTACCAAGCGGCGGCAGGAGTCGCCGGAGAAAGTCGCGCGGGCGGGTCTGCGGGCGCTGGCGCGTGGAAAGAGCTATGTCATTTCCGGGCTGGGCAACTATCTGGGAACGCATGGCCAGCGGCTGGCGCCGCGGCGGCTGGTCACCCGCGTGGCCGCCTCGCTCTTTCGCCCGCAACGTTGACGCTATCGAGCGGCGGGTGGGATTTGTGCCGGACGAAGCGAGGGAGCCCGCGATGCAAAGCGAGCGAGAGGAACCCTTCCATTCACGAGCTCGCGCTGCGGCGGGCGCCGGGTCGTCCTCGGGTATGATCAGACTCACGGGAGGGCATTGATGAACGAAGAGCATCTCGAGCGTGAACTCCGCAAAGAGGGCTTCTCGCACATCTATGCCTGGCAGGATCGCCCCGACGCGTTGTACCCGGATCACACCCATCCGGTTGAAACCGCTCACCTGATCCTCGACGGCGAAATGACCCTGATGATGGAAGGTCAAACGCACACGTTTCGCGCCGGCGAGCGCTGCGACGTTCCCGCGGGTACCATCCACTCCGCGCGCATCGGCCCGCGCGGTTGCCGCTACCTCATCGGCGAGAAGTAGCTATCACGAGACGGAAACGGAGGCGCGGTCGAGGAGTTCGACGACGTGGAGGACTTCCTGGCCGGTGCCGTGAATGACCGCGCCGGCGCGCATCTGCAGCAGGCACCCGGGATTCGCCGTCACGATGGCTTGGGCCCGGGTTGCCTGGGCTTTCTGCATCTTCTCAGCCAGCAATTCCATCGAGGTTTGCGCTTGGGTGACGTTGTACACGCCAGCCGAGCCGCAACAGTGGTCCGCCAGCGACATCTCCACTAATTCCACTCCCGGCACGGCGCGGATGAGTTTTCTTGGCGCCTCGCGAATCTTCTGGCCGTGGAGCAGGTGGCAGGAATCCTGGTAGGTCACGCGCAGGGGCAGCTCCCGCAGCGGCGCAACCAGGCCCAGCTCAGCGAGAAATTCGGTGACATCGCGCATGCGCTCGTGAAACACGCGCGCCTGCTCCTTGGCCGGGTCGTCAGCGGGGAAGAGTTGCTCATACTCCTTGAGCGTGGAGCCGCAGCCGGCAGTGTTGGTCAGGACGGCATCAAAGGTGTCACGCAAGAAAACGCCGAGATTGACGCGGGCAAGCTGGCGGACGACGTCGCGCACGCCGGCATGCGCCGCGAGCGCCCCGCAGCAGAGTTGGCCGTCGGGCACGACGACCTCACAACCGTTGGCCGTAAGCACGCGAATCGTCGCCTCGTTGAGCGCCGTGAAACAGACTTGCGCGACGCAGCCCGCGAAGAAGGCCACGCGCGCCCGGCGCTCCCCCTGTGCAGGGAACGTCTGACCGAGTCGCGAGAAGAAAAATTCCCCGTCGATCCTCGGCAGCAACTGCTCGCGCTGCGCGAGCCCCAGCAGCTTCAGAAGCCCCAGGCCGCGCGCGAGGGTCTGCAATCCCGAGCGCTGGTAGAACCGCAGAAGGCGCGCGATCGTGGCAATGCGCCGTGGATGAGGCAGCAGACGGTGAAAGACGAAGCTGCGTGTCCAACGGGAAAGCAGCGGGCGGCGGTAATTCCGCTCAATCTGCGCGCGCGCGACTTCCACGAGCTTGCCGTACTCCACGCCGGAAGGGCACGCGGTTTCGCAGGCGCGGCAGTCCAGGCAGCGGTCAATGTGCCGCACGAACGAATCGGCCAGTTCCAAGCGGCCCTGGTCCACCAGGAGCATCTGCCGGATACGGCCGCGCGGCGAATCGGACTCGAGGCCCCAGAGGCGGTAGGTCGGGCAATGATTCAGGCACAGACCGCAGTGGATGCACTTGGCGTAATCTTCGTAGAGGGGCCGGTCGGCGCCGGAGAAGCCGCTCACGGCTTGCGCCTGCGGAGTTGCTTCCTGTTCGACCGTGCTCGGAACTCGAGTGAGGACCTCGGCCATGGCTTCAGATGCCTCCGAAGAAGCGGCCGGGGCTGAGGATGTCCTGTGGATCGAAGACTTTTTTCAGGCGGCGCATCAGCACCAGATCGTCGCGCGCGGGACCCCAGACATTGACTTCACGCTTCAGCTCCACCGGGCACCATTCGATCATGGGGCGCGCGCCAATCTCGGCACTGGAGCAAGCGTGCATCACCTCCGTCGCTGCCTGCGCGAGTCGCCGGAGCGTCTCCGCGTCGAGCTGGCCAGCTTGGGGCGGTAACAGCGCAAGGAACACAATGCCTGAAGCCCGCACCAGCGCCGCCCAGGAAAGCTCGCTGCGCTCGGCCACCTGACGCGCCCGATCGAGGAGCAATTCCATCTGCGTTGGCAAGACGCTGATTCGGAAGATCGTCGCCGCGGAGCAGAACTCGATCACGTGCTTCGGGAATTCACGAAGGCGGCCGAGCAGGAAGGGCCCTTCTTCGTCGGAGAGAGCCACAAACGCGGCTGCGTGTGCCGCCTGCGCCATGCGCTCCAGGTCTCTCGCGTGGCGCTCGACCACGGCCGGCTCTCCCGCCGCGGCCACTAGGACTGACCAGTGGGCCGCCGGAGGCGTTCCACCTCCGCCGGCGATGATCTTCGCCGCCTGCGGATCAACCGCTTCCACCAGGCTCGGTTGAAGCGGCGACCGCGCGAGTTCCCGGCACAGCGCCAGCGCCGAGGCCATGCTGCTGAACGATGTCACAAAGGTTCTCTGCGCGCGGGGAAGTGGAAACGTCCGGAAGTTGACGCGCGTGAGCACACCGAGCGTGCCGAGCGCACCGATCATCAGCTTGTGCAGATCGTACCCGGTGACGTTTTTTACCACGCGCCCGCCGCTTTTTGCCAGGACTCCCTCGCCGCTGATGAATTCCGAGCCCAGCAGATAGTCGCGCATCGACCCGTAGGCGTGGCGCAGCGGCGTGCTGGCGTTGGTGGCCAGAATGCCGCCGATGGTGGCCTGATCAGCAAACGGCGGCGCGAGCGGCAAGAACTGGCCTTTCTCGGCCAGCACGCTGTTCAGGTCCGCAAAGCGGATGCCGGCTTCGACGCCGAGCGTCAGGTCGCCGGGATCGTAAGCCAGCACGCGATTCATGCGGGCCAGATCGAGCGCCAAGTCGTAGCGGCGCGGCGGCGCGCCGATGCGCAGCTTGGTGCGACCGGCAACCGGAATGACGGCCAGCTTTTCCTCTGCGGCGAAGCGCACCACCTCGGCGGCTTCTTCGGCGGAGCCAGGCCGCGCAGCGGCCGCGGGCCACAGGCCGTCCACTTCGTAGCCGGCCAGCTCACCGGGGGCGACGATCACGTGGCCTGCGCCGACGATCTCCTCTAAGCGCGTCAGGACCGCTGTGGCGGAGGCGCTCATGCGGATGGCGTGACGCGGGCCGCGGACGTTTCGGGCCGCGAGCGAATCTCGCCGCAGCCCTTGCCGAAGGGAAACAGTTTCCCGGGGTTGAGCAACCCGGTGGGGTTGAAGGCCGCGCGCACGCGCAGCATCAGGTCGAGATCGGTCGGGGTGAACATCAGCGACATCAGCTCGTTCTTTTCCATGCCCACGCCGTGCTCGCCGGTCAGCGCGCCGCCCATCTCGAGGCAGAATCTCATGATCTCGTTCGCGGTGGCCACGGCGCGAGCGAACTGCTCCGGATTGCGCTGGTCGAAAAGGATGATGGGGTGCAGGTTGCCGTCGCCGGCGTGAAAGATGTTGCCGATCTGGAAGCCGAAGCTTTTTCCGATTTCGTCGATGCGCCGCAGCGTGATGGAGAGCTTGGTCCGTGGGATCACTCCATCCTGGACGTAGTAGCTGGGCGAGAGGCGCCCGATGGCGCCGAAGGCGTTCTTGCGGCCCTTCCAGAGCAGGTCGCGCTCGGCGGCGTCCCGGGCGCGGCGCACTTCACGCGCGTGGTGCGCCTGGCAGACCTCGGAAATCTCCTCCGCCTGAGGCTCAACCGCCTCACGCAAGCCCTCGACTTCGAGCAGCAGCACCGCCGCGCTGTCCCGCGGGAAGCCGGCATGGACGTAGTCCTCGACCGCGCGGAGCGTCCAGCCGTCGAGCATCTCGCACGCCGCCGGGATGATGCCCCGCGCCGTGATCTCCACGACGGTTTCCGTAGCATCGTCAATCGCGTCATACACGGCGAGCAGCGTCTTGACCGCTTCGGGCAGCCGCGAGAGCTTCACGGTGACCTCGGTGACGATGGCGAGCGTGCCCTCGGAGCCGACCAGCAGCCCGGTCAGATCGTAGCCCGGCGCCTCCGCGGTTTTGCCGCCAACGCGAATCACTTCGCCATCGGGCAGCACCAGCTCGAGGCCGGTAACGTGGTTCGCCGTCACACCATAGGCGAGGGTGTGCGGCCCGCCGGCGTTCTCCGCTACGTTGCCCCCGATCGTGCACGATTTCTGGCTCGAGGGGTCGGGCGCGAAATAGAGCCCCGCGTGCTCGACCGCGCGCGTCAAATCCAGGTTGACCACGCCCGGCTGCACGACCGCGCGCTGGTTTTCGAGATCAAGCTCGAGGATGCGGTTCATCCGCGAGGTCACCAGCACAATCCCGCCCAGCCGCGCCAGCGCCCCGCCGGAAAGTCCCGTGCCCGCGCCGCGGCCGACCAGGGGCACCTGGTATCGGTTCGCGAGAAGCACGATCTCGACGACGTCGCGCGTCGAGCGTGGGAAGACAACGCAGTCCGGCTGCGCGCGCTCGACCGAGCCGTCGTACTCGTAGAGCATCAGATCTTCGGGCTTGGAGAGCACGCCCTCCCTGCCGAGGAGTCGTTCCAGCTCGCGGATGAGCTTCGGGTCCAGCATCGTTGCGGCCGGCGCCGTTGTTTGGCTTCTGGCGCCACTATAGTAGCCGCCCCCGGCAGAGTCAACGCAGCCGCAGCGGTGCCATGGCAGGCGCTTCTGTGATAATCTCCGGGCTTCGCTTCTTCTC
>JBGPZW010000154.1:0-7705 GCA_041493955.1 Terriglobia bacterium
CGCGTACCGCAGCGCCTTCACGATCGCCGCGTCGTACATCTTCGGCGGGCTGATTCCGCTTGCGCCGTACATGATGCTGTCGAGTGTCATCACCGGGCTGTGGTTCTCAGTGGCCATCACGCTGCTGGCGCTGCTCGTCTTTGGCTACGTCAAGGGCCGCTTCACCGGCATTAACCCGTTGCGCGGCGGTCTGCAGACCGTTCTGACCGGCGGGCTGGCCGCGGCGGCTGCCTTTGCTCTGGCCAAACTAATCAGTTGAGAAAATTCAATTCGCGGGAGCGGCGTGGGAGGTGAGGCGCCGCGCGCGCAGGCGGAGGACCTTTCGCTGGTTGGCTTCGAGCACCTCGAAACGCAATCCGTCGTAGTCCATGCTTTCCCCCGCGACCGGCACGTGCCCGGCCACGCTGTTGAGCAACCCGGCCACAGTGGTGGCGGCTTCGTCCGCCGCCGCGAGTTCGACGCTAAACAGCTCCTGAAGTTTTTCCAGCGAGATGCTGCCGCGCATCACCAGACTGCCGTCGCTCTCGCGCACAACGTCTGGCGCGGGCGGGCGATCTTCCTCGCCGATCTCGCCGACAATTTCCTCGACCAGATCTTCGACCGTCACCAGCCCCGCCACCGAGCCGTATTCATCCACCACGATGGCAAGCTGCTGGTTCTTCTTCTGCATCTCCCTGAGGAGCTGCGAACCGAGCTTGGTCTCCGGGACAAACAGCGCGGGGCGGACCAGCTCGCGGACAGTGCGGTGCACGGCTTCGCTTTCCGGGATTTGCAACAAATCGCGCGCATAGACGATGCCGATGATGTCTTCCAGCGTGCCTTCTTGGACGGGAATGCGGGAGAATTTGGTCTCGACCAGCAGGCGACGCAGTTGCTCGATCGTCGAGGTCGCGGAGATGGCCACGACCTCGGGCCGCGGGGTCATCACCTCGCGGACGCGCTTGTCACTGAACTCCACCACCTGCTCGATCCAGTGCGCCTGGTCGCCCGCCAGGATCCCTTCTTCCTGGGCCGCCTCCACCAGGGCTTCAATCCCGTCCTGCTGCGCCTGCAAGGCGCTCGGCTCTTCATCCTCAGAAAGGCGCGTCAGGGAGATGGCCAACTCCACCAGCCCACGCATCGGCCAGACGATCAAGCCGAACGCGCGGATGACCGGCATGAGCGGCCCCAGCCAGCGGCCGTTGGTGCGCGCCAGCAGCAGCTCAGGAATGAAATGCATGGCCAGGAGCAATTCGACGGGCAACAGGACGAGCAGTTGCACGAGCGTTTCCCAAACGCCGGGCACAAAGAAGATCACCCCGCGCGCTGTTTCCACGGCCACGACCACCAGCCAGAGGCGCGACAACAAGCTGAAGGTCAGCGTGGCGCGCCGGCGGTCCATCCGCAGGCGGGGCTCGATCTCGGCTTCAAACACATCGAGGTTGTGGTGCACCCGGCCGGTGGTAACCCGGCCCAGCTCGCGGTAGATGCGGTCGAGGTAGGAGAAGACCGCCAGACCCACGGCCAGCCCGGCCACGGCGAGACTGTAGATAAGGATGGGCATGGTCTAGTGCAACCTCAGGCGGCGGCGCAGGCGGCCCTCCAGGCGCTCCATCCGCCCCCGGTCGATCTCATGGTCATACCCGGCCAGGTGCAGCACGCCGTGCAGAATCAAGACGCGCAGCTCCTCCGGCAGGTCACGCGAAAAGCGACGCGCGTTGCGCCGCGCCGTTTCAAGCGAGATGGCAATATCGCCGAGATAGAAGGCCGGGGCAATCCCTGCCCTGTGTTTCCCGGCGCGCCTGGTGCGGCGCTTTGGCGGCGCGCCATTGGCCGGAAAGGAGAGCACGTCAGTGGGCCCGCGCTTCCCGCGGAAGGCGCGGTTCAGGCGCGCCATGGCCGCATCACTGACCAGGCAGACAGTTACTTCGGATTCGCGCAAGCGCAGCGACTCCAGCACGCGGCCGAGAAAATTCCCAAGGGGCTTGATGTCCACGGGGACGCGGCGCTGGCGATTGAGAATCATTGAAGACAGAAGCCTGCTATTTCGAGGGATTCGTCTTCCCGTTCTCGAAGGACGCCGGAGAGGCGGGGCGTGCCGCCTGGGCGGCGTCGAATTCGTCGTAGGCCTTGATGATCTGCTGCACGAGATTGTGGCGCACGACGTCGCGTTCATTGAAATGGACGAAGGCGATGCCGGGGATTTTCCCCACCACGTCGATGGCCTCGATGAGGCCGGAACGCCGGCCAGCGGGGAGGTCGATCTGCGTGATGTCGCCGGTGATGACCGCCTTGGAGTTGAATCCCAGACGCGTGAGGAACATCTTCATCTGCTCGCTGGTGGTGTTCTGCGCCTCGTCGAGAATGACAAAGGAATCGTTGAGCGTGCGCCCGCGCATGAACGCCAGCGGCGCAACTTCGATGATGCCTTTCTCCAGGTAGCGTTCGAGCTTGTCCGCATCGAGCATATCGTAGAGCGCGTCGTAGAGCGGCCGCATGTAAGGGTCGATCTTCTGCTGCAGTGTGCCGGGCAGGAAGCCCAGGCGCTCCCCAGCCTCCACGGCCGGCCGCACCAGGATGATACGGTTGACCTGCTTGGTCAGCAGCGAGGAAACGGCCATGGCCACGGCGAGATAGGTTTTGCCGGTACCGCCCGGGCCGATGGCGAAAACCATGTCGTGCCGCTCGATATCCTCCATGTAGCGGCGCTGATTGGCGCTCTTGGGCGTGATGCTTTTTTTGCCGAACACGCGCGTGCGCGACGGCTCAATGATCCGCCGCAGGGGGACATCCTCCTCGGTGGCCACGCGTAGGAGCGCCTTCACGGAGCCGTTGTCCAGCACGCGGCCCTCGCGCACGAGCTGGTTGTACTGGTCCAGGATGCGCACGGCGCGATCCACCTGCACGGGTTCCCCTTCGATGGCTAGGTGGTTGTCCTCGAGCTGCGTGGTGACGTGGAGCGCCGATTCAAAAAGTTTCAGGTTTTCGTCGAGGGTGCCGAAAAGGGGCTCAAGCCCTCCGGCAATCTGTATCTTGCGTCGCATTAACTTTGGGCCGGCACTGCGCCGGTGTGAAGCGCCTCCTGCATGCATGAACAGCCTACTCCAGGCGCGGGGCGGGGTCAAGGCGCCGCCGCTATATATTGCTCTATCAACAACTTACAAAAGAACCCGTGACTGGACCGTGCCGCGCGAACTATTGCTTGGGTCCCGGAAAAGCCACCTTGGGAGCCTGCCGGGCGGCTTCGGGCGCCTGGAAATAGGCCTCATTCCGCTTGAATCCGGCCCACTGCGCGAAGATGTTATTGGGGAACAGGCCGATATAGGTGTTGTAGTCCTGCAAGCTATCGTTGTAGCGACGCCGCTCGACAGCAATGCGGTTTTCCGTGCCCGCGAGCTCGTCCTGCAGGCGCAGGAAATTCTCGTTGGACTTGAGCTGCGGGTAATTCTCCACGACGACCAGGAGGCGCCCCAGCGCGCCATCCAGTTGGGCGTTGGCGGCAATGCGGTCGGTTGGGGTGCGTGCTCCGAGCAGCGCGGAACGCGCCTTGGCGATGTCCCCAAAGACCGTTTGCTCTTGGGCAGCGATTCCCTTCACCGTCTCAACCAGATTCGGGATCAAATCGGCACGGCGCTCGAGCACGACGTCCACCTGCGACCAAGCCGCCTTGATGGTTTCGTTCTTGCGGACCATTTCATTGCGCCGGCCAATGTACGTCCCGCCGATCCACAGCACCAGCAGCGCCAGAACAACGACTACCGCCAGCAGCTTCTTCATTCGGCTCCTCCTCGTCCTACTCTAGCATACGCAGAGCCTCAGCCCGCGTTCCCAGCCTCCACCTCGCAGCACCTGAAGCCGCGTGTGGCAGTGGGCTTTAGCCCGTCATGCCTCCGCGCCGCGAGTGGCGCGCTGAAGTGGGGCGCTACACGTGTCCCGCCAGGCGGCGGTCGATCTCCTCGGCCACGCGGGTCACCGCCGCAAGATAGGAGTCGCACGTCTTCAGCACGTCC
Organism: Terriglobia bacterium; assembly: GCA_041493955.1. Lineage (GTDB taxonomy): Bacteria > Acidobacteriota > Terriglobia > Acidiferrales > UBA7541 > QHYU01. The sequence goes on from JBGPZW010000154.1 coordinate 3,990, forward strand.
ACCTGAATTTCGCGCAGTTTGCCCTCGCGCACGTCCAGCACGGCATGGAATCCGGAGGCGTCGAAGCCCAGCAACCCGGCCAGCGCGTCCACAACGGCGCGTTTCCCGCGCGGCGGCTCAGCGCCCAAGACCATCAGAGCGTGACGAAACAGGGTCGCAAACGTCGAGAGTGAAGCAGTGAGCAGGCCGAGCAGCGTGGGAAGGTCCCGCGGCGCGACCAGGAATCCCTGGCGCAGCCGGATCAGGTTGGTGCGGAGCTCACGCTCGACCTGCTCTTGGTGGAAGCTCATTGGCACTTCCAGCGCCGCGAAGATATCTTCGCCATGGAGCACGCGATGGCTGGCCTGGATGTCGAGCAGCTCGATGGCGAATATATCGGCAGAGCTGCGCAGCTCCTCCACCGTGAACAGCAGCGGCGCGGGGTGGCCCTTGCGTGTCCACCAGGCAGCCGTTGGGTTGAGTTTCTCGATCTCCGCGGTTTCCAGGCGCCCCAGGACGCACAAGACGTTCAGGTCCGAATGCTTGGGGTGGAACTCACCTGAAGCCGCCGAACCGTAGAGCACTACCGATTTCAGGTTGGAGCCCGCGGCCTGCTTTAGTTTTTCGACCAATTCGCTCAGCTCTTTTTCCATCGTTGATGCTCCCCACACCGCTACCAGCTTCCGCCGGCGCCGCCCCCACCCGACGAGCCCCCGCCAAACCCGCCGAAACCTCCGCCCCCTCCCCCGCCACCGCCAAAACCTCCGCCGCCCCACAAGCCCCCGCCGATCAATCCGCCGCTGAACCAGCCGCCGCCTTGTCGGTCGCGGCTGCCGAGATGACGCGGGTCCGGCCGATTAAAGAGCGAGAACAGCAGCCGGATACCAAACCACCCAAACATCACGATCAGCCAGAGGGGCAGTCGGAAAGCGGGCTGGTGGGCCAGCGGGCGGGCGATGGGCTGGCTCAGCGATTCCCCACGGTCTCTCACGACCACTTCGGCGATCCGCGAGGTCAGCAGCATCATCGCTCCGCCGTAGTCACTCTGGCGGACCAGGGGAACCATCTCCCGTCCGAACCCGCCAACCTTGCCGTCCGGCAGGATGGGCTCGAGGCCGTAGCCCACTTCGACCCAGTATTTCCGGTCGCTGACCGCCAACAGGATGAGCACGCCGCGGTCGTCGGGCTTATAGCCCACGCCCCACTGCTTGAAGAGGCGATTGGCAAAGTCCTGCGGCGTGTCGCCCTCGAGCGAGCGAATGGCGACCACAGCGATCTGCACGTGGGCCTTCTGGTCCACCTCAGCGCACAGCGCGTTGATCTGGGAGCGCGCCTGCGGACCGAGCACTCCGGCGAAGTCGTTGACGTAGCCCTGCGGCTTGAGCTGCTCGACCTTCTCCGCGCGCGCCGGCACCGCAGCCGAGGCAAACGTCAACAGAACAAACAGCCAACTCGCAAACGAAGGGATGCGCAGCGAGCGAAGTTCATCGGGCGCAGGTATTGCGGGAATGGTTGGGCTAGTCATGCAGAGATGGCATAGACAGAAGAAGCGCCATCTTAGGGCGCACCTGCGTAGAAGTCAACGCGTGGCCCGTTCGCAGTTTGAGCTAGAGACGAAGGCGCATACCATCGCGAAGCCACAATCCGGGAAGGGCGTTATACGGCCGAGTGGATTGCTTCCGAGTACGCCGTCACTCGGGCAAAGTCGCCAAGGTCGCGAGGCAGACCACATCTCTGGTTAGCCAAGTAGCTTTGGGTATCGATGGCCCGCTGATTGTCCATGATGCGCCGTCGTATACCGACGCTATCCGAGCACCACTGGATTGTCACGGCTGGAGGTTCAGCACAGCTTTGCCGCTATCGAGATCGACAGGCACCGAGATGTGGTCATGTATCGCTAGCCAGTGGCCATTGGTTTTACGGTAGCACTCGGTAAAGCGCACCCACGCGTCGAATTTCTGCCCGTTCTTCAATGCTCCAGTCATCCGTTCCAGGCCGCGGCTAAAGGCTACTGTGTCGCCCGCAATGATGCTCAGGTCGCGATATTCGACGTCGATCGCACCCTGAAACTGGTCGAGGAATTCCTGATAGTCCTTCTTATACGCTTCGAACCCGGTGTATTGCAGAGGCGGCACGATGTCGTACGCCACCAGTGCTTGCCCCGGCTCGTAAATGGACATGATTCCGTTGAGGTCCCTGGCACGGAAGGCTTTGGCCCACCGGTCTAACAACTGCCGGATTTCGGCTTCATCGTTCGCGGCGGTGCGTGCCCTCGGCATCCACAAGAGCGAGACACACGCAAGCGTCAGCACAGAAAACGCAACGAACTTTTTCATTGTCGGCTCTCCTTTCCCTTCGCGTGATTACGCGGGAACTGGTCCAGGCAGCAGTGACTACACCGGGATCACCCAAAGAGACGGGCTCGATTATCTGGGGCGGGGTTCGACGGAGTCAAGCCAGCTGGCATCAAGTCAAAACGGCCCATCGCCTTGCGCTGAGTGACCTCCATTTGGCCCGTGGATGGCTGCATAACGCGTGGAAGCGCCGTTCGCTGCCAACACATTCCGGGCGTATAGTCGGCCACTCGGAAATTATCGTGGGCATGTAGGCTTTGCCGCCGAGCGGGCACCCACATGCTCGCGTAGTCGCCTTCTCGGAACTAGATGCGCCACGTCAGGCCGGACTGGCGTTCCGGCACCGCCCGACAGTGGCTTCTCTCTCCGAGGGTTCAGTCACCAAGGTGACCCACTACTCCAATTTGGTGGACAGCGGCCTGCGGGCAGCCACGGCAGGTCAATTCGCGGGGACGGCGCGGTCACGGACCCAGGCGCGGAGAGCAGCGATGTCTTCCTGGCGGGTCACCGAGAGCGGGCGTGTGGCGCGCAGCTCGCCGAGCAGAACGTCAGTGGAGAGTTGCTGCTTCTGGGAAAAGGCTGTATAGAGCCCGGAAACGACGGCCTGCTCGATCTCGGCGCCGCTGAAGCCGTCCGACGCCGCGGCGAGCGCCGTCAGGTCGAAGTGCGCCGCGTCACGCCCGCGACGCTTGAGGTGAATCTGGAAAAGCTCCGCGCGCGTTTCCGCATCGGGCAAGTCCACGAAGAAGATCTCGTCGAAGCGGCCTTTGCGCAGCAGCTCGGGCGGAAGCGCTGAGATGTCGTTCGAGGTGGCGGCGATAAACACGCCGCTCTGCCGATCCTGCAACCAGGTTAGAAATGTTGCCAGGATGCGCTGGGACAACCCGGCGTCCACGTCCGCGCTCGCTCCGGTTGCAGCGAACCCTTTCTCGATTTCGTCGATCCACAGGACGATGGGAGCGAGCTGCTCGGCGGTGTCCAGCGACTTCCGCAGCCGCTTCTCGGATTCTCCTACGTACTTATCGTAGAGAGCGCCGGCGTCGAGTTTTCCAAGCTCCAGGCCCCATTCCCCGGCCACAGCTTTCGCCAAAAGACTCTTGCCGCAGCCCTGCACGCCGGTGATGAGGATGCCCTTCGGCGGCACCAGGCCAAATTTCTGCCCTTCGGTGGTCAACGCGCCACGCCGCTTGCGCAACCATTCCTTGAGATTCTTGAGGTCGGCCACATCGGCAAAGCTGGCGTCGGCCTTCAGATATTCGAGGACGCCCTCCTTCCGGAGGGCGAGACGCTTAGCCTCGAGTACGGCGGCAATCGTGCTCGCATCGGCGCGGCCACTCTGGAGCAGGCACTTGGTCAGGGTGCGTCGCGCTTCGTCCCGGCTCA
>JBGPZW010000117.1:0-11454 GCA_041493955.1 Terriglobia bacterium
CGTCACCAGCCACCACCACGAGGATCACTCCGGCAATCATCGCCTGCTCCGCGAGCAGCTCGGCATCACTCCCCTGGCCCATGTGCGAGCCATCGAACGCATCGCGCAGCCGGAGACGCACCCGCAGCTCTACCGCCGCATAGCCTGGGGCGTGCCGCCGCCGGCGCGATCGGCAGCGGTGGGCGATTGGCTCGAAACGCCCAGGTTCCGCTTCCAGGTGATCCACACGCCCGGCCACTCCGAAGACCATATCTCGCTCTACGAGCCTCAGCGCGGGTGGCTCTTCAGCGGCGATCTGTACCTGGCGCCAAAGCTGCGCTACTTGCGCGCCGACGAAGACATCTATGCCATGCTCGATTCCTTGCGGCGCGTGATCGCGCTTGAGCCGGAAGTGCTCTTCTGCCAGCACCGCGGGCGCGTGGAAGACGGCGCGGCGATGCTGCGCCGCAAGCTGGATTTTCTGGTGGAACTAGGCGAACGCATCCATGATCTTCATGCCAAGGGCCTCGACCACGACGAAATCGCCCGCGCCCTGCCCGGCAGCGACTTGCTCTGGCGGGTCTGGACCGGTGGCCACTTTTCCAAACGCAATTTCGTGAGCGCGTTTCTGCGTCCAGGCGCCCCCGCGCGGTGAGGAACCAGTCTCCGCCGGCAGCGTGCGCTTTACAGCTTGCCGCGTCGGAGCTATAGTGAGCGCCAGTCGGGCCAGCAGAGTTACTTTGAATCAGCGAGAGAGGTCCATCCATGTCCATGCTGTTCTTTTTGTTCCTGATCGTCGCGGCCGCGGTGCTGATCTTTATCGGCATCTACAACGGCCTGGTGCGCCTGAGGGTGCAGTGCGACAACGCCTGGGCCGACATCGACGTGCAGCTCAAGCGGCGCTATGACCTGATCCCCAACGTGGTGGAGACGGTGAAAGGCTACGCCGCGCACGAGCGCGGGACGCTGGAAGCGGTCGTCAACGCGCGCAGCAAGGCCATGAACGCCCAGGGGCCCGCGGCCAAGGGCGAGGCCGAAGGGCTGCTCGCCGGGGCGCTCAAGAACCTGTTCGCTTTGGCCGAGGCCTACCCCCAGCTTCGCGCAGTGGAGAGCTTCACGCAGCTCCAGAACACGCTCGCGCAGATCGAGGACGCGGTGCAGAACGCGCGGCGCTACTACAACGCCGTGGTCCGCGACCTCAACACCAAGATCATGCAGTTCCCCTCGAACATCGTGGCGGGAATGTTCAATTTCAAGTCGCGTGATTTTTTCGAGATCGCCGCGCCTGCCGAGCGCGAGGCGCCCAAGGTCAGCTTCGGCACAACCGCTTCCTAGCTACGCGGAGGGAGTCCCATGCCCCAGAAGATCCTCCGCAGCATCCTGCTCGGTTCCCTGCTGTGCGCAGCGCTGCTGCTGGCCGCCGCGGCGCCGGCCGCCGCGCGCACCCTGGTCATCCAGAGTTTCGGCGCCGAGATCGTGGTGCTGCCCAACGGCACGATCGACGTCACCGAAGTCATCACCGCGCGCTTCACCGGCTCCTGGCGCGGCATCTACCGCCTCATCCCGGTCGAATACCACACCCCACAGGGCTTCAACTTCACTCTGCTGCTCGATCCGATCAGCGTGACCGACGGCGACGGCCAGGCCCTCAAGTACGAGTCCAGCCGCGAGCGCCACTACCGCAAGTTCAAAGTCTACGTGCCCGGCGCGCAAGACGCCGTTCGCACCGTCATCCTGCGCTATTACGTGCTCGACGCCCTGCGCTTCTTTGAGGACCACGACGAACTCTACTGGAACGTCACCGGCGATGAATGGGAAGTGCCCATCGAGGCGGCCACCGCGCGGATTGTGTTGCCCGCCGGCGTCACCGGCCTGCGCGCCACCAACTTTACCGGCGCGTACGGCTCGCGCGCGCAGGACGCCGACGTGGAACTCCTCGGCAACGCCGTGGAGGTGCGCATGCGCCGGCGGCTATCCTTCCGTGAGGGCCTGACCGCGGTGGTGGGCTGGGACAAAGGCTTCGTCCACGAGCCCAGCCCGTGGGCGAAGGTTTCCTTGTTTCTGCGCAGCAATTGGCCGCTCTTTATTCCTGTCGTGGTGTTCTTCGTGATGTTCTGGGTGTGGTACACGCGCGGCCGCGACCCGCGGCTGCGCCCCATCGCCCCGCAGTACGCGCCACCCGAGGGTCTGACGCCGGGCGAGGTGGGCACGCTGGTGGACGAATCGGCGGATATGCGCGATATCACCGCGACCATCGTGGATCTCGCTGTCCGCGGCTACATTTTGATCGAAGAACAGAAAAAAGAGCACCTGATGGGGCTCTACTCCAACAAGGAATACGTCTTCCACTCGCGCAAGAAGCCCGAGGAATGGAAGGACCTGAAGGCGCACGAGCGCGAGCTGCTCGAAGGACTGTTTGACGGCGGCGTGACGGAATCGGTCGAGCTCTCCGAGCTGCAGAACAAGTTTTACAAGAACCTGCCCGGCATCCGCGACCGCGTCTTCGATTCGCTGATGGCGCATGGTTACTTCCTGCACCGCCCCGACAAGGTCCGCCGGGGTTACCTGGGCGGAGGCGTGGTCATCGGCGTCGTCATGGCCTGGGGCGGCGGGGTGCTGGGTGCAAGCCTGGGGATGGCGCCGCTGTCGTTCATTGTTGCCGGGATCCTGACCGCCGCGGTTATCTGCGGCTTTGGGTGGTTCATGCCCGCGCGAACGGCCGCAGGGGCCAGCGCGCTCGAGGGTGCGCTCGGCTTCGAGGATTTCCTCGGGCACGTCGAAGCGGACCGCTTCGAGCGCACCATCAAGACCCCACAGATGTTCGAGAAATTCCTACCGTTCGCCATGGCTCTGGGTGTGGAGAAGAAATGGGCCAGTGCGTTCCAGGAGATCTACCGCGAGCCGCCCTCATGGTATCAGGGCTCCTCCTACGGGCCGAACTTCTACCCTTCGAGCTTCGTCAGCGATATGAACCAGATGACCGCGCGCGCCGGCTCGGTGATGACCTCTTCTCCGCGCAGTTCCGGCGGCTCGGGGTTCGGCGGAGGTGGCTTCTCCGGCGGCGGGGGCGGCGGTGGCGGAGGCGGTGGATTCTGACCCGAAGATCTCGAGTAAGTCCTCTTCTCACCACGCACAGTGCGGAAAGTGCTAGAATCCGGCCAAAGCCCGCGCCCGCCGGCGAGGTGAGTCATGAGCAGAGCTATCCGCAAGCAAATCCTGAAACTCGAACGCGAGCAGGCCCGCGCCTACAACCGCGGCGACGTCCGCGGCGCCATGCGCATGTTCGACAAAGGCTTCGTGGGATTTTCTTCCACGCAGCATGAGCGCATCCGCGGACTACACGCGCTCGCCAAGACGTTGCACTATTACCTGAAGCGCTCGCCGAAGATGACCTACCGCATCCAGGAGCCTCACGTGCACGTGAGCGGTGGGGCCGCCGTGGCAACTTTTTACTGGACGGTCGGATTAGGCAAGGGGCGCACCGTGCGGGGCCGCGGGACGCACGTGTTCGCGCGGCAGGGCAAGAACTGGCGCGTCGTCCACGAGCACTTCTCCCGCGCCCGCTGACGCGCCGGGAGCACAACCGCTCATTTCTTCGGGTGGCGCGAGAAGAACTCCCAAATCACTTCGCCGGCGTCTATTTCACGACTAGTCTTGCCGATGATCCGCTCGGGCAGGTATTGCAACCCGCCGGACCAGGTGTGGCCGCCGCCTTCGATGGCGTAGAGCACAACTTCGGCGCCGTCCTTGCAGCCGGGAAAAACTTCGCGGCGCACGTGCATGCCGTCGGCCGATCGTTTCTCTGATTCCGTCACTATCGGCGTGGACGCACAGCCATCGAGGCTCGCCCATTTCCGGACCGTTGCATTGACCGAGAGAATCCTGCCGCGCGCTCCCACCTTCACCTCGCCGCCAGCCCAGGGCACCAGCGGGTCCTCGGTGCCGTGGATCATCATCACTGGAACACGCCGCGACGGCTTGCACCTCGCCGCCAGGCCCTCACCGACGGTCGCCGCCACCGAGGCGACGGCGGCGACGCGCCCGGATAACTCGCAGGCCAGCCGCTGCGCCATGAAGCCACCATTGGAGATGCCCGTGGCATAGACGCGCGCGGAATCGATAGAGTACTCCCCGGCCAACTTGTCGAGCAGCGCTGAAATGAATCCGACATCATCCACCCCGGAGCGTTCCGCTGCCGTGGTGCTGCGCCCATCGGCCCAGCCCCGCCGGATGCCATCGGGATAGACGACAATGAAGCCGCGGCGGTCGGCGATTTCTCCCAGATGCGTCAGGCGCTGGGTCCCAGGCCCGGCCCCTCCACCGCCGTGAAGCGCCAGCACCAGCGGCCACCGTTTTCTGGCGTCATACGACAACGGTAGATGCACGAGATAGGTTCGCGTCAGCCCGCCAAACTCTAGCGTGCCGCGCGATTCGTTCGCACCGGCTCCAGCCTGCGTGCTCTTTGCCGCAGCCGGACGTTGCGTTGTTAGAGAGTTCCCGGCGCTTCCCGCTTCTGCTGGGCCTAACAGGGCACCCCAGAACATGAGAATTGCTCCGACTGCTTTTCTGGATACACTCATGGCTTCAATTGTGCGGAAATGCAGGCAGTCAGTAAAGCCGCGGGAAGACGGCGGGAACGCGCCGGGCGTAGGCCTCGAATTCGGTGCCGAAGGCCCCGCGCAGCAGTTTTTCTTCGCTGCGAACGCGGATGGCCGTGCCGATGTTGAACAGCACAAGCGCCGCCAGCAGCCCGACCCAGTGGCTCACGGCCAGGCCGGTGGCCACCAGCATCCCAAGCATGCCCGTGTAGATGGGGTTGCGCACGAAGCCGTACGGGCCTTCGGTGATCAGCTTGTGTTCCTCCACCAGTCGTGCCGCGAAGGCCCACTGCTTGCCCAGCGTGCGCACCGCCGCTGAAACGATCCAGACGGACGCGCCCGCCAGGCCCACCGTGAAGGCCGCCAGCGCGACTTGCAGCGGCACCGGCATCGGAAACAAAGCCACAGACCACGGCCGCCGGAAGCTCCACACCAGCGCGTAGGCGATGCCCTGCAACACGATGCCAACCAGCGACACGCGGTCGCGCTTGCTCTCCGGAGCCTTGGGCGGCTTCTTGTGGAACAGAAAGAGGCCGCCAAACAGGAACCAGCTGGCGCTGACCGCAACGAAGACGCCGAGATGCAAGAGTTGCAGGTTCAGGTCGACACCTCACAGGACCTTGCGAAACACTTTTTGTGTTTTGAAATTCTCGTAGCCGAGTTTTTCGTAGAACGCGTGCGCTCGGCCGCGGATCACGTTGGAACGCAACACAACCAGCCCACATCCGCGGCTCCGCGCCCACTGCTCGGCAGCCTGCATCAGGAGCCGCCCGGCGCCAAGGCCGCGGTAACTTTCTTCAACCACCAGCCCCATGATTTCCGCCTGCGTGTCGCTCTCCACCAGGTGGCGCTCATGGACGTGCACCCAGCCGATCACCGCGCCTGCCAGGCCGTCCGCTAATTCAGCGAGATAGACCATGTGCTCCGCGTCGCCCTCCAAGCGCCGCAGGCGGCGGACCACTTGTTCCGCCGTGGACGGATAATTCAACTGGCCGGCGAGGCGACCGATGGCGGGGGCGTCTTCAAGCCTTGCCAGGCGCACGCGCGCAAGGGCGGCCACGGGCGCAGGATCAGGTCGCACACTCATGAGTACGCAGGACAAGCAAAACGTATATCAAGCGCCGGCAAACACGCAAGAGCAGGTGCGGCGATGAGCTGACCTTGTTCCGAGTGCAAGCGAGCGCGCTAATTGTCCTTCCGCTCAGCGGCTCTTCCGCAGCCGTTTCTGCGCCGCAGCGCTGGTCAACTCGCGCAGGGCGTCCGCGGCGACCCAGCGGGCACTCGGGGAATCCATGGCGCGAATCTCTCTGGCGGTGCGGACGGCCAGGTGATTCAGACGCAGGTTGCGTTTGCCGATCTGGCGCAGCGCCCAGTTCACCGCCTTCTTCACGAAGTTGCGCTCGTCGGCGGCGTGGCGGCGAATGATGGGCAGCAGCCGGGCGAACTTCGCGTCGGGCGCCTGCTTGTCGTGCACGGCGAGATAGGCCATCAGGGCAAACCCGGCGCGCCGGACATACTCCGGCTTGCGGCGGCTCCACTCGAGGGCCTTCTTCCAGGCGGGCGCCGTGAAGACGAACAGGTGGCAACAACTGCCATCTACCACGTCCCAGGTATCGAAGTCGCGCGCCCAGCGCTCCATCTGGGTTGCGGTGACCTGCGCAGGATCGTCCACCATGGCGGCCAGGCTGCGCGCCTCGTGCACACCAGAAGCCCACAATTGCTGCGCCAGCTCGTGATTCGTGCCGATTTCACGGGCGAGTTTGTGTAGGACGGGCGTGGGAACGCCGTGCGCCTTCTTCGCGTGCACGCCAAACCGCGCCATCCCTGCGCGCACCCGCGGGTCGCCCAGATCCCGCAGCCTCTTCAAGACGGCCCGAACGGAGGTTGTGCCTCTTGGCATTCTCAGTTCCTAGTCAAATCGCGCGTGCACATACACCGGGCCACAATCAGAAGAGTTTTTCGGAATCGAGGAGGATGGTGACGGGCCCGTCGTTGGTCAGCTCGACGTCCATGTGTGCCTGAAAGACACCGGTCTCTACGTGCACGCCCAGCGCGCCGAGCGCACGCACGAATTCTGTGTACAGGCGCTTGCCTTCCTCGGGCGGCGCGGCCTGGATGAAGCTGGGCCGGCGCTGGCGCCGCGCATCGCCGTAGAGCGTGAATTGGGAAACAACCAGTGCCGCGCCACCGGTCTCCACCAATGAGCGGTTCATCTTCCCCTGTTCGTCCGCGAAGATACGCAGGTGCGCGACCTTTTCCGCCAGATACGCAGCGGAATCTGCGGTGTCGTCACGTCCGACGCCCAGCAAGACGACCACGCCGGCGCCAATCTCTCCTGTCACCTGCCCGTCCACGACCACGCGCGCACGGCTGGCGCGCTGCACCACGGCTCGCATCCTGCTTCCTCCGGCCGCGCCCGACTACGGATACACCATCCGCTCGGTCTCCGGCAAGACGCGTCGAGGCTTCACCGTGCGGACTTGCCAGCCGCGTGCTCGCTAATTCTCACTCGCCGGTTTTTCGGCCGCCGCCGGCTTGCGCGGCAGCAGGTCCGGCCACTGGGCGACGTTGTACGCCCACGCGGCCAGCACCTGCGCGCCCTGCACTAGGTCGTCCTTCCAAATCTTGTCAAAAGTGTCCGACTGGCTGTGGTGGGTCTTGCGATACTCGGCTGGGTCCTGGATGCAAAAGAAACCCGGAACGCCGGTATCGTTGAAGGAGGCGTGGTCGGTGCCGCGGGTGCTGCGAAGACTCAACTCCAGCAGGCCGAGCTCGCGCAGCGGCGCCACAATGCGATCCATCACTTCGCGGTCCTGGTAGTTGCCCTGCAGCCCGATGGTCAGGACGCGGCCGGTGCCCGTATCGTGGACCAGCACGCCGGAGATCTTGGCCAACTCGGCTTTGTGCGCCTCGGCGTACGCGCGCGAGCCGTTGAGCCCCTGCTCCTCGCCGGAGAAGAGGATGAACCGGATCGTGCGCTTCGGCTTCAGCCCGAGCCTCTGCAAGGCGCGCGCCGCTTCGAGCACCGCCATCGAGCCTGTGCCGTTGTCGGTGGCGCCAGTGCCCAGGTCCCAGGAGTCGAGGTGTGCGCCGAGGATCACCACCTCGTCGGGTTTCTCGCTGCCGGGGATCTCAGCCACGGTGTTGAACACCTCGACGGGTTTGTCGCCGAAGGAGTTGGTGAGCTCGAACTCGACCTCAACAGGACCGCGCTTCATCAGCCGCCAGACCAGCCGATAATCCTCGGCAGTAACATACGCGGTGGGCAGCAGGCCGACGTCATACGTGCGCCCGCCGATGCCGCCCATGTTGAGCAAGCCGTGTGCCTTGTCCGAGTCGCGCAGCACGCCCAGCGCTCTTTCCGCCTTCAGAAAAGCGTCGCGTTCGCGCGCGAACCGCTGCGCCCCGGGGCCGAACAGGATCGCCTCCGGAGACGGGCCATAGGGATCCAGCACGGGCGGACGCGGAACTTCGTAAGGTTCCGGCAGCTTCTGCGGCTCCGCCGTGATGACGATGGCGCCCTTCAATTTGCCCTTGTACGGCGCGAGGTCCTCGGGACGGCGCGCGCTGACGTACACGACCGGCCCACGCACCGCTCCCGGCGTGCTGGGCGACCAACCCGCCGAAGCCAGCGTGAGCGGGTGCTCGGTGGGGCTGACGATGCGCCCGCGCGCGGTGCCGCGGTTCCACGCGCGCGCGATGGTCCAGCCTTCCAGGTGCGCGTTGGACAGGCCGTACTTGCGGAACATCTCCAGGGTCCAACGGTTCGCCTGGGCCAGCTTCTCCGTGCCGGTCAATCGCGGGCCGATCATGTCCGTCAGGTACTCGAGGTTGGCCAGGACCTCGTTGCGCTCTTTCACCTCTCCAAATAGCTGGCGATCCGCCGAAGCAATCGCCTCCGCAGGCGCCGCGGTGGGCTGGGCCTGCTGCGCGGCCGCGCGCCACGCCCCTGCCGACAGCAGGATCAACACGATGGCAAAAAAACTTCTCCGCTGCTTCACAGGATGTTTCCTCCGCAGATTAAGGTTGATGCCGCCGCCGATTCTATGCCAGCCGGGCCGGTTTCGGCACCCGGAATTGGAATTCGTTCAGGATGCGTCCTCAGCTTTGGACGCAAGGCGGGCTCCCGATGGTTTCAGGAAATCCTGTTTTCAGCGGAGCCAAAGTGTGTTAGAAGGATGCGCATCATCCGGAGAAGAAAGAAAACCTTGAAACTCGCTCTGATTGGGACGCACGGCGTCGGCAAGACCACTCTCGCCTACGAAATCTGCTCGCTCCTCAAGAAGGCCGACCACAACGTAGAACTGGTGACCGAAGTGGCGCGCCGCTCACCCTTTCCGGTGAACGAGGCCACTACGCTCGAAGGCCAGCTCTGGATCCTGCACGCGCAGATCGCCGCCGAGCTCGCCGCCGCCGCTCACGCCCCGCACGTCATCTGCGACCGCGCCGTGCTGGACAACTATTGCTACCTGGTGAACAAGTTCGACCGCCAGGCGCACCTCGAGCAGTGGCTGGCCTGGTGGATGAACAGCTACTCGCTGCTGGTGGCCGTGCCGCCGCTGGCCGACGGCATCCCTCCGGACGGATTCCGCTCGGAAAACCTCGAGTTCCAGCACCGCATCCACGACCTGCTCGGCGAGATGCTCTCCGAGGCGCCTTTCTACCCATTGCGCGACCGCGTGTTGTGGCTCGAGCGCCGCGACCGGCGCGTCTGGGGTGAGCTCATCTTCGCCGCTGCCGCTCCCCTGCTGCGCCCGGCTGAGAAGGCTCAGAGCGCCGCCGCCCGCTGAACCCTCCTTCAACAATTAAGGCCTGAGATGACGGGCGGAAGCTTGCTGCTTCCCGCTCTTCTGGGGGGCACGCGCCCGGTGTGACACGGTCCGCATCCCGCGCTTACGCGGGGCAGGCTGGCAGCGCAAGCAGAAGTAGCTGCTGCGACCGGCCACAATTACGCGCCGGATTTTCGTCCCGCAGCGGAAGCAGCCCTTCCCTCCTCTCTGATACACGCGATGGCGCAACTGGTAGCGGCCCGGCTGGCCCTCCGCATCCACGTAGTTGGAAACCGATGAGCCGCGCAGGCGAATGGCCTCGCTCAACACCTTACGGATCGCGCGGTAGAGCCGCGTCAATTCTTCAGGCTTGAGTCGTGCAGCGTGGCGGGCCGGATGGATGCGCGCGCGCCACAGGCTTTCATCGCAGTAGATGTTTCCCATCCCGCGGAGCACGCGCTGGTCAAGCAGCAGTGCCTTGGTCATCGCGCGGCGTCCGGCCAGGCGCGCGCGAAACTCTTCCTGGGTGATCTCCAGTGGATCAAGACCCAACTTTCCCAGCACGCCATCGAGCGCCGCCTCCGACACCAGCGCCATCCGGCCGAAGCGGCGAATATCCGTGTAGCGCAGTTCGCGGCCGTCATCGAGCGCGAAGAAGGCGTGCGTGTGCCGCGCCACGGGTTCCGCGGGATGCCGCGGGGCGAGCTGGCCGGTCATGCCCAGATGGACCAGCAGGCAGGTACGCTTGCCTTCCGCCTGCGCAGCGCCGTTGCCCGGCGCCAGGCGCAACAGCAGAAACTTTCCGTAGCGCACGACCGACTCGATGCGCGTCCCCGGCAGGTCGCGTTCGAGCGCCTCGGGGTCGTCAATAAAATCGGTCTTGCCCAGGCGCACAGAAAGAATGCGGCGGCCGGCGATCTGTTCGCGCAGGCCGCGGGCGACGGTTTCGACCTCAGGCAGTTCAGGCACAGGAAGTTTCTCTGCCAGAATACTACAGGCCCCCGGCAGCGGCGGCGCTGCTCGCACCAACTCCCCTGCAGCGGCAGCCGCTCTTAGCTCCGCATCTCAGAGACTCGATTCATCGCGGGAGGATCGCGAACACGCGGCAGGGGCCTCCCGAGCCGCCTTCGAGCTTGATCGGCGCGACCACCAGAAACGCTCCGGCTTCAGGCAGCGCGCTGAGGTCAGCGAGGTTTTCCAGGTGATAGAGCCCGGCGCCCAGGGCCAACACGTGCACAGGAAAATCCTTCGACGCGCCGGGATCCGCGCTGATGGTATCAATCCCGATGCCACTGACCTTGCGCTCGATCAGCACGCGCACGGCTTCGACGGAAAATCCGGGCGAGTGCATCACGCCCGCGACGTCCAGGTTTCTATAACGCTGCGGGTCGGGCCAGCGCGAAGCCCAGCCGGTGCGCAGCAGCACAATCGCGCCCGCCGGAATGCGCCCGTGTTCCTTTTCCCAGCGCACGACGCGCTCGGCGCTCAACTGGTAGTTGGCATCTTTCGCCGACTCCGCGCGGACGTCAATGACCACGGCGGGGCCAAAGAGGTGCTCGACCGGGATCTTGTCCACCGGCGTCGTGCCCGGGGGGAAGTGGATGGGCGCGTCCATGTGTGTGCCGTAGTGCTCCAGCATCCAGAAGCTGCGCGTGAAGTACCCGTTCTTCGCGATAGTGGCGTTGTCGCGGGCCTCGAACGTGCGTGTGTCGCCGGGCCAGGTCACCAGCTTGTCGTTGATGGCGTAGCTCAAATCCACCACGCGCGTGGTCCCGGAGGGAATCCCCGCCAGCGGATTCACAGTGTCCGCGGGCTTTTTCTGCTGTGCCATGATCCATCCCGGCGCGAGGAGCGCGATCAGCCCCAGCGCCATCTTTCTCTGCATCGCGCACTCCTTGCCTGCTTACTTCTTGCGATAGCCCGGCCCGCGCACCACGCGGCCCGGTGTCGCGCCGGTGTGCTCGCCGTCCTTGAGCACCTGCGCGCCGTTGACGAAGACGTGGACGACACCGGTGGAATACTGGTGAGGCTTCTCAAAGGTGGCGTGATCCTGGATGCGGGCCGGATCGAACACCACCACATCAGCGAAATAGCCCGGCTTGAGCCGA
>JBGPZW010000027.1:0-27629 GCA_041493955.1 Terriglobia bacterium
AAGACGAGCAGCGCCAGCAGCGTGATGGCCACTGAGAACCACAGCCCGGTGATGACACTCGACAGCATCATGTACGGCGCAAGCGGAATCAGCCCGCCGAAGATGTACGACGCGGCGATCGTGAAGGCGCTGCGGTACGCGCGCCGCGGATCGGGCTCTTCGAGGCCGAGCTCGAAGCGCATCATGAAGTCCACCCAGCGCTTCTGGTCCGAGCAGATGGCCGTGACCACCGGCGCCATCTGCGCCTCGCTCAGGCCGTATTCGCGAAAGACCTTGGCCACTTCTTCCTCCTCCACGTCGGGGAGTTCCGCCGTTTCCCGCACCTCCCGCTCGCGTTCGGAGGCGTAATGTTCGGAGTCGGTCTTGGCCGCCAGATACCCGCCCAGACCCATAGCGATCGAGCCCGCGACAATCTCCGCGAACCCCGCGGTCACCACCAGCTTGGATGCATAGGCGCTGGCGGCGACCGCTCCGGAAATTCCTGCGGCGAGCGCGAAGGGAACAGTCAGGCCATCGGCCATGCCAATCACAACATCGCGAACCGTGGCCGTGGCGGTGAAGTGTTTTTCAACGTGCGGGGTCGCCGGCATCATTCTCTCCTCTGCGGACGATCAGCGCGTACGCCGTTGCGAATCTCGGCGGCGCCGGGAAGCGCAGAGTGTAACACGACGCATCACCATACCAGCGTGTTCGTCGGCCGCGGCGGCGGTCCACCCGCGGCGATGGCTGGCGGTGCGTTTCCAAGATTGACAGGGTAAGATGGGAGCCTCTCATGGCCTTCAAATCCGGATTCGTGGCGATCGTGGGCCGGCCCAACGCGGGCAAATCCACCCTGGTCAACCAACTGGTTGGTCACAAGGTCGCGATTGTGTCGCCGCGCCCGCAGACCACGCGGAACCGCATCCAGGGCATCGTCAACCGCGAAGGCGCGCAGGTGGTGCTCATCGACACGCCGGGCATGCACAAGCCCAGCACAGCGCTGGGCCGGCAAATGATGGAAGAGGTCCAGCAGGCGCTGGACGGCATCGATGTCGTCGCTCTGATCCTCGATGCCAGCGATGATTTCGGCCCCGGCGACCGCTTCGCCATCGAACGCGTCCGACAATTCCTTGGGCCAGTGTTTCTCCTGCTGAACAAAATTGATCTGATCCCGAAGGGTCGCTTGCTGCCTTTGATCGCGACATGCAGCGGCAAAGCCGATTTCGCCGAGATTATACCCATTTCTGCCCTGACCGGCGACGGCCTGCCGCTCCTGCTCGAAAAACTGGTTGAGCGGATTCCGGAGGGCGTGCCTTATTTTCCGCCGGACCAGTACACCGACCAGCCCGAGCGCTTCCTCGCGGCGGAGATCATTCGCGAGAAGGCGCTCGCCGGTACCTATGACGAGGTGCCGCACGCGGTGGCTGTGCTGGTGGACAATTTCGATGAGACTCCCGGCCTGGTCCGCATCCGCGCCACCATCTACATCGAGCGGCAGGGCCAGAAGGGCATTGTGATCGGCAAGGGCGGCGAGATGCTGAAGAAGATCGGCACCACCGCGCGGCGGGAACTCGAGACCCTGCTGGGCGTGAAGATCTTCCTCGACCTCTACGTCAAGGTCCAACGCGACTGGCGTGACAATCCTGCCCTGGTTCGCCAGCTTGACTGGCGTCGCCAGCTCGAACAACTCAGCAAGGAATAGGTCAATCTCGAATCACTGGTTGGTGCACGATTTCTTCCACGTGCAGCGCCGAATCAACGCGTCGAGATGCTTCGCCTTGCTCCGCATGACGACGCTGCTACTTCGTGACCTTCTCTGATTCCACAGGCGAAATGCCCAGGGATTTCATCTTGCGGTAGAGGTGGCTGCGCTCCAGGCCCAGCGCCGCGGCGGTGTGGGTCATGTTCCACTGATGCTCCTCGAGCTTGCGCAGGATGAACTCGCGCTCGTAGGCGGCGCGCGCTTCGTGCAGAGAGCCGAAGGCCTGCGGCGCGCTGCGTGCGGCGCCGCGGTAGAGTTCCGGCGGGAGGTGCTGCGGTTCGATGCGCTGCTGCGGACAAACAATCACCAGCCGCTCGATCAGGTTTTTCAGCTCCCGCACGTTGCCCGGCCAGGGATGGCGCAGCAACACCTCGAGCGCCGCTTCGGTGAGTTCCTTGGGCCGCCGGCCGTACGCCTCGCTGAATTCGCCCAGAAAATACCGCGCCAGGATGGAAATATCCTTGGTGCGCTCGCGCAGCGCGGGCACGTAGAAGGGGATGACGTTCAGGCGGTAAAACAAATCTTCGCGAAAAGCGTTCCGGGCGATCTCTTCATCGAGCTTCTTGTTGGTGGCGGCGATGACGCGGACGTCCACGGTGATGGCCTGATTGGAGCCGACCGGCTCGAAGCGCTGTTCTTCGAGCACGCGCAGCACCTTGGACTGCGTCTTGAGGCTCATGTCGCCGACTTCATCGAGGAACAGCGTGCCCCCGTCGGCCTTCTGGAATTTCCCGACCTTGTCTTCGCTGGCGCCCGTGAAGCTCCCCTTGACGTGGCCGAACAGCTCCGATTCGATCAATTCCTCGGGGATGGCAGCACAGTTGACTTCAACGAAGGCGCGATCGCGGCGCAGCGAGGCCGCGTGCAGCGCTCGCGCGACGAGTTCCTTGCCCGTCCCGCTCTCGCCGTAGATCAGCACGCGACCGTTGGTCGGGGCGGTCAGCGCGATCTGCTGCCGCAGCGCCTTCATCGGCACGCTTTCGCCGATCACCTGCCAGCGCTGTTCCAGCTCGGCGCGCAAGCGGCGGTTCTCCTCCTCCAAGTGCAGGTATTGCAGGGCGTTTTTCACTACCAGAAGGGTCTTGTCGAGCGAGAGTGGTTTTTCCACGAAATCGAATGCGCCGAGCTTGGTGGCGCGCACTGCCGTCTCGATGTTGCCGTGGCCCGAAATCATCACCACCATCGGCGCGGCGGGCGATTGATTCAAGCGCTCGAGCGTGGCCAGCCCATCGATGCCCGGCAGCCAGACGTCGAGCAGTACCAGGTCCACGGGCTTCGATTCCACCGCCGCCAGGCATTCCTCGCCGCTGGCCACCGCTTCGACGCGGTAGCCCTCCTCGGCGAGGATCGAAGAGAGCGACTGCCGGATGCCGGTTTCGTCGTCAACGATCAGAATGGAGTGTGGCATGTCTTTTTCGCTCGCGTGCTAGCTGCCGGAGGGCATCCGCTCCGCGGGCACCTCGGCTACGGGGAGCTGAATGACAAACCGCGTGCCGACCGGGGAGTTGTCTTCCACGCGTATCGTGCCATGGTGCTCGGCGATGATACGGGCGGCGATGGCCAGGCCCAGGCCCGTGCCGCGTTCTCTCGTGGAGAACTGCGGCAGGAACAGTTTGTCTTTGTCCTCGGGCGAGATGCCGTGGCCGCTGTCGGCGACGACGATCTCCACGGTTTCGCCGTCGGCGCCCGCACGCGTGGAGAGCGCCAGCTCCTTCGCTGCCGACCCTTCCATGGCCTCCGCGGCATTGTCGATCAGATTCACTAGCACGCGCCGCAGCAGCTCCGGGTCGGCTTTGATCGCCGGCAGTCCGGCGGCCAGCGCCGCGCGCACGGTGATGGTCTCCAGGCGCCCCCGAAAGACCTCCAGCGCCTCCGCGACGATCGCGTTGGAATCGGCCGGCTGCAGCCGCGCCGTGGGGAAGCGCGCAAATTGGGAGAATTCATCCACGAGCGATTCGAGCGCGGCCACCTCGCGTTCGATCAGCCCGGCACATTCGCCGACCAACCGCGTCAATTCGCTTTCCTGCGCGGCAGCGCCCGCGCCGCTTGCAGCCCCAGAGGCGCGCTGGCGCTCGAGGTAGCGCCCCAGCCGCTGCGCCGAGAGCTGGATGGGCGTCAGCGGGTTCTTGATTTCGTGCGCGATGCGCTGCGCCACCTCCTGCCAGGCTGCCGCCTTCTGCGCGCGAAGCAGTTCGGTGAGGTCGTCCAGCACGACGACAAAGCCGGGGTTCGAGCTGCGTGGCCCGAGCGAGCTCACCGTCACCGCGGCGTGCAGGACGCGCCCGGGCAACGCGACCTCCAACTCCTTCGAGGCCACACCCATGCGCAGCGCCCTCCGCATCAACTGCTGCACGCCGCGAGCGGCTTCTCCGCTAAGCAGTTCGTCGAGGGCGCGGGCCGTGCGCGCGCGCTGGCCAAAGATCTTCTCCGCCGCTGGATTGATGCGCACGATGGTTCCCGCGGCATCGAGGGAAAGCACGCCGGTCGGGATATTCTCCAGGATGGTTTCCATCAGCTTGCGCCGGCGGTCGAGCTCCTGCACGGCCTGCTGCAAGCTGCGGGTGAACTCATCGATCTGGCGGCGGCTGTCGCCGAGTTGCGCGGTCATGTCGTTGAACGAACGCACCAGGATGCCGAGTTCGTCCTGAGCCTGTGCCTGGACGCGATAGTCGAAGTTGCCGGCGATGACCTCGCGGGTGCCTTCGGCCAGCGCCTGGATCGGCACCGTCACCTGCTTAGAGAGGAACAGCGCAAACCACGTGGCGGCGAACAGGAGCAGAAGTGTAAACAGGAACAGAGCCAGCAGCAGTTGTGTCTTCACTGTGCGGAGCCGTTGCTTCTCCAAGCCATAGGCCCGTGTCTGGGCTTCAATCTCCGTGTAGTGCCGTTGAAACTCGGAAGTGGTTCGCTGGCCGGCAATTACCGCTCCGAGGTATTCGCCTACGTCGTAGATCGGCACGCGGGCAGCCAGAAAATACGATCCATCTGCCTCCCAGACCTCAATGCCGCTGGGCAGTGCTCGCGCCATCTGGCCGGTGACTAGCGTGATGCCTGCTTGGCCGGGGCGCAGATCGGTCTGATGCTCGTAAGAAACTCCTCCCGCCCTAACCTTGCCCTGTTTGTCGAGTATCCACGCGGCGTCGGCTCCCGCTTTCGCAGCGTGTTCGACGAATTCTTCAGCGCCCATCGAGGAATACATTCGGGCTTCGTACGCGAGCTTGACCAGTCGGGTGTGTTCGACTGTCCCGAGCTCGTTGAGCAGCTTTTGGCTCTGCTCGATAGCCACCTCGAGCGGGCGAGGGAACCAACGCGCCAGGGTGCGGTTCAGCAGCGCGTAGCTGACCCAGAACATGAACACGACGGGGAGCAGCGAGATCGCCATCGCGCCCAGAACCATTTTCGTCTTGAAGCGCGCGCCGAGCTGTGCCGCGCGCCGCTCGGCCCAGAGCCGCAGCAAGCTGCGCGTGAGGATCAGGCCGAAGACCAATAGCGCTGCGACGATGAACGTGGAGAGCGCATAGAGGGCGACGACCTCATTCCAGTGGCGCGGCTCGAAGGGCAGATCGAGCGAGCCCAGCGTGAATACCCCCGCCAGCAGCAGCACGACCAGCAATCCTCCGAAGCCCAGCCAGAGCCGGGTCTTCCAGGTCTGTGGCCTCATGGCTGATGCTCCGGTCGCGCGATGCGGGCTGGCGTGAGATAGCAGCCCAGCGGACACTGCTCGCACTTGGGATCCTTCGGGCGGCACCAGTTCTTGCCCACGTTTACCAGCAGCGCGTGGTATTCGTTGTAGAGCTTCGCGTCGCGCGGCAGGTTGGCCTCGAAAAGCTGTCGCATCTGTTCGTAGCCGGTCTTCTCGCCCGCCAATCCGTGCCGTTGCAGAATTCGCGTGGTGTATGCGTCCACGACAAAAACGGGATGGTTTCCGGCGTATAACAAAATCGAATCGGCCGTCTCGGGGCCGATGCCGTGCACGGCGAGCAGCCGCTCCCGCAGTTCGGCCGTGGGCGTGCGGAACATCCGCACCAGCGAGCCGCCGAAATCTTTCCGCAGGAAACGCACAAACGCCTTGAGCTTTTTCGTCTTCTGCCGGAAGTAGCCCGAGGAGCGAATCAGCCGCGCCAGTTTTCCGGCAGGGACCCGCTCGAGCGCGCCGGGCGAAAGCATCCGCGCCCGCTGTAGGTTGCCAATTGCGCGCCTGACGTTCACCCAAGCTGCATTCTGGGTCAGGATGGCCCCCACGATCACCTCGAAGGGAGTTTTGGCGGGCCACCAGTGCATGGGACCCAGCGCCGAGGACAAGGTCTCATAGAACTTTGGAATTACCCGTAACGCGCTTCCGGCTGCAGGCATGACTGGCGGGGTCTCGGGGATGACCCGAACGACGGCGCGGGGCGCGGTTGGAGCGACGGATGCCATTCTCGAACTGGCCAAACCGACGATAGCGAGGGCGAGCGAGCAAGTCAAGGCGCGCCGTGGCAGTTCCGCCACACTGCTCCCACGTACAGGGTATTGCCCGATTCACTACGCTGTTACAACTTGCACCGTTGGCCTCTCAATGGTTCTGCTACCTTTTTCGCTCAGGCACACGTGTCGCAGGAGTCTGCGAATGTCCGGCCGTTTGGGCGAAATTCTGATCAAAGAGAGCCTCATCACCTCTGAGCAGCTCCAACAGGCGCTGGAATACCAGAAACAGCACGGCGGGCGCCTGGGCAGCAGCCTGATGAAGATGGGGTTCGTTACCGACGATGAGATCACCGCGGTACTCTCCCGCCAGTACGGTGTGCCCTCCATCAATTTGAAGTACTACGAGGTGGATGCTGCGGTGATCAAGCTCATTCCGCAGGACACCGCGGTGCGCTATCAGGTGGTGCCGCTCTCCCGTGTGGGTTCGACGCTGACCATTGCCATGACCGATCCCACTAACGTCTTCGCGATGGACGACATCAAGTTCATGACTGGCTTCAACGTGGAGCCGGTCGTCGCTTCGGAAACGGCCATCGTCGAGGCCATCCAGAAGTTCTACGGCGACACCCAGAGCGTCGAAGAACTGACCAAGGTGATGAAGGACCTGGCCGGAGACGAGGGAGAAGACCTCGAGCTGGCCGCCGAAGAACAGGAAATGGACCTGGCCACGCTGGAAAAAGCGGCCGAGGAAGCACCCATCATCAAGCTGGTAAACCTCATCCTCACCGACGCGGTCAAGCGCGGCGCCAGCGACATCCACGTCGAGCCCTACGAGAAGGAATTGCGCGTGCGCTTTCGCATCGACGGCATCCTACAGTCGGTGATGAACCCGCCGCTGAAATTGAAAGATGCCATCACCAGCCGCGTCAAGATCATGGCCAAGCTCGACATCAGCGAAAAGCGGCTGCCGCAAGACGGCCGCATCATGATCAAGTACCGCCGGGACGGCAGGCGCAAGGAGCTCGACTTTCGCGTCTCCACCGTCCCCACGCTGTTCGGTGAAAAGATCGTCATGCGGCTGCTCGATAAGGAGAACCTGCGGCTGGACATGACCAAGCTGGGGTTCGAGGTCGATTCGCTCGCCAAGTTTGAGCGCGCCATTCTGCGGCCCTACGGCATGGTGTTGGTCACCGGGCCGACCGGCTCGGGCAAGACCAACACGCTCTACTCCTCGGTCGCCCGCCTGAATACCCCGGAAACCAACATCATGACCGCCGAGGATCCGGTCGAGTTCCAACTCCCGGGCATCAACCAGGTGCAGATGAAGGAGCAGATCGGGTTGAACTTTGCCGCGGCTCTCCGCTCCTTCCTGCGCCAGGACCCCAACATCATCTTGGTGGGCGAGATCCGCGACTTCGAGACCGCAGAAATCGCCGTGAAGGCCGCGCTCACGGGCCACCTGGTGCTCTCCACGCTGCACACCAACGACGCGCCCTCCACCATCAGTCGCTTGATGAACATGGGCATCGAGCCTTTTCTGGTGGCCACCTCGGTGAACCTGATCTGCGCGCAACGCCTGGTGCGCCGCGTCTGCGGCAACTGCAAGGAGCCGCTGCCCATCCCGGAGCAGGCGCTGCTCGATGCGGGTTTCACTCCGGAAGAAGTCAAGAACACGACGATTTATCAAGGCAAGGGCTGCGGTACCTGCAACAAGGGCGGCTACAAGGGGCGCGTTGGCCTGTATGAGGTCATGGAGATCAACGACGAACTCCGCGAGCTGATCCTGGTGGGCGCCTCGGCGCTCGAGCTGAGAAAGAAGGCGCTCGACCAGGGCATGATCACGCTGCGCCGCAGTGGCCTGCTCAAGGTTGCTGCCGGGCTCACCACGCTCGAGGAAGTCCTGCGCGAATCGGTGTTGTGAAGAGAGGGGAACTATGGCCGGCATCACGCTGAGTGAACTCTTGAAGAAGATGATCGAAATGGGCGGCAGCGACCTGCACATCGCCACCAACAGCCCGCCGCGGGTGCGCGTCCACGGCAAGCTCCGCCCGACTGACATGGCCCCGCTGACCGCCGCGGACACCAAGGCCTTGGCCTACAGCGTGCTCACGGATGCGCAGAAGCACCGCTTCGAGGAAAATCTCGAACTTGACTTCTCCTTCGGCCTGAAAAACCTGGCGCGCTTCCGCGGCAACCTCTTCCAACAGCGCGGCGCCGTCGGCGCTGTTTTCCGGACGATTCCCTGGGAGATCAAGGGATTCGAGGCCCTGGGCCTGCCCTCGGTGGTCAAAAACCTCTGCGATAAGCCACGCGGCCTGGTGCTGGTCACCGGCCCGACCGGCTCGGGGAAATCCACCACGCTCGCCGCCATGCTCGACAAGATTAATAACGAGCGCGAAGAGCACATGATCACGATCGAGGACCCCATCGAGTTCCTGCACAACCACAAGAAATGCCTGGTGAATCAGCGCGAGGTGCACACGGACACGCACTCGTTTGCCAATTCGCTGCGCGCCGCGTTGCGCGAAGACCCGGACGTGGTGCTTATCGGCGAGATGCGCGACCTCGAAACGATCGAATCGGCTCTGCGCATCGCCGAGACCGGCCACCTCACCTTCGCCACCCTGCATACCAATTCTGGGCTCTCCACCATCAACCGCATCGTGGACGTCTTTCCGGCACACCAGCAGCCGCAGATCCGCGCTCAGCTCTCCATGGTGCTGGAGGGCATCCTTTGTCAGGCGTTGCTGTCACGCGCCGACGGCCGCGGCCGCGTGATGGTCATGGAGATCCTGATCCCCAACGCCGCCATTCGCAACCTGATTCGCGAAGACAAGATCCATCAGATTTATTCGGCCATGCAGACGGGTACCGGCCACACGGGTATGCAGACCTTCAACCAGTCGCTGGCCAACGCCTACTTCAACAAACTGATCACTTTGGAAATGGCGCTTTCGCGCTCGTCAAACCAGGACGAGTTGCAGGATATGATCAATCGGGGAGTGACCAGCGTAGTGCCCGCGCGCAGCCCCGTCCCGGCTCGAAAATAGCGCCGCGGCTCGGGGACGCAGAGTCTAGCAGTCTGGGCCAGGCAAGTGGATCAAGGAGGAGGGAACCAACATGCCGGTTTTCACTTATCGCGGCACCAATCGCGCCGGAGTCACCGTCAGCGGCGAACAGGCCGCGGGGAGCAAGGCCGAACTGGCGAGCGTGCTGCGGCGCCAGCAGATCAACGTCACCAAGATGTCCGAGAAGGGCAAGGAGTTCAACCTGCCCATCTTCGGCGGGGGAGTCAGCGCCAAAGAACTGGCCATTTTCACCCGCCAGTTCTCGGTGATGATCGATGCCGGCCTGCCCCTGGTGCAGTGTCTGGAAATCCTTGCCGGGCAGCAGGAGAACAAGACCTTTCAGAAGGTCCTGACCGGCACGCGCTCGGCCGTCGAAGGCGGCTCCACCCTGTCGGCCGCGATGCGCCAGTACGTGAAGGTTTTCGACCAGTTGTACGTGAACATGGTCGAAGCCGGTGAGACCGGCGGTATTCTCGACACCATTCTCCAGCGCCTGTCGGCCTATATCGAGAAGAACGTCAAGCTGAAGCGCGCCGTAAGATCAGCCCTCGTCTATCCGGTCTCGGTGCTGCTGGTCGCCGCCAGCGTGATCGTCCTCCTGCTGTGGAAGGTGGTGCCCATCTTTGCCACGCTGTTCTTGGGCCTGGGCGTGGACCTACCGCTGCCCACCCGCATCGTGATCGCCCTCAGCAACTTCATCGGCAGCATCTTTGGTTTTCTGATCCTGGTCGCCTTCGTGGGCATGGTCGTGGGCCTCAAGGTGTGGTATGGCACGCGGAAGGGCCGGATGGTCATCGACACCGTCCTGTTGAAGCTGCCGCTGCTGGGCATCCTGCTGCGTAAGATTGCCGTCGCGCGCTTCACGCGGACGCTGGGCACGCTCATCTCGAGCGGCGTGCCCATCCTCGAGGGGTTGGATATCACCGCGCGCACCGCCGGAAACGCGGTCATTGAGAAAGCCCTGATGTACGTGCGCAAGGGCTTGGAGGCCGGGCGCACGTTGGCTGATCCTTTGAAGGAGACCGACGTCTTCCCCGGGATGGTCACCCAGATGATCGGCGTGGGCGAGCAGACCGGCGCGATGGATGCGATGCTGCAGAAGATCGCCGACTTCTACGAAGATGAAGTGGATGCCGCGGTCAAGGATCTGCTTTCGGCCATGGAGCCGATGATGATCGTCTTCCTCGGAGTGGTCGTCGGCGGCATCGTGATTTCGATGTACCTGCCGCTGTTCTCTTTGATTGCCAAACTTGGCGGACACTAACGCGGTTCGGTTCACGCATGTTCGGCCAAGGCCTGGGCGGTGGCTTCCCGCTGCCGCCCCGTGCCAATCAGTACACCCCGTTGTCTTGACCCTCTTGTTCGGGCCAGCGGAGAATGGCGCGTAGGCCTGTCCCTTATGGAACTCGCCCAAAACGTCGGCGGATGGCTGAACTGGCTGACCCGGGTCCGTTTCCTCCTGATCAGTTTTCTTCTGTTGATTGTCCTGGTCTTGCGGGACTACACGCAACTGCTCCTCCCCACCAAGTACTTCGTGCCGCTGATCGTGCTGTGGTTCACCCTGGCGATTCTCCACGTGATCCTGCTGCGCTGGATTCCTGAGGCGCTCTGGCATGCCCCGTTGGAGATCGTCTGCGATCTGGTGATGGTCACCGGGCTGGTTTACGTCACCGGCGCGCACGAGAGTTATTTCATCTCGCTCTATCTGCTGGCCATCATCGTCGCCAGCATTTTGTTTTCTCCCAAGGGCACGTTTCTTGTCGCGGGCTTCAGCTTTGTCCTGCTCGGGGCCTTGGTCGACCTGGCCTACTACGAGAAGATCCCCCGCACGGCCTCGGCGATGCCAAACGCGAGGACTCTGCAGATTTGGGTGCTGAGCAACCTGTTTGGCTTTCTCGCCGTGGCGTATCTCTCCGGCTTGCTGGCCCAATCCCTGCGGCGCAAGGGCGTCGAGCTGGACGAAAAACGGGAGGAGCTGCGGGATCTGCAAGCCTTCAACGAAAACATCATTCACTCGATGCGCGGTGGCTTGCTCACCACCGACCTGGAAGGACGCATCCTGCTGCTCAACCGCACGGGCGAGGAGATCACCGGCTATCGTTTTGACGACCTCCGCGGTCGCTTGCTGCCGGATCTCTTCCCGGACTTCTGGCTGCCCGGGCAGTTGACCCCCGGCGGCGCCTTGATTCCGCGTAAGGAACTCGATTTCCGCACCGCCCGGGGGGAGCAGCGTTTTCTGGGCATCTCAGTCTCCCCGCTGCGCGCGCGCGACCGCCGCTCGACAGGTTTCGTGTTCAACTTCCAGGACCTCACGGAGTTGCGGCGGCTCGAGCAGGAAGTGGCCACCAAGGAGCGCATGGCCGCCCTCGGCCGTCTCTCCGCGGCGATCGCGCACGAGATCCGCCAGCCCCTGACGGCGATGGCCGGCGCAGTAAAGGAACTGGCGCGACTGGTGCCGCTGGAAGAGGACGAAAAGCATCTGGTCGGAATCGTCAGCCGGGAATCGGAACGCCTCAACCAGATCATCGGCGACTTCCTGAATTATTCGCATGAGAAATCCTATCAATTCCGCGAGGAGGACGTTGGCGCCCTGCTGGAAGAGACGCTCACGCTGCTCGAGCGGCACCCGGACCTCGGCGGCAAATTCAGAATTGAACGCGTTGTCTCCCCGCAGCCCGTACGCGCGCGCGTGGACAGCAATCGCATTAAGCAGGTCTTCTGGAATCTCTGCGAGAACGCCCTGCGTGCCATGCCCGGAGGCGGGACCCTCACCGTCCGCGTCGAACTGGCGCCCTTCTGGATTCGCATCCATTTTCGCGACACCGGCGTGGGCATGGATTCCAGGCAGCGCGCCAAAATTTTTGAGCCGCTGCAGTCGAGCTTTGCGGGGGGCACCGGGTTGGGCCTGGCCATCGTCTATCAAATCGTGCAGGCGCACAGCGGGCGCATCAGCGTGATCTCGGAGAGGGATCGCGGCGCGGAGTTCACCGTGGAGCTGCCCCGCGTGGCGGAGCTGGCGCAATCGGCCTCCGAGCAGCTCGCCGGCAGCCCGGAGGAAGTGGGAGCTCGAACCAGCTCCTGACGCAACGATTTTGAGGTTGGAACCCGTCGATGGCGCATATCCTGGTGGTGGATGATGAACGCTCAATCTGCGAGCTGCTGGAGATTACCTTTCGCAAGCAGGGCCACCGGGTCGAGGTGGCCACCAGCGGCGAAACAGCGCGCCGCCGCCTGGAATCGCAGATCTTCGACATCATCATCTCGGACATCCGCATGCCCGACACCAGCGGGGTCGAGCTGCTCAAGTTTGCCAAGGAGATTGCTCCGACGGCTGTGTTTATCCTAATCACCGGCGTGCCCACGATCGAAACGGCCATTGCCGCAATCAACTCCGGCGCCGATCGCTATGTGATCAAGGATCATGAACTGGTGGACCAGTTGCGCCGGGCGGTTCAGCAGGTCTCCGAAAACCTGAAATGGCAGAAGGAAGCCGGCTACCTGCGCCGCGAACTGCGCCACCTCACGGGTCTGGATAACATCATTGGCCGGAGTCCGAAGATGCGCGCCATCTTCGATTTGATCCAGACCGTAGCGCCGCAGTCGAGCCGTGTGCTGATCACCGGGGAGAGCGGCACCGGCAAGGAGCTGGTCGCCCGCGCCATTCACGAAAATAGCCCACGCGCTCAGACGCCGTTTATCACCATTAACTGCGGCGCCTTTCCAGAAACTCTGCTCGAATCCGAACTGTTCGGTTATCTGAAGGGTGCCTTCACCGGTGCCAACGAAAACCGCCACGGACTCTTTCAGGCCGCGCACGACGGCACGCTCTTTATGGATGAGATCGGCAACATGAGCCCGACCATGCAGGTGAAACTTTACCGCGTCCTGCAGGAGGGGAAGGTCCGGCCGCTCGGCAGCACCGAGGAGTCGGACGTAGATGTGCGCGTCATCGCGGCCACCAACAAGGATTTGGAGAAGGAGATTGCGGAGGGGCGGTTCCGCGAGGACCTCTACTACCGGCTCAGCGTCATCCCCGTTCATCTGCCCGCTCTGCGCGAGCGCCGCGAGGACATCCCGCTACTGGCCCGCGCCTTTCTCGAGCGTTTCCGCCAGTCCATGGGAAAGCCCATCGAAGGCATCGACCCCGAGGCCATGCGCCGCCTGGAAGCCTACGATTGGCCCGGAAATGTGCGCGAGCTGGAGAACACCATGGAGCGCTCGGTGGCTCTGGAGAGCGGCAGCAACATCTCTCTGGCCGTGCTGCCGGAGAAGATCTTGGGCTACGACTCCGTACCAACCGCCGCGAAAGCTGGTCGGGATGGCGCTGCGGCCATACTGGAAGAGGGGCTCGACTTTGAGGTGCTGGTCGGCGAAACCGAGCGGCGTTATCTTCTGGCGGCCCTGCAGCGCGCCGGCGGAGTGCAGCGGCGCGCCGCAGAGCTGCTGAAAATGAGCTATCACTCCTTCCGTCACTACGCCAAGAAGCATAGGATCCAATGAGGGGCCACTGGGACTTAGGATTATTGTCAGGGTGGAATGAGGTTTTTCGCTATTTCCGCTTGCGGGAGAGTAGCGAAGAGCTGGAGCGAAAAGGAATGACTATCCAGGAGGCTGAGGCTAAGTGCCCTATTCGCCGCAGGTTCCGGTGAAAGTGCCGTGAAGATACACACCTGGAACCGAAACCGCGCCAAATGGCCTCTGCGTTGCCCTCTAGATACCCGATCTCTGGGGTACCGACTTCAAATCTCCGAGGAGAGTGGAATGCGCAACAAGCAGAAAGGTTTCTCACTTATCGAACTTCTGATCGTCGTGGCGATCATTCTGATCATCGCGGCGATTGCCATCCCCAACCTGCTGCGTTCGAAGATGGCGGCGAACGAAGCGTCGGCGGTTGGGTCGCTGCGGTCGATCAACACCGCGTCGGTGACCTTCTCGACCCAGTGCGGTGGCTATCCGCCTTCGCTGGCGGCGATGGGCCCGCCATTTGTGGCCTGCACCACGGCGGACCTGATTGACGGCGTTCTGTCGGCCGGCACCAAGAGCGGCTACAGGTTCACCTACACGCCGGCGGGCGGCCCTCCGGCCACCACGTACGCGCTGACGGCGAACCCGGTGACCGTGGGGACGACCGGGCAGCGGTACTTCTTCACCGACCAGTCGGGCGTCATCCGCGCGAGCAACGTGGGCGCAGCCGACGTGAACAGCACACCGATCAGCTAGTTGGCCTTTGGCATCCAGGGGAGGAAGCTCAAGACTTCCTCCCCTTTCTTGTTCCGCAGCGCCCCGGATGCACGCTGTCATATGCGGTTCGGTCTGAACTTTTTTCCCGCCCAGCCCTTTTCCCTGCGTAGCCTTTGCAATCTTGTGAGCAACGAATGGACGCCGGTGTGGATACCGGCTTCAGGGGTTGCGGACCCCTCGCAGGGAGCAGTTATTCAACCAGTGACCGCTTCCCGCCACCTCGGTGTTATAATTTCGTCGTAGAGTCCGTCCCCACGGTTCAGTGCAAGGCCGTTTGCACGCAAGGTCAAGGAATGGTCAACTAAGAATTCCTGCTACTCGCGAATGAGCTTTTTTCTCACTTTGTGGAGCCCGGGGATTCCAACAGTTGGAAAGGCGGTCGCCTTCCGCGACACCAGAGCCGTGTAACATACGGATTGCTCTGGTGTTGCAGCGAATGTGCTGAAATGGTACACGGCCCATCAGGGAAGTGGCACCCGGGTTGCCCCTTATCCGGCTGGTTTCCGGGCCTAGACTTCAAATCTCGAAGGAGAGTGGAATGCGCAACAAGCAGAAAGGTTTCTCGCTCATCGAACTTTTGATCGTCGTGGCAATCATTCTGATCATCGCGGCGATTGCCATCCCCAACTTGCTGCGTTCGAAGATGGCAGCGAACGAAGCGTCGGCGGTTGGCTCGCTGCGGTCAATCAACACCGCAGCGGTGACCTTCTCGACCCAGTGCGGCGGCTATCCGGCTTCGCTGGCAGCGATGGGCCCGCCATTTGTGGCCTGCACCACGGCAGACCTGATTGACGGCGTTCTTTCCGCTGGCACCAAGAGCGGCTACACGTTCACCTACACGCCGGCGGGCGGCCCTCCGGCCACCACCTACACACTGACGGCGACCCCGGTGACCGTGGGGACGACCGGGCAGCGGTACTTCTTCACCGACCAGTCGGGCGTCATCCGCGCGAGCAACGTGGGCGCAGCCGACGTGAACAGCACGCCGATCAGCTAGTTGGGCTCTTGCATCCGGGGGAGGAAGCGTAATACTTCCTCCCCTTTTTTTCAGGCTGTGGTTGAAAGGCAGAATGAGTCGAGAGGCACAGCGATGCGAGCGCAGGCGGCACAATCCGGACACCGTGGCTCGAAGCACGCCAGCAAGGGTTTTTCCCTCATCGAGCTGCTCATCGTAGTGGGCATTATCCTGATCATCGCCGCCATCGCCGTCCCCAATTTCCTCCAATCCAAAATGAGGGCCAACGAGGCTTCTGCTGTGGCGAACCTTCGGAACATCACCACAGCCGAAGTGGTTTACTCGACCTCCTATGGGATCGGCTATTCCTCCAACCTCACGAAGCTGGGTGGAACGCTGGTCCTCCCGAATGTCAATAACGCCGGTCTGATTGACGACGTGCTGGCTCGGGGCACCAAGAGTGGTTACATCTTCACATACGTTGTGGCGGCCACGGACGCGAACGGCAACGTGGTGGACTACAACGTTTTGGCCGACCCCGTCAACCCCGGCGTAACCGGCACCCGCCATTTCTACACCGACACCTCGGCCGTCATCCGGCAGAATCAGAGCGCCCAAGCTGGACCAAGCGACCTGCCGATTTCCTAGCCATCGGCGCAGCCTGGGGTCCCGCGGCGGGGCCGGCTCCCTCCAAACCTGGCGCATCTTTGAGCAGCCAATCTTCTTGCACGGCTGCGTCTCTGCACGCCTTCCTGCTACACTCAGAGCGCAGTGAAGAAACCTCTCCTTTTCAGCATTTGTCTCGGGCTGATTGGCTCGTGCGCCGGACCTGTCGCCCGTGCCGCGCCGGACGACCGCAGCCGCAATCCCAAGGCCATCGTGCACTCACTCGAGATCCGCTATCATTCGGCGACTACGTTGAAGGCCACCTTCCTCGAGAGGTACAGCGAGGGCCACCACGACCTGCGCATGGAATCCGGCACCGCGTATTTCCGCCGGCCGGGCCGCATGCGCTGGGAATACGAATCGCCGGAACAAAAGCTCTTCCTTGCCGACGGTAAGACCGTTTGGTTTTATGTTCCGGCTGATCACACCGTCAGCCGCGCGCCGATGAAGGAAAGCACCGACTGGCGCACGCCGCTGGCTCTGCTGACCGGGAAGGCCAGGTTATCGCGCCTGTGCGGGCGGATCGAGTTGGTCTCCCCGGCTCCGGGCGCGGCGGGCACTCCTTCAGGGCACGTGCTATTGCGCTGCCTTCCTCCGGGCGAGCCGGCGGTACGGGCCGGGTCGCGCAGCGACGCACTCGCTGCCGGAGAGAGAAGCGCGGCCTTCCAGGAAGTCCTGCTCGAGGTGGAAGAGAGCCGCAGTGAGCTCATCCGCGTCCTGATTCGCCAGGCCACGGGCGTTGAAATCGAATACCGCTTCGGCAACTGGCAACAGAACCTGACGCTCCCCGAGGCGCTATTCCATTTCCAGGCGCCGCGCGGCGTGGCCATTGTGGACGATGCTTCGATCGGCGGCCCCGGACGCTAGCGAGTCTTTGCAGGGGATCGGGCCGGGCACCGCATGCATCCTGTCGTCAGCAGCGCACGCGGCTCAGCGCCCCCGCTTCCGTCACGTCGGGGCTGGTGGTCGCCGCCGGAAGGGTCAGGCTTAGAACCGGACCCATTCGCAAGACCGCCGCCTAGAAGATGAACTTTGCCGCCAACTGAACGATCCGTGGCCCCAGGGTATTCGTGGGCGAACCGAACTTAGACTGGAACACCAGACACTGCGGGACCCCTGCGCCGCAATCACTCGCCTTCTTGGAAATGCTGTACTGGGTCGAGTTGACGCCGCTGATGTTGACGTGATTGAAAGCGTTGAACATCTCCGCAATAAGTTGGAACTTCATTCGCTCGTTCACGGGGATGTTCTTGGTCACGCGCGGGTCGATGGAGACCGTCCGCGGGAGGCGGAAGGTATCGCGTCCTGTTCCGGGCAGGCGATCCGTCCTGCTGTTGCCGTCCTGGTTGATATCTGAGCCTGCGCCACCGACGAATCCCGAAAAGGGTTGTCCGCTCTGGGCCGTGAAGATCCCGCTGAACTCCCAGCCGCCCAAGAGGATCTGTGCCCCGTGCGGCAGGCCCTTGGCGTAGCTGTTTAAGTCCCAGAGATAGCTGGCCACGAAGCGGTGACGCTGGTCGTTATACCCGGCGGCGCGGTCATCTACGGGGTTGGTAGGGAATTGGACCAGTTTGCCGTCATCGGTGCCGGGCACAACCGCGGTGGCATCCGGCACGTCGTCGATCACTCTTCCATACGTGTAGGCCACCAGGAATTGAAAGTTTCGCGAGAAGCGCTTATTGGCTTGGATCGTCAGCCCATTATAGTTCGAACTCGCAGTGCCCTCGAACTGGAGAATGCGGCTGAAGGCCGCGATGGGCCGGGTGGCGGAATAGACCGGCACCGTGACCGAGCTGACCGACCCCCCGATCACCGGGATGATCGTAGGGATCGTTACTGGGTTCAGATTGATGTCGCGTGTGCGCTGTAGCCGGGTGCCTTTGACCCAGAGATAGCCGACCGAGATGGCCAGGTCGTGGATCACCTCGGTTTCGATGCCGAAGCTGGCTTGTTGCACTTGCGGCTGCCGGTAGAGGGGCTCAAAGACGAAGATAGTTGGCTTGCTGGCTGTGCCTCCCGGCGGCGGAGCGCAGGAGGGCGAGGAAACCGGAGCTCCGCAGGCGCTATTCGGATAAAGCGGAATGTTGGCGCCGGTGAAGGTGAGGGTCTGGACGCTCAGGCCGTTGTTCGAGTGGGCGGTGCCGACCATGATCGACGGTGTCCGGCCGTAGTAGATGCCGTAGCCGCCGCGAACCACGACGCGATGGCTTGCGAACGGCGTCCAGGCCAGCCCCACTCGCGGCCCGACGTCCTTGTGGTCGTTGTGGATCCTGCTGGTATCAATCCCGGCCGCCAGGGCCGCTGGGCTCTGCACGGAGGGTTGTGCCATCTGCTGCACGTCATAGCGAAGTCCGAGGTTCAGGGTAAGATTTGAGCGCACTCGCCATTCGTCCTGGATGAATCCCGACGCCTCAAAGATATTCGGACTTGTTGTTGGCCCTGAGGTCCCGGCTCCGCCGAAAGCTTGCAGGTACTTGTCGCCGGTCGCCGTGCTCGGCGTGCAGGGCGGCACTGTCGCGGCGCAGGTCAGGTTTCTGCCGAAACTCTCCAGGCTGTTGAAGGTGTAGGAGCCCGAAAAGTTTCCGGGGAAAAAGTTGGCGATGGCGTCGTGGATGAAATCCACACCGAACTTGAACGAGTGCCGGCCCCAGACATAGGCGAGCGTGTCGCCCCACTGTTGGCGCTTGATGTTGGTGAAACGGGGACTGAAGGAGTTCCGGCCGACGGTGAGAACGGCGACAGTGCTTCCCTCAAATATACTTGCTTCGGGGTTGATGCTGTTTGCCTGGCCGGGCTCGTTGTCGCGCAAGTAGGCGAAGCGGACCACATTGACCATGGAACTGCTGATGGTAGACGTCAGGGAGACGCCCAGGGTATCGGTGGCCACCAGGGACCCCCCGGTATGCTCCAGAGCATTCTGGTTCCCGCCGTTCTCAAAGCCACCACCGGTGAAGCGCTGGCTGTTCCATCGCCCGGAAAGAAGGTGTCTCGAGCTGATGTGCCAGTCGGCCTTACCGAGGTAAACGCTCTGGTTCTGCGTGCGGATCCAAGAGTTGGCCCGCGCGTTCAGATAGGTCAGCGCGGTGTTCTGAAACGCCAGAACGACGGGGTCAGCGGAAAGCGTGAACGGGCCGAGGAAGACGATATGGGCAGAGTGTTGCGCTGCCCGTCGTAGTCAAATAGGAAAAAGAGTTTGTCCTTGACGATGGGCCCGCCGAGAGTCCCTCCGAACTGATGGAAGTGGAACGGCGACCTGGCCCGCCCGTTGTTCTTGTTGATGAGGTCGTTGGCGTTCAGCCCTCGGTCGCGAAAGAACTCGAAGGCAGAGCCATGGAACTGGTTGGTGCCCGACTTGGTGATCACGTTGATCACCGCCCCACCGGCATGTCCCAGCTCGGCGGAATAGGAGTTTGAGTTCACCTGGAATTCCTCCACCGCGTCCTGGCTGAACTGGTAGGGGGCGCGGCCGGAGCCCGTCCGGCCGGTGGCCTGGCCGAAGAAAGTGTTGTTGTTGTCCGAGCCGTCCACCACCAGGGAGTTGAGCGTGCCGCGCTGGCCGGCAAAACTGATATCACCCAGGCGAACGTCGCGCGTGACCCCGGGCGTCAGCAGGACAAAATCAATAAAGTTGCGGCCGTTGACTGGCAGGTTGGCGACGGCCCGCTCGTTGACCGTGGCGCTGACATGCGTCCGCGTGGTCTCGACCACCGGCGTTTCGGCTGTCACCACCACCGAGGCCTGCTGTGCTGCCACCGACAGCGTCACACTCAGGTTGAGTTTCGCGCCGACGGTCAGCTGGATGTCTTTCTGCGTGATCGTCGTGAAGCCGGGCTTTTCGACCCTCAATTCGTAGGTGCCCACCGGAAGCACCGGGAAGCGGAAGTAGCCGGAACCATCCGTGTTGGCGGTGAAGGTGGCGTCCGTCGCCGTGTTTCGCAGTGTGACCGTAGCGCTGGGGACGACCCCGCCCTTTGGATCCAGCAAGGTGCCCTCTATCGAGCCCTGGTTTCCCACCTGGCCTCGAGCGGGCAGGGCCAGCGCTAGTACAACGAGGCATGTCCCCAGCAACACCCATCTTTGGTTCATCCGCATCGTGGTCTCCTTCCTGGTCTTGAAAGCCAGCTGAGCAGCCGTCCGAAAGGCAAGCGATTTCATGGGAAGCAAGCGCGGGAAGGCAAGCGCGGGTTTCAACCTGGCTGTGAATATCTTCCGAGACCACGACTTGCTCGTGGTCCACTGAGATGCAGTGACCTTAAACTCTGTGGGTGCGCTGTTCCTCGGAACAGGTCGAAGAGCCTTCGGGACAGTTTGTAAAGTGCGCATCTTCCGGGTTGAGTCTGCTATTGGTTGTCCCACAGATGTTGTAAACTCTTCCCATGGCCGAGTTTGTCTGCAAAGTAGCCGATTCCACAGGGAGGGTCTTCTCGCAGGTGGAGGCGGCGCAAACGGTAAGCGAGGCCCGCCAGAAACTGGTGGACCGCGGCCTGTTCGTCTATTCGGTTCGCTCACGCGAAGGCATGCTCACCCAGATCCTGCGCCGGCGGCGCGACCGCGTGAGTGGCAATGAATTCCTGATCTTCAACCAGCAGTTCAACACCCTGATCAAGGCTGGCCTGCCCATCCTGAAGGGTCTGGACCTGCTGGCTGAGCGCGCGGCCTCGCCGAAATTGCGCCCCCTGCTGGCCGAGGTCCGCCAGCGGGTGCGCGGGGGCGCGTCGCTCTCCGAGGCCCTGGAGCAGCAGGCCGTGTTTCCCAAGGTCTATACCACCTCGGTGCTCGCGGGGGAGAAGAGCGGCAACCTCTCCGGCGTGCTGGACCACTACATCAACTATCAGCGGGTGAGCACAGGGTTTCGCAACCGCCTGCTGGTGGCCTTGATCTATCCCTTCATTCTGGTCATGGCGGTTACCATCATCCTTTCCTATCTGGTGACCTACGTGATCCCGGAGTTTGCGCGGCTCTATTCGGAGATGAACGTGCCGCTGCCGGCGCTCACGCGAGTGATACTGTCGGTGTCCCTGCACATGCGCGCCTACCTATTGATCCTGCTGCCGCTGGTGATATTGGGCGGGCTCGCGGCGTTCGTGTGGTCGCGCGGCGAGACGGGCGCCCTGGCGATCGACCGGCTGAAGCCCCGCGTTCCCTTTCTCGGCGACATCTGGCTCAAGGCGCAGGTGGCGCAGTTTGCCCGCACGCTGGCTACGCTGCTGACTGGTGGCACCCCACTGGTGGCGGCGCTGACCACCTCCGCGGATGCCGTCGCCAGCCGGCTGATCTCTGTGGGCATCTCCCGCGCCGCCGAACGCGTCCGCGAGGGGCAGTCACTGCACGCGAGTCTGCAAGCGACGAACCTTTTACCGGATCTAGCCGTCGAAATGATTGAAGTGGGCGAAGCCAGCGGCGCGCTGGCGCCCATGCTTACCAGCGTGGCCGAATTCTACGAGGAGGAGGTCAACCTCCGGCTGGCCAGCGTGCTGGCCTGGGTCGAGCCGGCCATTCTGGTGTTGATGGCCATCGTGGTGGCGATCATACTGATTTCCCTTTATCTTCCGATTTTCAGTTTCTCGACGGGGGCGACTCCGCAGTAATAAACCATGGGCGCGGCTGACCACAACCTAAACCAGCAGATTCTGACGGATGAGCAGCAGGAGATCGAACGCTCGCGCCGGATGGCCGAGCGCTACCGCTGCCCCTTCGTGGACTTGAACGCACAGCGCATCGACCCGGAACTCTTCCGCAGCATCCCGGCCGACCTGATGTTCCGCTTCAACTTCGTACCGCTCGAGGCGCACAACAACGCCCTGGCGGTGGCCGTTGCCGACCCCGGTCAGGTGCTGCTGAGCGACGAGCTGCAGTTGCTGCTGGGCAAGAAACTGATCATCAAGGTGGCCACCGCCCGGCAGATCGGCGACCTGCTCAAGCGCACCGAGCAGTCCCAGCGCGTCCTCGAACAGGCCACCGAGGCCTTCACTCTCCAGGTGGTGCAGGAAGAGGAGGAGAGCGAGGAGACGATCTCCGGCGGCCGGCTTACCGCGGACACCGCCGTCAGCCCGGTGGTCCGCCTGGTGGACACGGTGATCTTCACTGCGCTCGAGCGCCGCGCCAGCGACATTCATATCGAGGCGCGGGACACGGAAGTCGTCGTCAAGTACCGCATTGACGGCGTGCTGCAGTACGCCATGCCGCCGATCGCCAAGGAATGGCATTCCACCATCGTCTCGCGCATCAAGGTCATGAGCGAGCTCGATATCGCCGAGCGCCGCGTGCCCCAGGACGGCCGCTTCCGCGTGCGCTATAAGGGCCGCTTCGTGGACTTCCGCGTTTCCATCATGCCTTCGATCCACGGCGAAGACGCCGTGCTCCGCGTGCTCGACAAAGAGACCCTCTCCGAGAAATTCCACAATCTGAGCCTCGACGTTGTGGGCTTCTCCGATGAGGAGGTGCGCAAGTTCCGCCGCTACATCCGTGAGCCGTACGGGATGGTGCTGGTCACCGGGCCGACCGGGTCGGGCAAAACCACGACGCTCTACGCGGCCATCAACGAGATCAAGACTGACGAAGACAAGATCGTCACCATCGAGGACCCGGTCGAATACCAGATTCGCGGCATCACCCAGATCCCGGTTAACGAGAAAAAAGGCCTGACCTTTGCCCGCGGCCTGCGCTCCATCCTGCGGCACGACCCTGACAAGATCATGGTCGGCGAGATTCGCGACGAGGAGACCGCACAGATTGCCATCCAGTCCGCCCTCACCGGCCACCTGGTCTTCACCACGGTGCACGCCAACAACGTCACCGACGTGATCGGCCGCTTCATTAACATGGGCGTCGAGCCATACAACTTCGTCTCCGCGCTCAACTGCATCCTGGCGCAGCGGTTGGTGCGCGTCATCTGCGAGAACTGCAAGAAAAAGGTCTACTATTCGCCCGAAGCCCTGAGGCAATCAGGCCTGGATCCGGCTGTGTGGACCAAGGTGCCGTTTGCCGAAGGGGCGGGCTGCCTGGAGTGTTCCGGGACCGGCTATCACGGGCGGGTGGCCATCTCCGAGCTGCTGGATCTTTCCGACCGTATCCGCGAGATGATCATCAGCCGGCGGCCGACTTCCGAAATCAAGCGCTTGGCGCGCGAGGAAGGGATGTTGTTCTTGCGGGAATCCGGCCTGGCCAAGGTGAAAGCGGGCATCACCACGCTGCGCGAGATCAACAAGGTGACTTTCATTGAGTAGAGCTGCAGGAATCCGCACCGGCATCTACCAGAGCGGGCTGGTCCGCCGCCTGGCCCTCTGGCTCGACGCCATCCCGCATCCCTTGTTGGCCTGCGAGATCTCCCGGGATCACGTGGCCGCCGCGCGCTGGACGCGGAACACCCAGAGCCTGGATGGATTTGCCGTCGAGCCGCTGCCGCCCGGCGCCATCGTTCCTTCGGCGGTGGAGACCAACCTGGTCAACGCCGCGGCCGTGCGCGCGGCGGTGGGCCGCGTCTTCGCGCACCTCCGCGCTAGGGGCCAGGAGGTGGCGCTGCTGATCCCCGACCCGGTCGTCCGCATCTTCGTTTTGCACTTCGATGAATTTCCGCGGGCGGCGGCGGAGGCTGTGCCGATCCTGCGCTGGAAGCTGAAGAAGAGCGTGCCGTTCGAGGCGGAAGAGACGCTGGTTTCCTATATGCGGCAGGCGCCGCGGGGGGACGGCGTGGACATTGTCACGGGGCTGTCGCGACAGCGCATTGTGCGCGAGTACGAGCTGCTGGTGGAATCGGCAGACATGGCGCCGGGTGTGGTGATGAGCTCGACCCTGGCCTCCCTGCCGCTGCTCGAGGACCACCGGCCAGCCATGCTCGCGCGCATCTCCGGCTGGACGCTCACCACCGCCATTGTCCGCGAAGGGCTGCTGTGCGGTTATCGCTGCACCGAGCTGCCCAGTGATTCGGCCCGCCTGAGTCCGCAGGCGCTGTTGGACGAAATCTATCCGGTGGCAGCCTACTACCAGGACTCCTGGCGCGAAGGCATCCAGGCCGTGCGCCTGGCGG
Source organism: Terriglobia bacterium (assembly GCA_041493955.1). Taxonomy (GTDB): domain Bacteria; phylum Acidobacteriota; class Terriglobia; order Acidiferrales; family UBA7541; genus QHYU01. The sequence continues at coordinate 24,105 of JBGPZW010000027.1, forward strand.
GGCTGGCCGACCGCATCGAGGAGTTCCGCGGGCCGCTCGAAAAGGAGTTGCGCTGCCCGGTGGGTGCGCTGCTATCATCCGCGGCGTCTGAGGGTCGCATCGCCGAGGACGTCCGGCCGCTGGCTGACCGCCAGCTCGACGCTTTGATCGGCTGGCCGATGAACCGGGGAGTCTGGAGCGCATGAAAGTTCGGCTCAATCTCGCCACCTCGCCGCTCGAAAGCCAGCGCCGCTTTGCCCTGGGCGCCGCACTGCTCGGAACCGTGGCCGGTGTCGCGCTGGGCCTGCTCTCCTGGCATACCTACCGCGTCTGGAATGCAGACCGCGACTTCCGCGCGAAGATGACGCAGCAGCAGAAAACGATGACCGGCCTGGGGCACCAGCGGCAGGACCTGGAAGCCTATTTCAACCGCCCGGATGTCCTCAAGGTGCGCAACCGCTCGGCCTTCCTCAACGGCCTCATCGAGCAGCGCAGCTTCCCCTGGACAAAGATTTTCATGGATCTAGAGCGCAGCCTCCCGGAGGGCGTGCGCGTGGTCAGCATCGCGCCGAAGATGAGCGCCGGGCACGTGGAAGTGAGACTGATCGTCGGCGCCGCCACCGACGAGGGCAAATTGAAATTCCTACGTGCCCTGGAAGCCTCCCAGGAATTCTCGCGCATCCAATTGCTGGCTGAGACGCGCCCGATCAAGCCGGAGGAGATTGACCGGGTGATTCTGGAGCTGACGGCCTGGTATTCGACGATCTAGATGACCCGCAACCTCAAGGTCCGGAAGAGCTGGATCCGCTGGGCGCTGACCCTGGTGCTGGCGCTCGACGCGGTGCTCCTCATGGTCAACTGGCGCACCGCCGCCGCCCCGCACGCCCCGCAGAACGAGCTGGTCCGGCTCCAGACCCAGCACAAGCTGCTCGACGCCGACGTTCGTCGGGCGCAGAAGATCCGCGAGCTTCTGCCCGCGGTGCAGAAGCAAAGTGATGAGTTCTTCAGGCAGCAGCTGCGCGAGACTTCGAGCGGCTACTCTTCGATCGAGGCCGATCTGGGCGCCATCGCCAGGGATGCGGGCCTGCACACCGGCGCGATCACCTTCCGGCAGAAGGAGGTCGCCAACCGCAGCGTGACCGAGATCGAGGTGGTCGCCGTGGTCGAGGGCGACTACCCCAGCCTGGTGAAGTTCATCAATGGCCTGGAGCGCTCGCAGAATTTCTATGTGCTCGACAGCCTCTCGTTGGCCTCGAGCACCGGCGGCAGCCTGCGGCTGAATCTGCAACTTCGGACGTATTTCCGGTCATGAGACTTTCCCGGCAGAATCAGGTGGGGATCCTTGTGGCGCTCCTGGCGCTGCTGGCCGTCGTTCTCTATTACGAATACCGCAGCCCGGAGGTCGTGCCCGGTGTGGCCGTGGCCACCGACAAGTATTCCCCGATGGAGATCGAAAACCCCTCCCTGCGCCTGGACAAGATCGAGAGCGTTCGCGGCATCATCTACGCCGGTCGGCGTCGCAATATCTTCAGCGCCAGCGCCCCGCAATCCGAGCAGCCCAAGGTGGACGTGACACCGCCTGTCCCGTCGGGGCCTCCGCCGGAGGTGCCCCTGGTGGTTCCTGCCAAGTTTTTCGGTTACGTGGCCGACGCGCAGACCGGCAGCCGGCGGGCCTTCTTCGCCTCGAGCAACGGCGAGGACGTCTTCATCTTGGCTGAGGGCGAGACGCTGCTCAGCCGCTTCCGCCTGCTGCGGATCACTAACAACGCCGCCGACGTCGAAGAGATCGGCACGGGCAAACGCGCCACGCTCGTGCTGGAAGAGCCGAGGCCGTCAGCATGAGCCCGCGTCGCATAACGGCGGACCGGTCCCGGCGCGACTCCGGCTACGCCCTCTTGCTGGTGCTGTTTCTCTCGGCGGCCATGCTGCTGTTGGCCGCGGTGGCCACGCCGAGGCTGCTGACCCAGGGCAGGCGCGATAAGGAAGAAGAGATGATCTGGCGCGGAGGGCAGTACGCGCGCGCCGTGCGCCTCTTTTACCGCAAGAACGGCCGCTTCCCGCAGTCCCTCGAAGATCTCACCCAGGCGAAGAATGGGCTTCGGTATCTGCGCCAGCCTTATAAGGATCCCATGAACAGCGAGGACGGGAGCTGGCGTCTGCTCCACATCGGGCCGGGCGGGCAGATCATCGGCAGCGTCAAGCAGCGAAGCGTGTTGCAGTCCCTCGGACAGCAGGCCGGCCAACCCGCGCCGCAGAAGCCCACGCTTCCTCTCGGAGACTCTTCGGATGCCGGGCCGCCGGCCGCTGTGGACGCCCCCGGGACGCCGGCCGGCACCACCACGCCTCAGCCCGCGCCCGCACAGCCGGACACCGTGGAAGGCAAACTCTTCGGCGGAAACATCATCGGCGTGGGCAGCAAGATCAACCGGCCTTCCATCCGCATCTTCGACGGTGGGACGACCTATCGCGAGTGGGAGTTCATTTGGGATCCCACCAAAGAGGCGTTGGGCGGCGCCGGCCTCGGTGTCCTTGGCCCTGCGCCGGGGGCCACGCCCGATGCCAATACTCCGAGTCCCGTGCCTCGTCCACGGCGCCTTCGTTAGTAAACCTCGGCCCATCCCGCACGTACGTGTTGCCAAACAGGCTCTATTCGGCGGATCTCTGTGCCCTCTGAGGCGAAGGCCCCCTCGTCTTGAAGGAGGGGAGCTGCGTTGTCGTAGAGGGCCTGGGCGCAGATGGTTTTCGTGCTTTGCGCTTGTTCAGGTCCTGCGTGACGCGCCGCACATAGTTGCGCGTCTCGTAATAGGGCGGCACGCCGCGGTACTGCTCGACGCGGTCCGGTCCGGCGTTGTAGGCCGCCAGCGCCAGCGCCAGGTCCTGGTCGTATCGCGCCAGCAGCTCCTTCAGATACTGCGTCCCGGCATCGATGTTCTGCTCTGGATCGAACACGTTGGCCACGGCAAAGCGCCGGGCGACCTCAGGAAGCAATTGCATCAGCCCGCGAGCAAGTTTGGGCGAGACGGCGCGCGGGTTGAAATTTGACTCCACGGCAATAACGCTGGCGATCAACTCTTGTTCCACGCCGTGCTTCTGCGCGGCGGCGCGAATCACCTCCGCGAAGGGCACATTGAGCGGGGCGGGTCTGGGCTCGGCGGGGAAGTAAACTTCCGGCTCGATGGCGAGAATGTCTTCGGCCGCGACCTCCACCCAGCCGCCGTTCATCTGCAGCCGGACCACCGCGCCGGCGCGCTCGTAGCCGGTGATGTGCAAGCGCTGGCCGCTGCGCAGCACGGCGTATTCAGCCCGGGCAACGGGGGCCGCCGCGCCAAGCGCGAGAATTAGAAAAATGTAGCGGCGGGCTTGAGCCCGCCATTTGGCATTCCTGTAGTTCACGTCGCTCCGAGAGCGTAGGCCTCGATCGCCGCGGCCACGCCATTCTGGTCGTTGCTCAACGTCTCGCGCCAGCCCAGGCGCTTGAGTTCCGGCACGCTGTTACCCATCACCACCGGCAGGCCGGCGTATTCGAGCATCTCGCGGTCGTTCAGA
>JBGPZW010000181.1:0-6208 GCA_041493955.1 Terriglobia bacterium
AGATCATTCGACCCATTGTGTACCGTTCCAGTGGTAGGGCCGCACGCGTCCCGTAGCGCCGAGGATGGTCACGGCGCGCGCGGTGCCCGGCTGGCCCGGGATGCCCACGAAGACCGTCCCGTTAATGGGCTGGGAGTTTGCATAATTCGCAAACGTGCCGTCGCTCTGGAAGACCATGGCCGTCGGTCCGCCAATTAATCCCCCGAAATAGACAGCGCCGCCGTTCCCGAATCCTGCGGGTGTATCCGGCAGACCAGCAAAAACCACGAACTGCCCGCCACCCTCGAAGTAGACGGGATCCAAGTTGGTGAAACCCGTCGGTTGATTCAGGCGCTCAATCTGAATCTCATTTGTTCCGATGAACTTGAGTTGAACGCTGCGCCGCTGGGCCAGGGCCATTTCCCGGGCGATGCGCATCTGGCTCACCACCTGGCCCATGGCCGCGTTGGCGCGCATGACGGGAAGGGCCCCTTGCACTTGGTAGACGGCCATCCCGGCCAAAATCATCCCGAACAGGACAACGACGGAGAGCTCGATCAGGCTAAAGCCCGCTTGTTGCGATCGGCCGTGTAGTCTCATTTCAACTGTACCTGGTCCTCTCCCGGTGGGGGAGAATCAGGGTCAGGTAGTGCACGTGTTCCGCCACCATTCGACGCTCCGTAACACCCGGAAAAAAAAAGATTTAAGTTCAATGGGGGCGACGGCGCACCCGGCTGCCTCCGTCTCCAAAGGGTAGAAACGAAACAAAACGAGCTATCCCCGCTAGCATCGGTAAGGGTGGCCATCGCGGCGGCCAACCTCCGGCCGGGCTGGAACTCTGCTTGGAGACAATCGTCCCCGCCTGAAACAACGTGCAGAGCACCAGCCAAGTGCCCGCGACACATGAGTCGCTTGCACAGTGACAGTTAGCTTTTCACGGGATCTCGTCGAGGGACTTGAAAGCGAACGGTGGAGCCAAATCCGAACAGCAGCTTGGCTTCAGCTTGGAGGCGGAATGTGTTTTCCTTCCGTGCAGAGCTGAACGATGAGGCGATCCAACACTTCCGCGCAGGCCGTCACCGAGTCTAGTTCAACGTACTCCTCGGTGGCGTGTAGCCCTCGCCCCCGCGGGCCGAACACCACGCCGGGGATCCCCACACGGGCCAGCAGCGCCGTGTCGGTCCAGGCGGCCATGCCGGAGAGCTCGGCCGAGCCCGTGACCTCGCGGAGAGCATCCGCAGCGGCAACAGCAATTGGCGCTTCGGGCGAAATCTCATAGGCCGGGCGCGAAGCGAACAGGCGCGCGGTGGCGCGAAACGCCGGGTCACGCACCTCGAGGCCTTCGAGTAATCCGCGGAGTTCCGCCTCGATTTGCGCATCGGACTCGCCGGGCAACGTGCGGCGCTCGATCTGCAGCCGGCACTCGGCCGGATAGCTGGAGAGTTCCTGCCCGCCAGAGATGAGTGACGCGTGCAGGGAGCCGTGCCCCAGCCGGGGATGGGCCGTCTGCTGGGCCAGTTTGCGGTCGAACGCGTCAAGCAGGCCCAGCACGCGGCCCATCATGCGGATGGCGTCGCGGCCCTCTTCCGGCAGGCTGCCGTGCGCCGCCCGGCCGTGCGTGGTGACCTCAAACCACGCGTAGCCCTTGTGCGCAATACATAGGCGCAAGTCGGTCGGTTCCAACACCACAGCTGCCTCGGCGGTGTAATCCCGAAGGAGTGCTTCGGTGCCAATGCTGTTGCACTCCTCGTCCACCACCGCGGCGATCAGCAGCGGGCGATTGAGTTTCTTGCTCCCGCCAAGCACAGCGAGCGCCGCGGCGCACATAGCCGCCACACCGCTCTTGATGTCGAGCGCGCCGCGCCCGTAGAGTCTGCCGCCGCGCTCCTGCGGTGTAAACGGATCGGCCATGTTGCCCGCACCCACAGTGTCCAGGTGGGCCAAGATGGCCAGACCCGCGCGGGCAGCAGGGAAGGTCCCGGGCGCCTCTCGTCCTGCGATCCCGGCAGCGGGGCCGAGCAGCGCCACGACATTCGGCCGGCCGGGAGCGGCCTCTTGCAACTGAGCGTTGATTCCCTGCCCCCGGAGAAAGTCGCGGAGAAATTCCGCCGCGATGGCTTCGCCCCGAGCCCCCGGCACCAGCGTCGGGTTCACCGAGTCAATCGCCACCAGATCCCGCAGCAACTGCCGGAGCAAGCCAGTGTCAATCACGGGTTCCCTAGCTCTCTGAGGCCGGCTCGATGAAGGATGTCTCCGCTGCACGGAAGAGGGAGTTGCGGTAGCTTGTGGGCCGGCTGCGGACATCCACCAGAAGCGTCATGCCGAACTGCCGCAGCATCCCGAGGAACACAGGCAACTCAGTGTTGGAATGGCCGATGGTGAAGAGGCGGTTGGACGCTTCCATGGGTTTCTTTCGGCGCTCTAGCGACCCCTTGACCTCATTCTCCAACAAAGTCCATGCCCCAGCAAGTCAAAGGACACAGTGAGACTGTTCCGTGGCGGTCGTGCGTCTGAGAGAGAGAATTTCACTTCGGCATGAGCCACCCCTGCTACGACGACCGGCAGATGGCTCTCAACATCATGCAATGGCTCTGGCGCCTGCTGAACTAATAACTCGAAGTTTCGGCGGAGGAGTTGGTAGCGCTAGCGGGAATCGAACCCGCATTTCGGCCTTGAAAGGGCCGCGTGCTAACCGTTGCACCATAGCGCCACAGTGAGATGGAAGGCCCGTCTAGCGGCGGCTTCAACTCTGCCCGGTGCCGGTCTTGAAACGCCGCCCGTATGCCTGGCGTGCCAATGCTCGCCGCGGCGCGCCCTGGTTAAATTATATCTGAACTTCAGCTTTCCGGACGTTCCTTGTATTCTTCGAGCCAAGCCATCTGAATGGCTTCGAGCTTGCCCTCGTTGGAGAGCTTCGGATCACCCGTGAAACCCGCCAGCTCGGTCACCCACTTGTGCAGGTCGGTGAAGCGCGTGCTGAGCGGGTCTTTGTCCGGAAACTTCTCCGCGAGTTGGATGCCGATTTCTTCGGTGTCGTCCCAATCGAGTGTGGCGGGCATCTGTTCCCCCTTCGTCTCAGTCCACCCAGTGTGGCGGGCTCCCCGGCAGGGCCGGGACGCAGTACGCGCGGAAGCCCGCCGCTACACCATCTTTACGAGAGATTCCGCGCTGCATTCGGAATGACGCCGCGCGGGATTCAAAATTTAGTGATCCGCTTCTTTGGCGTAGTTCTTGTTCCACTCGGGGATTTCGACCACCAGGTCCGTGGTGCCGTCCGGCACGCACTGACATCCCAAGCGCGAATTCGGCGTGATGCCCGGAGCCATGTCCAGCTCATCGAGCTCCGCTTCGGCTGGTTCGTTGCATGATTCCAGGCCCTCGTGCACGATCACATGACACGTGGAGCAGGCGCAAACGCCCCCGCAGGCGTGGTCAAGGCCCACGTGGAAACCGTTGGAGATGTCGAGAATGCTCCCGGGCAGCCCGTCATGACCGTAGGGAACCCTCTCCGGATCCACTTCCACGGTCTTTCCGTCGCGGACGAAGGTCACTTTGAATTTTTTCGTGGCAGGCGTGTACTTGGCCTGCTCAATGTAGGGATTCTGGCCACCCATGGCTGCTTCCTCCTTGCCCCCGCTCCCTAAACTTCCTCCACGCGCTTGCCCTCGAGCGCCGCGGCGAGCGCGCGATTCATCATCAATTCGGCCAGGCGCATGGTGGCCTGATTGAGCTCGTCGATGCGCGTGTGTACGAGCTTGTAGTCGGTGCCGGCCAGGGCCTGGCGCAGCGCCGCCACGGCGGCGTCAATGGCGCGGCGCTCGGCGGGCTCGAGTTCGGCGGCCTGCTCCTGTGCCAGCGATCGTTCCGTGGCGCGGAGCATGGACTCGGCTTCGTTGCGGGCCTCGATCAACTGCCGTTCGGCAAAATCCTGCTCGGCGTATTCGATCGATTCCTCGAGCATGCGCTCAATCTCGGCGTCGTTGAGCCCATAGCTCGGCTGCACTTCGACCGAACGCTCTTCGCCGGCATGGAGGTCGCGCGCGGCCACCTGGAGGATGCCGTTGGCGTCAATCAGGAATTTTACTTCGACGCGCGCCAGCCCCGCCGGGCCCGGCGGCACTTTCAACTGGAAGCGCGCCAGCGAGCGGCAATCCTTGGCCAGCTCGCGCTCGCCCTGAAGGACGTGAATATCGATCCCGGTCTGATTTTCGACGCCGGTGGTGAACAGCTCCTGAGCGCTGGCCGGGATGGTGGAGTTCCGCGGGATGATCTTGGCCACCACGCCGCCCATCGTCTCGATGCCGAGCGAAAGCGGGGTGACATCAAGCAGCAACATGTTCTTCACGCCCGTCTCAAGAATGTCCGCCTGCACCGCTGCGCCCAGCGCCACCACTTCATCGGGATTCAGCTCGGTGTGCGGGCGCCGGCCAAAGTATTCCTCGACCGTCTGCCGCACCAGCGGCACGCGCGTCGAACCTCCCACCAAGATCACCTCGTCCATCTGCGCGGGCTTGAGTTTCGCGTCGGCCAGGGCCAGCTTCACCGGGCCCATCGTGCGGTCAATAATGGACCGTATGGCGGCGTCGAATTCGATGCGGGTGATCTCGCGGACGTACAGGCCGCCTTCGGGCAACGGGAACTTCAAAGTGGTCACGGGCATGGCGGAGAGCTGATGCTTGGCGTGGATCAGCGCCTTGCGCAGCTCCTGGTTGGCCTCGGGGTGGCGGCTGAGGTCGAGACCAAATTGCTCGCGGATCTCCTCGCGCGCGATGCCCTGCAACACGTTGTCAATATCGTCGCCGCCCAAGTGCGTGTCGCCATTGGTCGAGAGCACCTGATAAATGTCGCCTTCGCCGGTCGAGATCAGCTTGAGGATGGAGATGTCAAACGTGCCGCCGCCGAAATCGTAGACGGCCACCAGGCCGCGCTGCTGCTCATGCAGCCCGTAGGCGAGCGCGGCGGCGGTCGGCTCGTTTACCAGACGCATCACTTCCAGCCCCGCAAGCCGCCCGGCGTCCTTGGTGGCCTGGCGCTGCGCGTCGTTGAAATACGCGGGTACGGTGATGACCGCGCGGTCCACCGTGTCGTGAAAGAACTCCTCGGCCCACCCTTTGAGCTCGCGCAGGATGAACGCGGAAATCTCCGGCGGGGTGAAGATGCGGTCGCCCAGGCGCACGCGGATGACGTTTTGGCTGTCGGGGTCGATGCGGAAGGGAAAAATCTTCAGCTCGTCCTGCACGTCGTCCACGCCGCGGCCCATTAGGCGCTTCACGGAGTAGATCGTGCGGTCAGACTGCGTCAGCAGGCGACGCCGCGCGGGCTCGCCAACCACGACGCTGCCGTCCACATCCACGCTCACCACCGAGGGGCAGAGCGTCTCGCCGAACGGTCCGGGAATACACTCCGGCCGGCCCGTGGCCTTGTCCAAATAGGCGATCAGGCTGTAGGTGGTGCCCAGGTCGATGCCGACCACGCGTCCCATCTTCGCTCTCAGGCCTCCGCCAATTCTTTCTGCACGTTGGCGACGAGGTTGCGGATGTAGGAACGCCGATTGAGCAGCTCGTTCATTCGTGTCATCAACTTCCTACGTGCGGCCTCATCGGCGCCCGCATCCATCGCCGCATCCCACTGGCCGAACAGGTCGTCCAGGTTTGCGTCCACTTCGCTCAGCTTAGCTTCAAAGTTGCGCTCTTCGGCTTCGAGCCTGCCGCGCATCGCCGCCATAGCATCGCCGTCGCCGCCGGCCTGGCGCGCGCTGCGCAGCTCGTCGAGAGATTCGTTCAGTTCAAAGACTTCCGCAAGCAGTTCCGGCGGCGCCTGCTGCTTGTTCTGTCCTTCCTTGCGCATCCCCTCGCGCGCCAGCAGATATTCCACGCGGCTGACGGGATCGCGCAGGGCACGGTAAGCGTCATTCAACTTCGACGCCCGGTCGAGCGACAGCTCGCGCTCGTACTCGCCCTCGCGCACGAAGTTATCCGGATGCAGCTTCCAGCTCAACTGATGAAATCGTTTCTCGAGTTCCGCCGTCTCCAGGCGCAGCTTCCTGGGCAGGCCGAAGAAGGCAAAATAGTCGTTATCGCGCGGCAGCGGCTGGATCTTGCCGCAGGCGGGACAGAAATGCTGGTCCGCGGTCGCCGCCTTGCAGCTCCAGCAGGAGGATCCTGCCGCCGTATTGGTTTGCGCGACACCCATGGCCGGTCTTTCAATCCAAGAATTTATTCCGTCGCCG
>JBGPZW010000156.1:0-7533 GCA_041493955.1 Terriglobia bacterium
CACCCTCAGCACCCTCTACATCTTTCTCAAAAAGATCTGGTGGTTCCCCGATCCGATCACCACGTTTGGCCGGGAGATTGACCGGCAGTTCGTGCGCACGCTGGTGATCACGGGAATCGTCTTCGTGCTCTCACAGTTGGGGCTGGCGTGGGTGGTCTTCCGCTACCGCAGCCGCGGCCAGCGCGCCCACTACAACGAGGGCAACCAGACCATGGAAGTGCTCTGGACGCTGGCCACGCTGGTGCTCTTCGTCGGCATGGGTGTCTATGCCGAGCGCGCCTGGGCGGAAGTCCACTTCCGCTCCGCGGCGCCGGGGGCCTTGCAGATCGAGGTGACCGGGCAGCAGTTTGTCTGGAACTTCCGCTACTCCGGCCCGGACGGCAAATTCGGCCGGCTGGACCCGGCAAAAGTAAACGCCTCAGGCGGCAACCCGCTGGGGCTGGATCCGGCGGACCCGGACGGGAAGGACGACCTGGTACTGCCGGTGATGGCCGTTCCGGTGAACCGCGAGGTGGAACTGCTGCTCCGTTCGCAGGACGTCACGCACAGCTTTTTCGTGCGCGAGTTGCGCCTGAAGCAGGACGCCGTGCCCGGGCTGCTCATCCGCATTCATTTCACCGCCACGCAGACCGGAACGTTTGAGATCCCCTGCGCCGAGCTGTGCGGCTTGGGCCACTACAAGATGCGCAGCTTCCTGACCGTGCTGTCGCAGGCCGACTACGACAAGTGGCTGGCCGAGCAGGTCGCAAACCAATGAGATCCGGGCAGACCCGGCCCGAGCACCGAGGAGAAGCTCGATGGTGACACACGAAAGCGGCGTCACGCACGCACACGCTGCGCCGACCTCATTCATCTGGAAATACATCTTCAGCACGGACCACAAAGTCATCGGTATCCAGTACCTGCTCCTGGCGCTGCTCTCCGCATTTATCGGGATGTTTCTTTCGGTGCTGATGCGCATCCATCTGGTCTGGCCCGGCGCCAAGCTGCCGTTTATCGCCGGAGGGATCATGACCCCGGAGCAGTACCTGGCGCTGCTGACCATGCACGGCTCGATCATGGTGTTCATGGTGCTGACCACGGCGCCGCAGTCGGGCTTCGGCAACTATTTCCTGCCCATTCAGATCGGCGCGGCGGACATGGCCTTCCCGATCATCAACATGCTCTCGTTCTGGACCACTTTCCTCTCGCTGCTGGTGATGCTGGCGGCGTTCTTTGTGGTCGGCGGCGCGCCGATCTCCGGCTGGACGGCCTATCCGCCGCTGAGCGCCCTCGGGGAGATCGCCGGGCCGGGCCAGGGTGCGGGTCAAACGCTGTGGGTTATCGGCGTGGCCATTTTCTGCGGCGCATCGCTGATGGGCGCGCTCAACTTCATTACCACCACGATCGACCTCCGCGCCAAAGGGATGTCGCTGATGCGCATGCCCCTGACGGTATGGGCCTGGTTCATCACCGCCATCCTGGGCCTGCTCGCCTTCGGCGTTCTGCTGGCCGCCTGCATCCTGCTGATGCTCGACCGCACGGCCATGACCAGTTTCTTCATCCCCGGCGGGCTGGTAGTGACCGACCAAGTCGTCAACCACAAGGGTGGCTCGCCGCTGCTCTGGCAACACCTGTTCTGGTTCTTCGGGCATCCTGAGGTGTACATCGCCATCCTGCCCGGGATGGGTGTGACCTCGCACATGCTCTCCACGTTTGCGCGCAAGCCTGTCTTCGGCTATCGCGCCATGGTGTACGCCTTGTGCTCGATCGGCTTTCTGGGCTTCTGCGTTTGGGGTCACCACATGTTCGTCAGCGGGATGAGCCCGTATTCGGCGCTGGCCTTCTCCCTGCTGACCATGTCCATCGGCGTGCCCTCGGCGATCAAGACCTTCAACTGGCTGGGCACGTTGTGGGGCGGGCAGATCCGCTTCACCGTGGCCATGCTGTTTGCTCTGGGGTTTGTGTCCCTGTTCGTCAGCGGTGGGCTTTCGGGCCTGTTCCTGGCGCAGCCCGCGATTGATCTTTACTTCCACGATACCTATTTCGTGGTCGGCCATTTCCACCTGATCATGGGCGTGGCGGCCATCTTTGGGATGTTTTCCGCGCTGTTTTTCTGGTTCCCCAAGATGTTTGGCCGCCACCTGAACGAGCCGCTCGGGAAGCTCCACTTCTGGATCACCTTCATCGGCGTGTACGCGATCTTCATGCCCATGCACTACCTGGGCATGGCCGGCCACCCGCGGCGCTACTCGGACCTGAGCGGGGCGAATTTCCTCAGCCCGCTTCTTCCCGTGCAGCGTTTCATCTCCATCGCCGCGTTTATCACCATCGCCGCCCAGTTCATCTTCCTGTTCAACTTCCTCTGGAGCCTGAAGTTTGGCAAGAAGGCCGAGAAGAACCCCTGGGAAGCCACCACGCTCGAGTGGAGCATTCCCTCGCCGCCGCCGCATGACAACTTTGCCGGGGTCGAGCCGACGGTCTATCGCGGCGCTTATGAGTACGCCATACCCGGCGCGGTCGAAGATTACATTCCGCAGCACCTGGCGCCCGAACAGGTCGCCAAGGCGAGGTAGGACCACTGTCAATGCCGGCAACGCTCACCGACGAACTCGGACTCCTCCACTCCGGGAAGGGTGGCGGCACGCGTCCGCCCGCCGGCGGGGATGACGACGGCGGTTCGGGTCACGGTGAGCGGGCGCGGGTTCCGCGCCGTGCCTATTTCACCGGCGTTTCGCTCGGCCTGGCCGCCATTCTGATGTTCTTCATGGCCTTAACCAGCTCTTACATCGTGCGCAAGGGCCTGGGCGGCGACTGGCAAACTGTCCGTCTGCCGCGGATACTCTGGCTCAATACACTCGTGCTGCTCGCCAGCAGTGCAACCATTGAGGTCGCGCGCCGCAAGCTCGCCGCCGGCGCCACCGAAGCGTTCCGCCGGTGGTGGGCGCTTACCACCGGGCTCGGCCTCGCCTTTCTGCTGGGCCAGGTGACGGCCTGGCGGCAGCTCGCCGCCGCCGGCGTCTATCTTGCTAGCAATCCCGCCAGCAGCTTTTTCTATGTTTTGACCGCGGCCCACGGCGCCCACCTGCTCGGCGGGATCGTGGCGTTGCTCTATGTCGCTTTCCGCGCTTGGGAACGCTCGCGCATGACGCAGGGCACGGCCGCGGAACTCACTTCGATTTACTGGCACTTTATGGACGGGCTCTGGGTCTTTTTGTTTCTACTCTTATACCTGGGACGGTGAACTGTGAACGAGACCAAGCCCGAGGCGCTCGGCTCCGCGTGGTCGGGCGGCGTCTCGCCGTTTGCGATGGGCTCGAAGAAGCTGGGGATGTGGCTGTTCATTATCTCCGACGCCCTGACCTTCACGGTCCTGCTGGTCAGCTATAGTTACGTGCGGCTCGCCAACCCCGACTGGCCCAGGCCCTTCCCCTTCTTCAACGCCATCACCTTCTCCACCCTGATGACCGTGGTGCTGCTGGCCAGCAGCTTGACCATGGTGATGGGCGTGGCCGCCGCCAACCGCGGCCAGCGCGCCGCGGCCGTCAAGTGGATCCTGGCCACCATGCTGTGCGGAGCAATCTTCGTCGGCCTGCACTTGACCGAGTGGCTGCACCTGATCGAAGAGGGCGTCCGGCCGTTCTCGAATCCCTGGGGCCCGCCGCTGTTTGGCGCCGCTTTCTTCGGGATCACCGGAATGCATATGACCCACGTGGCCATCGGCGTGATCTACCTCGGGATCGTCTCCCTCGGCTTTGGCCGCGGCAAATTCTCGCCCGAAGATGTCGAGGTCAGCGGTCTCTACTGGCACTTCGTGGACCTGGTCTGGATGTTCGTCTTCCCGCTGATTTACCTGATGTCGGTGAAGCACTAAGGAGCGAAGGGAGCCCCGGAGAAAAACGATGAGCGCACACGGACACGCACTCGCATCGCACGCGGAAGCGCCGGCCCGCACCTTCCTCTGGGTCTGGATCTGGCTGGTGGGCATCACCGGCGTCGAGGTCTTCCTCGGCTACAAGAACATCGCCCCGGTCATCATGCTGACCATCCTGATCGGCCTTTCGGTGATGAAGGCCGCGCTGATCATGGCCTACTTCATGCACCTGAAGTTCGAAAGGCTGAGCCTAGTGTTCCTGCTGGTGCCCGCGCTGGTCTTCTGCATCTGCATGATTTTGATTTTCTTCTTCCCGGATAGCGTCCGGCTCATGCACATGCGCCCGCATTAAGCATTCGGGTGGATGATGGAGTATCGGAGGGTACTCAGGATCAGGTATAATGTGCTGAGCGCAACGAAGCATCGCAACTGAAAGCGCATCGGAAACAGATGACCCTTGGCCTCATACACGACTCACAGAAGGCCCCCGGCCTTGCTTCCAGAGCTCGACGAGTCCTCTCTCTCTCTTTCCTCTGTGCGCTGTGTGCCGCTGTGGTTTCTTCCTCCGCTTACGCTCAGGGCTGTGCCATGTGCTACAACGCTGCTGCCGCGGCGGGCAAGGCCGCTGCCCACTCGCTCGACATGGGCATTCTCGTCCTGCTTCTCCCCACGCTGGCGCTGTTCATCGCTGTGCTGGTCTTCGCCGTCCGCCGCGCCAACTCTGCGGCGTGAATCCCGCAAAGCGGCCGCTTGCAGTTAACCTACCCACTCCCTGGCGATAGATTCTGTGCCGTCATTCCGAGGCCCGGCTTGGCCGGGCCGAGGAATCCCTCTGGTAGATTCGTTCGTGCAGGTCGCGCATTCTCTTCCCGCGCCGGTTAACGAGGACGTGTACTCCAGGTCGGGGATTGCGGTGGGGCCCTGGCTGAATTCTCTGCCGAGCAAGCGGCCGAGGTCGCGGACGCGACCGAGGTTCACTGTTTGTTTTCTCGAGCGATGTCGTACACGTACCGTATGGTCACAGGGTAGCCGGACCGGCTGTCGCCCAAGTGCAGCGTGTCGTAAAGCTGTTGACCGCCCGGCGCCAGCTCAAACGAGCGTGTGATTTTCCCGTCCCGAGAGCCCTTCTCCTCGGAAACGAGGCGGCCTCCTTCCCAACGCGCCGCTATCTCTTGATACATGTCGTCCTTGGATTTCTGCAGTTTTCGGCCATCCGTGTAGAAGACACGCTTGCGGTTCTGATCGTCCGTTAGGTCAACCTCCGCATCCTTCAGCGCGATGGTCAGCGAATCCGCGGGATTAAACCACTCATGCATCCGCTGGCGATCCTCATCGCCTTGTCCGCTCCCCGTGCTTCCCCCGCGTCCTCCGTAGGGCCCCCGCCGACCGCCCCCGCCTGGATAGGGGTAGCCGCCCCCCATGCGCCCCCCGCCTCCGGACCGACCCCCTCCGCTACTACCCCCGCTTGCACCTCTCGCTTCTTGCATCTTCTTTCGCGCGTCGTCGCTCTCGTCGCGGTTCAGCTTCCAGGACCCGGAGATAGTCAGCCTCTGCTCCGGCTGCTGTGGCTGTTGCTCCCTCGACTGAGAGGATGTTTGCGCGGGCGCTACGGGTTTCACCGGAGGCAGCGGTCCGGGCGGCGCCTGTCCGCGAAGCAAGTCTGGAGAAACGACGGAAGCGACACTCAGGAATCCGGAAATCAGCAGTATCTTTGTGGTTCTTGTTTGCACGGTTCCCCTCGCTCACCGTCATAGGCTTCAGAGCGGACTTCGCACCGGCCGCGCTGCCTGCCGGTCTAGTTGTCCGGCTGGTTAGGCGCTGCGGGCTTCTGCGGAGCCGCCGGAGCCTGAGGCTCAGCCGGCGGGCGAGGGCCGCGTGGGCCCCGGTGTCCCATCCCCGCAGGCCCTCCCGGCCCGAAGTGTCCGAAGCCGCGCTCCCCGTGCTGCCTGTGGAACTCGCTGAACATCTGCTTCAGCGCATCGCGCTGCTCCGGCGTCAGCGCCTCCCGCATGGCCAGGTGTTGATCAATCCGCGACTTCTCGGCTGCGAACTGGGTGTCACTGATTTCGCGCAACTTCTTGTCAATCTGCGCGCGATCCGGCTTCTCGGCCTCTAGCAGTTCGGCCAATTCCAACCGCTTCACTTCATGGTCCGCGCGGTTGCGGATCTGCGCCTTGCGGAATTCCAACTCCTGCCGGCGGATCTTCGCTGTCTGCTCGGACGAAATGCCCAACCGTTGGCGCATCTCCGGATTTGCCACCAGCCGCGCCAAACCGAATTCCCCATGTCGATGCATCCCCTGTCCCATCCAGCCGTCCCCGCGGAAGTCCGCGTGGTGGGCGAAGCGCGGGCGCATTTCTCCACTCCCTCGCCGGTCCATTTCCCGGCCTCGTTGCGGGCCATCGTCTGGCCCCGCGCCCTCCGGCGGCGGACCCTGCGCCACCAGCAGCGCCGATGTGGCTATCAGCGCCAGTCCAGTAAGCAATGCCTTGTTGATGATTCGCATCTCTCGACTCCCCCCTCGATTCCACTCGCTGTTTGGATCGTGTCCGTACGACTATGAGACGCGGCGATGGGCGACTTGGTTGCGCGGCCAGCTCCCCGCGCGCAATCCGGCGCGCGCTGGCGCGAAGAAACGGTGCATGGCGCACCCGCAACTCCTCTCTGGCTTATACTGCTCGGTAGTGGAGAGGCTGAGCCACCCGTCTATTTCTCCATGTCGAAGGCTCACAGTTCGGGAATCCACCGCCTGCGGCTGTCTGCGCGTTGGCTGCATTCCCTTGTTAGACGGCCGGGCCTTCAGACGTCCACTCCTCTACGAGGCCCCCCCCGTCAGCATCACCTACGAATAACCGAAGAATGAGGCCTTTCATTTGCCGATCGAGTTCTTCCGTCATTGCGCGGTACACGCCTAGGGCGGTCTCGGCGTGTTCGACACGACAAAATTGCAGGCGCTTTGGCAGTCCAGAAGCGGGATAGTACTCCTCTCGATTCAGGTGCGAATTGATCTCATGACGCCTGACATTGGCAAACGTTGGTTTCAAATGAACCACGCTGTCTCGGAAAGCCTTCAGCTCCAAGAACGAGGCAAACGGTTCCTTCTCTTCACGAAAAGTGTCGACCGGATCACCCGGACGGTAAATCACGCCGTCTTCAGTCACGACCTCCCCTTGCAGGGGAAGGCACTCTTCCACCGCTCGCAGCCACTTATCCTTGAGAGAGAGCTTTCTCCATCTTCGTGTCGGAACCTCGGAGTATTTATATACGAAGTTAATGAACGCTTCGAGGGCGATCGCATACAACAGGATGGTTGTTCGGGCGAACCTCGTCATCCTTTCGTCGTCCTTAGAGTCGCTGGCGACACGTGCGCACTCAAGTGTGAACGTGGCATCTGACACAAGGTATGTAGCGGGATTCTCCTTGACGTATGCCTGATCTGAATGGTCACGGCCTTTGATGTCGCGAGTGCTCATGTCAACCCCACCTCTCTCTGTCTAGTCTGCTGGTACTTGACTCTGGCTTATGCTGGCCCCAACAAACCCTCGTCTCCGTCGGCAGAAGTGGAAATCGCTTCCGCTGCGTAGGGCAGGCGGCGCATCCTTCGCAGGCCCTCCAGTTAACGAGCAAGTATACTCCATGGTGGGCACCCGCAACTCCTCTCAGGCTCATCCCGCTCGGTC
>JBGPZW010000123.1:0-10439 GCA_041493955.1 Terriglobia bacterium
CGGTATAGAGTCGCACCGCCGACGGGCCGCCCAAGCCGAAATTGACCACCAGGGCAAAGGCCGCCGGGCTGCCGCCCAGCCGCAGGACGCGATAGTTCTCGCCCACCGGCGGTTGCTGCACGGCGAGCGCGGCCAGGCGCTGGTTCAGCGCTTCGAGGTTCGGCTCCGCAGCCCCGTTCAGCGTTTCAAGGATCATGCTGTCCAGCATAGCCAGTGCTCGCTCCTGCAGGTCACCGCTCTCTTCCGCTCCCCCCAGGCGCTGCTGCGCCAGTCGCGCCGCCAGACGCATGAACTCGGAGTCCGCCTTCTGTCCTTCGGCTCTCGCTGTGTTCGCAGCCCCACAGATCGCAGCCAGGAGCAGCGCAGCCGACGCGATGGCAGCTCGCAATCGTCTCACTGAGCACCTCGCGGAATCCTTCGAGAAACCCGGCGTTGCCTCCGCTTGCCTTGTGCGCCCTCGGAGAAGACGCTCCCGGCCGGCGCCACGGCGGCGACCGGCGCGGTCGGCCCGGCGATGCCGCGGGACGCTCCGGTGACCAGCACCACCCGCCCGCGAAACCTCTGCGTTTCCGCCATGGGTGCCAAGACTCTATTACACCCGCCTGCGGCCTGCAAATTCCTCCGCGGCCGCAATCCCGCTGCCATGGATTTGTCTTCCGGTCTATAATTCGGGCTGGTCAGCGCAAGCGATCGCGCGCCGATCTTCCGGCCAACGCAGACGATACAGAGGGGTGCGGGAATGTCATTCTCGAAGAAGCTGGGCTTTGCCGTCCTGGCGATGGGCGTATCGCTCGCCCTGGGCGCTCGTGGCGGCGACGGGCAAGAACACCAGCACGGCGCAGGGCCCTTGGAGAAACTTGGCCACGTGCATTTCGGCGTCTCCTGCAGCACAGCGGCGCAGATAGAGTTCGACCGCGCCAACGCCATGCTGCACTCGTTCTGGTACGAGGAGGCGGAGAAAGCTTTTGATGCGGTGACCACGACTGACCCCGCCTGCGCCATGGGTCACTGGGGCGTCGCCATGGCCAACTTCCATCCTCTCTGGGAGCCTCCCAGCGCCGCCGTGCTGCAGAAGGGCGCGGCCGCAGTTGAGAAAGCCAAGGCAGCCAATCCCAGGACCGACCGCGAGCGGGACTATGTCTCCGCGGTCGAGGTTTTCTACAAGGATTCAGACAAGCTCGACCACCGCGCCCGCGCCCTAGTCTACGAGAAGGCGATGGAGAAGGTCTATCTGCGCTATCCAGAAGACCGGGAAGCGGGCGTGTACTACGCGCTGGCACTGCTCGGCACTGCGGCTCCGACCGACAAGACCTACGCCAACCAGAAGAAGGCGGCGGCCATACTGGACAAGGTCTTCGCCGTCGAGCCAGACCATCCGGGCGTCACGCACTACTTCATCCATGCTTATGACTCGCCGGAGCTCGCCCATCTGGCGCTGGCGGCCGCGCGGCGCTACGCGAAGATTGCTCCGGGGGTACCGCACGCCCTGCACATGCCCTCGCACATCTTCACCCGGCTCGGGCTCTGGCAGGAATCCATCCAGTCGAACCGCGCCGCCGAGGCTGCGGCCAAGGACTATGCGATGAAAATGCAACTCGGGGGCGCCTGGGATCAGGAGCTTCATGCCAAGGATTACCTGGTGTATGCCTACCTGCAGGGCGGCCAGGACCGCCAAGCGCAGGGCGTGCTCGATAACTTGCAGGCAATGCGCAAGGTCCAGCCGGAAAACCTGACTTCCGCCTTTGCCTTTGCGGCCATCCCTGCACGTTATGCCCTCGAGCGGCACCGCTGGGCTGAGGCCGCCGCGCTTGAACCGGCGCCAGCCTGGTTCCCCTGGAGCCGTTATCCCGTTGCCCCGGCGATGATCTACTTTGCCCGGGCGCTGGGAGCCGCGCGCAGCGGGCACCCCGGCGACGCGCAGAAAGATGTCGAGAAACTTGAGGCGCTTCATAAGAGCCTCGTCGAGGCGCATCAGGCCTACTGGGCCGACTCCGTGGAAATCCTGCGGCGCGAAGCGGCGGCCTGGGCTGCGCAAGCCGGCGGGAAGCCAGCGGAAGGTCTGCAGTTGATGCGCTCGGCCGCCGAGCTGGAAGACTCCACCGATAAGCACCCGGTGACGCCGGGCTCGCTCCTGCCCGCGCGGGAGTTGCTGGGCGATCTGCTGCTCGAGCAACGCCACGCGGCCGAAGCCGTGCGCGAGTACGAGACCGCGCTGGCCGCCGCGCCGAACCGTTTCAACGCCCTCTACGGCGCCGCGCGCGCCGCGGAGCTTTCCGGCAACCGAGAGAAGGCGCGGGCGTACTACGCCAGGCTGGTCGAAGTTTCGAAGCTAGCCGATGACGATCGCCCCGACCTCAAAGAGGCCAGGACGCATCTGGCGAAGAATTAGGCAGGGCCTCCGCCGAAACACCCAGCGCAAAGCGGCTACAGCAATCTCCCCGGTTGCTCCGGGCAGACGCCTGCCTGGGCTAATGGCGCCAGAAAAGAAGACGTGTGAGGCGGGCGAGCAGCGCGTCGTTGCCGGAGTAGTAGGCCCACACAAAGACCAGGAAATAGATTAGCGCCGCCGCGGCAATAAAACCCATCAGAATGGTGGAGATGCGGTCCGCCAGGGCCACAACCGTATTTCGCCCCGCGGTCTCAATCCCGTGCGGCGAACTCGCCTCGCTCGCAGGGCCGGCTGCGGCCCCAGCTTCCTTACAAAACGGACACTCCAGAAACGCCGGGTCCACCCCGCGGTCGCAGCGAGGACAAATCCACTCGAGCATGGCGGCTATTTATCACGAATCAGGCCTAGCTGGGTAGGAAAGCGGCAGAGCCGAGGGATGGGGGGAACTCTGTTCTGGTTTCGTAACAGAATGGTAATTTTTGCTATACTCCGCCTGCCCAACTGAATTCCCTGGTCCCCGAGGAAAACATGCTACCCGGCTCGCGTCTTCGACAGGCGCGTGAACATCTGGGGCTGACTTACCGTGACGTCGAACGGGCGAGCTACGATTTGGCGGACCACCGCGGCCGCCCGGAATTTATCATCCGCATTAGCCGTCTCGCAGATATTGAAAACCGTGGCGTCACGCCCAGCCTCTACAAACTTTACGCGCTAGCGGTTATCTACCACCTGAATCCCATGGATATCTGCCAGTGGTACGAGGTGCCGCTGCAGAATCACTTCTCCGACGGCATGCCGCTGGCCGCACCCAAGACCCACCTCGCGGCGCCTCCCCTGTCGATGCGCCTGCCCCTGCGCTTCGATCCCGGCTTCGACCCGCGCCGCACCGCGTGCCTTTCGCGCATGGTCGAGCGCTGGAAGCAATGGGAAGCCGTCGTCTTCAATGGAGAGCAGCGCTACCACTACGGCTATATCGGGGTGGACGACCACATGATGGATCCCCTGTTGCGTCCCGGCAGTCTGGTGCTGATCGATTCGACTCTGCGGCAGGTGCGCAACTCCGGTTGGAGGAACGAATACGAGCGGCCCATCTACTTCCTGGAAGTGCGCGAGGGCTACCGCTGCGGCTGGTGCCTGCAGGAGGGATCGCGCCTGATCCTGCAACCCCACCCCCTCTCACCCTGTGCTCCCGAGGTTCTGCGCTGCCCGGAGCAGGCCGAAGTGATGGGCCAGGTGGCCGGAGTGCTCATGCGGCTGGCTGCCAGCTAGCGTGTTCCTCGGCCAGGATGCCCAGCAGTGTGCGCAGGTTTGAGCAGAACAGGTCCTGCAGATAGCTCTGAACGCCCAGCGGCAACAGGACGCGGTGGAAATTCAGCTCCTTCCAGCGCTCAACGATCTCAAATAAATTCCCTTCGAGACCCTCCAGACAGGATCGTAGATCCCACTCCTGCTGTTCGAGCGGCGCTTCCAGAATCCTGAGGAAGAGCTCCTCGTGGCAGTGGGCCAGTGCTTGCTGCACCGATTCCTCCGGATAAAGTGCTGCCAGGCCTTCGTGCCCATAGCGCCCGCTGGCCAGATCCCGCAATGAGGAAACATAAACCAGGCGCGCAAAGTCGCCGGGAATCGTCGCCAGCGTGCGCGTCGTGAAGTCTTCAATCACTCGCCGGTTCTGCTGAAATCCCTCCAGAGTTTCCACAGTTCCCTCTGTTCCGTTTTCTGAACTTTTCCGCCCTCCGCGTTTGCGCACCGGGTAACGGGAGAAAAGTGCGCAACCCAGGAGGGATCCAACATGAAACACCTGGCAGCCTTGCTGCTGGTCGGCGCCCTCGTGGCGCTGATGCTACAACCAGTTACCCTCGCCGTCAACACCCTCTCCGGTAAAGACGTCCTGCGCGCCGATGGAGGCGGTCCCCCGCCGCCATTCCCGCCGCCACCCCGAGGAGGCCTGATTGCCGATGGTGGCGGACCTCCGCCGCCCTTCCCGCCACCGCCGGACAGAGTATTATCCGCTTAGGCGGCACGGGCTGGGGTGCAGGAATCGCTGGAGTATTTGCCCAGAGTTAACGCAGTGGTATGATGCGCTCCGGCTCTAATGCACCCCAGTCTAGGCCAGTACATCCTGTGGGTTTCAGCGACGGTCCTGGAGTTGGCGGCCGCCATGCTGGCGGTGCGCAACGGGCTGTTTCGTCGTCTTCCCTTGTTCACGGTGTACCTTGCGCTAGTCGCGGCTCGCGAGGTCGGCTGGTGGTCCATCGTACACGGCGCCGGCTATACCTCGCGCCCGGCATTCTATTTCTACTGGGCAACCCAGGCCGTCTTGCTGCTGGCACGGACACTGGTCATCGTTGAACTTTGCCGGAGTATCCTCCGCCCCTTCCGCGGGATCTGGGCCCTGGCCTGGCGGACGCTCATGCTGATCGCCTCGGGGCTGGTTCTTTACGCTGCCTGGGCCACGCTTGGGAAGAACCTCTGGGTCTCCGTTTTCATTCTGACTGCCGAGCGGGGCCTGGAGCTGGCGGCGGTGGCCATTCTGCTTGCGCTGCTGGCCATCAGCCGCTACTACGGAATCCGGGTTCAAGCGTTGGAGAAGATGATCGCACTCGGCCTGGGCTTCTACTCCGGCGTGCAGGTGTTCAACAACAGTATCCTGCGGGAATTCCTGGGGCAGTTCTTTGGCTGGTGGAGCTGGGTCCGCCCGGGTTCCTTCCAGGTAGCGTTACTGTTCTGGCTGGCGGCGCTACGCCACCCGGTGCCGCGCGTAGCGCCGGCCCCTGCTCTGCTGCCGCAGGAAATCTACGACGATCTCTCGCCCCGAGTGAGCTACCGGTTGCGAGCGCTGAATGACCGGTTGCTGGAGATGCTCAAACCATGATCGAGCTGGTGATTTTCGCTGCCATTGCCGCGTTGCTCTTGGTGCTGATGTTTTGGACGGCGCGGGCGCGCGCCGGGTCAGGCCGGCCGGCCCCCGCAGCGGCCGATCTATCCCTCGAAGAGATGTTTCCCACCCACTACCGCCACTTCCCGCAGATTCGCCAGGCGCTTTCCTCCGACGATGAGGAATATCTGAGGCAGCGGGCTCCGCGCGGAATTGCCCGCCGATCCCGCGCCGAGCGGCGCGGCGTTGCTTTGCAATTCTTGGCCGGGCTTGAAGAGGATTTTTCGAGGCTCCATCGCCTGGGGCGAACCGTGGCGGCACTTTCGCCGAAGGTCAGCCGGAAGCAAGAAGCCGAGCGGCTCTGGCTCTGGTGGCGCTTCTGGATTCACCTCCGTCTGGTGTCGTTGTCGCTACGGACCGGCCTCGTGCCTGTCCCGCAACTGGCACGCCTGACGCAGCTGGTGGGTGGTCTGGCGGCAGAAATCGAAGCCGCCATGGCGAAGCTCGAAGAAGCCGGTGGTAAGCGCCTGCGAACGACCCTCAGCGTTTGATCACGGACGTGTTCGCCTGCGAGAGGGCCCTCCGGATCACACCCAGAAACCTCTCCACTTCAAACGGCTTCTGAATAAAGGGACAACCACTCTCCTCGAGCAGGGTCCCGACTTCTTCGGTGCGGGCATCGGACATGGTGAACACGACGCGACCCGCCAGCTCGGGGTGGTGGCGGCAGATCCAGTGGTAGAGCTCCCGGCCAGTCACCTCGCCGGGCATTTTCAGATCCGTGACCACCAAGTCCACCGGCTCTTTTTCCAGAAGCTGCTGAGCCTCGCGCCCGCTGCGGGCCGCCCGGACCGAACGGCAGCGGCCGGTCAGAATTTCCTGTTCGAGTTCCAGCACGGCTTCTTCGTCATCGACCAGGAGAACGCGACCCCCGGAGGGTGCCCGGTCCGCGCCGGCGACGCTCACCTCGCGCGGCTCGCCCACCGGCATAACCGGTAGAGAGATGGCAAAAGTGGCTCCGAGTGGCGGTGAGTTGCGCACCGCGATCTCGCCGCCGTGTTCGGTCACAATACCGTAGCAGATGCTCAGGCCCAGGCCGGTGCCCTTGCCCACGGGCTTGGTGGTGTAGAAGGGGTCGAAGACCCGCAGGGCGTCGTGCACGCCGGAGCCACTGTCGGTGAACTCGACCGACAGCCGGCCGTCCTCCAGCCCGCTGCGCACCCAGATCTCGCCGCGGTCAGACCGCTCCAGGATGGCGTCCACCGCATTGTTCAGAATATTCAGGAACACCTGCTGGAGCTGGTGGGCGTCCGCAGCGGTCAGCGGCAGGCCTGCGGCAAGCTCCCGGTGGACCTGGATGTTGTTCACCCGCAGGTCGTATTCCCGCAGCGCCAGGGTGTCTTCCAGAATCTGGTTGAGGCGCACGGGCAGGCGTTCCGGCTTCTGCTGGCGGGCAAAGCTGAGCAGGTTGTGCACAATGCGGTGCGTGCGCTGGGCCTGTTTGTAGAGCTTGTCCACGTACTCGGCACCGCGCGAGCTGACGTGGTCGTTCGAGGCCAGGAGCTGGCTGTAGCCCAGGATGGCCGTGAGCGGATTGTTCAGCTCGTGCGCCACGCCGGAGATAAGCTGGCCCACCGCCGCCATTTTCTCGCTCTGTAGGAGCTGTTCCTGCGTGCGGCGCAGAGACTCGTAGGCCTGGCGCGTCTCCTCGTGCAAAAGCATTTTCTCGATGGTGACCGCGATCTGGCTGCCCACCGACGTCAACAGGTTCAGCTCCGCGCCGGAGAACTCCCGCAGCCTGCGGCTGCCCACGATCAGGGCCCCCACGATGCGGTCCTTAGACCACAGCACGACCACGTGGGAGATCTTAATCCCTTCCTTCTGTTGCAGGTCACGAAACACCGGCGGCAGGGGGAGGCTTTGCGTGGAGAGCACCGTGGCCCGCACGGCGCGAATGTGGTCGAGCAGCTCCGACGGCAGGGCTGTCGGCGGAAAATGCCGGGCGTACTCGGAACGGTGGCCGACCGCCGCGGCTCGACGCAACACACGGGATTTGTCCTCGAGCAGATAGATCTCACCCGCGTCCGCGCCAAACAGCTCCACCACCTGCCGCAACGCCCGCCCCAGCATTTCGTAGAGCTCGAGCGACTGGCTGAGCGTTTGTCCGATGGAGTTCAGCACCATCAGCTCGCGATTGCGCCTCCGGATCTCCTGTTCCGCGCGCTTGCGCTCGGTGATGTCGAGCACAAAGCCCTGAAAGGCGGTGATGGCTCCGGATTCGTCACGCGTGGCAAAGCTGGACTCCAGGACGGTGAGCACCTCGCCGTCCCGGCGGCGCATCTGAAATTCAAAGTCAGTGACCGCGCCATGCTCGCGCAGGAGCTTCTTCAGGCGCTCGCGATCGGCGGCGCTGACGAAAATGGAGGAGGCAATATCCACATTTAACAGATCTTTGCGGCTCTCGAAGCCCAGCATGCGCATAAAGGCGTCGTTGAAGTCTAAGAAGCGCCCCTCGGGCGTGGAGATGAACACGCCCTCCTGCAGGTTGGCGATCAGGTTGCGATACTTCTCCTCGGCGCGTTTTCGCTCGGTGATGTCCTTGAGCACGTGAATGGTGCCCAGCCGCTCTCCACCGGCGGCATGAAACCCCGAGTTGGACACCAGAAAGATCCCGCCCAGGTTGGGATCAACCTCGTCGCCCTTCCCGGCGGCGCCCTCGCAGTAGGGGCAGCGCTCCCAGCGGTTGGCGCCCCGGCGGAAAACCTCGGCCACCGACCGTCCGAGCAGCGCATCCCAGGCTACCCCTAGGCGGTCGCCCAGCGCCTGGTTGCCGCGGACGATGCGGCACTCTTGGTCGTGAACGAGGATGGGGTCCCCGATGGAATCGAAGGTGTACATCCACTGGCGCTCGGCGCCTGCGGCGTGTTCGAACAAGCTGACGTTTTGAATGGTGAGGCCGAGCAGGTTGGCCACGTTGAACAGGAAATTGATCTCGTCGCCCTGGAAGCGCCGGGGAGCTCGCGAACCCACGGCCAGCACTCCCAGGGGCGTTTCGTTCCCCGGCAGCCGCACCAGGATCATGGCCGAGATGCTCTCGGCCTCCATGCGCTGGCGCACCTCCGGGTGGCGTTCGTCCTCATAGGAGAGGAACGGCGCGTTCTGTTGCAGGACCTTGCGGGCCCACGGCTCGTTGGCGGAGATGCACGCGTGCTTTTCGAGGAAGGACTCGGTGAAGCCCACTGACGCCCGGATCACCAACTGGGCGCTATCGCCTTCCCCGGCCAGAAGTCGCACCAATCCGTGACTCGCATTGAGGCTCTCCACCAGGTGCCTGAGCACCTCGCTGAGGACGTCGTCCACATTGAAGGTCTGCGTGCTGGCGGCGGTAATCAGGGTCAGCCGTCGCAGCTTATCGTTGAGGTCCTCGGTGCGTACGCGGGCCGTCTCCAGCACCAGCACGGCCATGGCGATGCCCAGAGCCAGTTCCAGTAGGTCGTCGAAGGCCACACGCAGCAAGAAGATCGGCTGGGTTCCCCAAAGCGGCTGGTCAAGCCCATGCAACCCGCCCAGCAGCAGGGCTGCGGCCAGCAGCACGGCCCCGTGGCCACTCCGCGGCCGGGCGTAGCGCCAGAGGATCCACCCCGCCGTCAGCAGGATGGCGCTCTCCAGAACCGCTGTGGGCCAAGTCACCCGAACCAATTGGCCGAGAATCTGGGTGCGCTCGCCAAACCCCACCCAGAGCGCTCCCAGAGCCGCCAGGGGCCACAAACAAGCCAGCCACCGCTCTCGCCCCGTGTAAACCAGGACGACGGCCAAGAAGAGCACCAGGCCGGCCATGTGGCATTCCAGCATGGCCACGCGTTCCGTCAGCCCCCCCCGCACGACGTAAACGATCTGGGCGGCTCCATAGGCAGTGAACAGCGCCCATCCCGCCAGCCAGAGCCGCAGAAAGCGCGCGGGCATGTCCCGGTAGAGAACCAGGTAGAGGAACAGAAGTATCGAGAACGCCGAGGCTTCAAAGAAGGTAATCGCGAGCAGGCCCTGGTTTGGCATGTGTGGTTACAGCCTCCAAGCGCAGAGCCTCGGCTGGGCTGGCGCTGCACGGACCGAGGGAAGAACCCTAAAGGGAAACCGTTATTGAACCTAGCACGCGGGTTTGAAAACCGGCAACAAAGGCTTGGTACTACTGTGTCCTGCCTTATAATACGTTTATAAGGGGTTACGCTTGGCGGGCGAGAAAATTCTTGTAGTGGACGACGAAGAAGCGATCCGCGAAGTCGTCGCGACGCTGCTCGAAGCCCAGGGCTACCAGTGCACAGTGGTGGGCAACGGCCGCCTCGCGCTCGAGCACCTGCAGAAGAACTCGCACGACCTGGTACTCAGCGACATGGTCATGCCGGAGATGGACGGGCTGAAGCTGCTCGAGTGGTTGCGCAAGAAGGACGAGGACCTCCCGGTGATCATGGTCACGGCGATGCACGACCTCTCCATCGCGCTCGAGGCCATGCGCCGCGGCGCCTACGACTACATCCTGAAGCCGTTTGAAAAAGATCAGCTTTTCCTCGGCGTGCGCCGCGCGCTCGAGCACCGCCGCCTGGTGCTCGAAAACCGCAACTACCAGCGCAACCTAGAAAAACTCGTCGAGGAGCGCACCGCGCAACTCCGTGGCGCGCTCAGCCAGCTTGAGCAATCGTACGACAACACGTTGGAGGCGCTGGGCAGCGCGCTGGACCTGAAGGATTCCGAGACGGAGGGCCACTGCCAGCGCGTCACCGCGTTCACCATCTCCATCGCCCAGACGATGAAGGTCGAGCCGCAACAACTCCCGTGCATCGCTCGCGCAGCCTTTCTGCACGACATCGGCAAAATGGCCATTCCCGACCACATCCTGCGCAAGCCCGGCCCGCTGACCGAAGAGGAGCGCGCGATCATGCGGCGCCATTGCGACATCGGCCACGGCATGCTGGTGCGCATCCCTTTTCTCCGCGATGCGGCCGAGATCGTACTCGCGCACCAGGAGTACTACGACGGCACCGGCTACCCGCGCGGCCTCAAGGGCGAGGAGATCCCGATCGGGGCGCGCATATTCGCCGTGGCCGATGCGCTCGACGCCATGACCTCCGACCGGCCCTACCGCAGCGCCCAGCCCTTCGCGCATGCCCGGGAGGAGATCAA
>JBGPZW010000003.1:0-50783 GCA_041493955.1 Terriglobia bacterium
ACGCCGTGGACCTCACCATCACCGCGCAGGAAATCCTGGTGGACAACGCCAGCTACCCGACCGAAAGGATCACGCGGAACTCGCACGATTTCCGCCCGCTTGGCCTGGGCTACGCCAACCTCGGCGCGCTGCTGATGGCCATGGCGCTGCCCTATGATTCCGACGGCGGCCGTGACATGTGCGGCGCGCTTACCGCGCTGATGTGCGGCGAGGCCTACGCGCAGTCGGCGCGCATGGCCGAGCGCCTGGGGCCGTTCCCGGGCTTTGCCGTCAACCGCGAGCCGATGCTCGACGTCATCCGCATGCACCGCGACGCCCTGCGGCCCATCAAGCCCGAAAACGTGCAGCCCATGCTGCTGCGCGCCAGCCAGGAAGCCTGGGACACTGCGCTCGACCTGGGCGAGAAGTTCGGCTACAAGAACTCGCAGGTTACCGTGCTCGCTCCCACCGGCACGATTGGCTTCATGATGGACTGCGATACCACCGGTATCGAACCCGACCTGGCCCTGGTCAAGCACAAGAAGCTGGTCGGCGGCGGCCTGATCAAAATCGTCAACAATTGCGTGCCCCAGGCGCTGATGAAGTTGGACTATCCGCCCGAAGAAGCTGCGCAGATCGTCGCCTACATTGACCAGTCCGGCAAAATCGAGGGCGCCCCGGGCCTCAAGCCCGAGCACCTGCCCGTGTTCGACTGCTCGCTGACCCCGGCGGGCGGCGGCCGTTCGATCGCCTGGCGCGGCCACCTGCTCATGATGGCCGCCGCGCAGCCCTTCCTCTCCGGCGCGATCAGCAAGACCATCAACATGCCCGAGGAAGCTACCCTCGAAGACATCATGCAGGCCTATGTCGAGTCCTGGAAGCTGGGCCTGAAGGCCGTGGCCATCTACCGCGACAACTCCAAGCGTTCCCAGCCCCTTTCCGCCGCCGGCGCGAAGAAGGAAGAGCCCGGCAAGCCGGCGCAGCCCGCTGCGGCCGCTGCCGAGCAGCAGGAGTTGTTCCATCGCGCTCAGCGCCGCAAGCTGCCCAGCGAGCGCAAGTCCATCACCCACAAGTTCTCCATTGGCAACCACGAGGGCTACCTCACCGTGGGCATGTACGAGGACGGCACGCCCGGCGAGATCTTCATCAAGATGGCCAAGGAAGGCTCGACGCTCTCCGGCTTCATGGATGGCTTCGCGCTCTCCGTCTCCATTGGCTTGCAGTACGGCGTGCCGCTCAAGGCCCTGGTGGATAAGCTCATCAACACCCGCTTCGAGCCCTCGGGCTACACTGGCAATCCGGAGATCCGCTTCGCCAGCTCCGTGCTCGACTACATCGCGCGCTGGCTCGGCGGAAAATTCATCTCCGCCGAATACCTGAAGCTCACCGGCCTGACCAACGGCGAGATGCTCGCCGCCACCGCGCTCCCTCCGGTGACGCACGAGTCCGCCGAACCCTCGGCCGGGCGTTCGAGCATCGCGCCCGACGCCGCGCACATCTGCTCCAACTGCGGCATGCTGATGACTCCGAACGGCGGTTGCTACAAGTGCGAAAACTGCGGCAATACCTCCGGCTGCAGCTAGACCGCAGCCGCAGCGCGCTTTCCTTGCAGGGGCACGGTTCCAGAATTTTGGAACCGTGCCCTTGCGGCTTTCATCCGCTATCGAGCGGCGTGAGTGGGCTGCCGCTGACCCGCAATGATTGGCGAGTGGTATAATCACTTTGCGCCGCCTGCGGAGAAGTTGGCGCGCGCAGTTTCCTGCCTTTTCCCCGGCGGCCGATTTTTCCTTCCTGGCGGCGCGGGAATTCCCAACCAGGGGGGTGAGCGAGGATGTTGCCAGCGCATGAAGTGATTCCGCCGCTGACCGCGCGCAGGCCCACCGGGCAAGTTATTCGCGCGGGGGACTTCAAGCAGAAGAAAAATCTACTCATCGCATTCTTGCACTCCGGCTGCCACGGCTGCGAAAAATTCCTGGGGGCACTCGCGGCGCACGCCGTGGAACTTGCCGAGCAGGAAGCGGTGGCTCTGGGCGTGTTCCCCGCACCGGTGACGGCGTTTCTGAGCGAGAGGCTTCCCCCTGAAATCATCGTCGCCACGGACCTGAGCGGCCGAGCGCAGCGCGCCTACCTGGGCCCGGAGGCGTTCGGCCCGGCCGGGCAGCAGTGCTTGGGCGTCTTTGTCACTGACCGCTACGGCGAGCTCTACGCGCAATGGGTGGGCTCAAGTGAAGAGGCCTTGCCCGGCATTCGCGATGTCTTCGGCTGCCTGGAACAGATCGAAATAGTATGCGAGGAGCGCGGAGTGTCGCACTAGTCGGCGGCTTCCTGAGGCCGCGCGCCGGCGACAACGCGCCGCCGGCGACAAAACGCCGCCTCGACAGCCCCAAGGAGAAATGAAAAGGGGCCCCACAAAGGAGCCCCTCTTCTACCCTAATCTTCTCCCGTTCCGTCGCGGCGGAACAGGTCCACCCCGGGAAACTGAGACAACGTGAACGAGTGGAGAGCAAACCCTGTGCCAGCTCCGCGAGCTTTTGGCCTCACGCGGTAATTCCTTGCGCGCGCTGGCCTTAGCAACACCGTAAGCCGTGGTAGATCTTGCCCACCGCATAGTAGGCTACGGTTTCTCACAAACCGCCACCGCATACCTATGTTCTTTGGGAGAATCCCCCCGCCGTGCTAGGGATGTGTCGTGAGGATAAAGTTGACGTCGATCGTTGTGACCACTTCGACTGGCCGCCCATCGAGCAAAGTCGGAGAATAGCGCCACTTTTTCACCGCCTCGACGGCGGCCTCTGCAAGCCAGCAGCGACCCTGGACCACGTGGATGTCATGCACGGCTCCATCCGTTCCAATCGCCGCCACCATACGGACCGTGCCTTGCAGACGTTCCCTCTTGGCGTTTTCCGGGTAAGTCGGCGGCGGCTGGTGGATCAATTTCGCCTGTTGAACCGGGCCGCCCACACGAATGCGGCTCAAGCCTTGCGCGTCTCCGGACGCCCCGAACCTTGCGAACGGCATGGAGCTCATTTGATAGGTGCCGATAAAGCGGAAGCCGCCATCGATGTAGGCGAAGAACCAATACACTCTGCCGTAGGTTCCGCCGCGCATCATGCTTACTTCGTAGAGCGGCTCCGGCCGGGCTCGCGCCGCCAACACCGGGTACTCCTGCTCATTGGCATGGGGATCGCAGGTCTTTTCAAAGCGGTGGACATCCACGTCGGTCATTTTCTGCTGCCCCGCTGTCTGAAAGGCGTCATAGAGTTCGGCCTGAAGACTCCCCCGGGCGCCCCGGTACACTGACGAGAAAGTATTGCCCTGGGCTTCGCCAAAAACCTGCTCGAACCATGGATCGGGCTCGCGAAGGAGAAATGAGTTCAAATAGGCGTTCACCGCCTGCTCCTTGCCCTCTTTTTGGGCCTTGAGGATGTCCTGGATAAGTTTCTTCAGCCCACTGGCTTTGGCCGGATAACTGGGCAGGGCCGCAGCAGCAGCCGGCGCCGCGCCCTCCTTTTCCTGCGCCGAGGCTGTCACGGTGAGGGCAAACGCCAAGAAGAGGCCCGCTACACCCACGCGCATCGAACTTTGCTCCTCAGGCCTGCATATCTAACCTGGATATTAATTGGCTTTTATATACTCGATTCCGAGTGAAAAAGGCAAGCGGGATTCCGCCCCCCTCGGCAACAGCATGCGGTCATTCCGATTCCTTCGCGTCATTCGGGAAGACCCCCGGGACGAGTTCCCCGGTAGCACCGGCGTCCCGCCGGCGCTTTGCGTGGAGGAGCGAAGTGAGGAGTGAAGGCTCAGGCGCCGATGGCGGCGCGCACGGCGGACGCCAGCGCCTGGGACCAGCGCTCAACGTCTTCGGCGCGCTCGGCCTCGACCATGACGCGCGCCAGTGGCTCGGTGCCGGAGTATCGCAGCACGATGCGCCCGGCATCGCCGAGCGAGCGATTGGCTTCGGCGAGCACACGGGAAACCTCGGGCAGCGACTCGAGCGGAGGTTTCGCGCGCACCTTCACGTTGAGGATGGTTTGCGGGAAAACCTCCAAGCCTTTCACGAGATCGTCGAGCGGGCCGCGCAGCGCCACCAGGCAGGCGATCTTGAGCGCCGTGAGCAGGCCGTCGCCGGTCGTGGCGTCGTCGAGGAAAATGATGTGGCCCGACTGTTCGCCGCCCAGGTTGCAGCCGCTGCGCTGCATCTCTTCGAGCACGTAGCGGTCGCCCACCTCCACTCGCGCGAGCTGGAAACCTTCGGCGTGGAGCACGCGTTCGAGGCCCAGGTTGGCCATCGTGGTGCCCACGATCCGCCTGCCTTTGAGCTGTCCGACCGAAGCCAGGTACCGCGCCGCGGCCAGCAGCACGCCGTCGCCGTTGACCAGTAGTCCTGAGGCGCTCACAAAAACCGCGCGGTCGGCGTCGCCGTCAAACGCCACGCCCAGCGCAGCGCTGGTTTCAACCACCTTTTTCTGCAGGCATTCCGGGTGGAGCGAGCCGCAGCCGGCATTGATGTTGCGCCCGTCGGGCTGGTTGTGGATGGCCAGCACCTCGGCGCCGAGCGAATCGAACAGCGCCGGGCCCAACTCGCTGGCCGCGCCGTTGGCGCAATCGAGCACGAGCTTCATCCCTGTTAGCTGTGCGCCGGGAATGGCCCTCGCGCGGAGAAATGCAAGATAATCGTCATCGAGCGAGGTATCGGCCGCCAGGGTCGCAGGCTTGTCCGAGACTTTTTCGTCCTTGCGTTTCCAGATCGTGCTCTCGAGGCCCGCTTCAATCTCATCCGCAAACTTCGTCCCCGCGCTGGAAATCAGTTTGACCCCGTTGTCGTGGAACGGATTGTGGGACGCGGAGATGACCACGCCGGCGCCGAAGCCTTCCTGGCGCACCAGGCAGGCCACGCCCGGCGTCGTGATCACGCCGGCGAATGCCGGGGCGGCGCCCGCAGCCGTCAAGCCCGCAGCCAGCAGCCCGGCGATGTGCGGACTGGACTCACGCGTGTCCATCCCGAGCAGCACGCGCGGTCGGGCGGTGCGCTGCCGCACGTACTCGCCGAGCGTAAGGCCGATCCAGTAAAGCGTGCGGTCGTCGAGCGGAAATTTGCCGGGCACTCCGCGGATGCCGTCGGTGCCGAACAATTCTTTGGGCATAAGGGCCGGGTCGAGCTGCGCTCCCCGATAGAATTTCTCAGGGCGCGGCAGAACGGGTCAGTCTACCACGCTGCTGCAGCGCGCCAGCGCGATGCGCAACGCAGGGCACTGAAAGGTTACTCAGGGGCGGGCCGGCGCGGCGCCAGCGGGACGCGCACCTGAGCGGGCGTGACGCGGACCACCGTGGCTCCATAGGGAGCCGCCACCTGGTCCGGGGTGAGTGGGATGGAATTATCACCCGGGCGTGCGCCGCCCATATCCACGCTCAGGCCGAGATCGGAGGGACTCAACCTCCGCAGTAGCGCCGCGCGGCCCCGCACGCGCACCCGCGCCTGCGCAAGCACATCGCCGGAGATTTCCAGATCCTTGGGCAGGTTGTTGAACTCGATGGGCACCAGGTAGCTCACCTCGGCCACCGGCTCGCTCGTGTAGGTGGCCCACAGCAGAAAGGACATGGCCAGCGCGAGCAGCTTCAGTCCCAGGTTGTGGAGAACCCATTCGTGGAGGAAGCGCTTCATCGCTGCCCTCGCGGCTACTTTCTCACCGCTTCGGGCCGCGGGCGCCCGAGCGGTGCGGGCAGGGCCACCTGCGCGCGGAAGCGCGCAAAGAGTGCCGCCAAGCGCTCGGCGAGCATCTCGGGAGTCAGGTTGAGCTCGATCGTGCCGCCGGTGGCCAGCGCAATCGCCCCGGTCTGCTCGGAGACGAGTACGACCACGGCGTCGCTTTCCTCGGTGACCCCGATGGCGGCGCGGTGGCGCGTGCCGAGCTGGTTGGAGATGGTGGGGTTGAGAGAGAGCGGCAGGAAGCAGGCCGCCGCGGCCACCCGCCCGCCGTGGATGATCAGCGCGCCGTCGTGCAGCGGCGAAGCTGGATGAAAGACAGAGAGCAGCAGGTCATAGCTCAGCGTGGCGTCAAGCGGGATGCCGCTTTCGATATAGGTGCGCAGGCCGACGTCGCGCTCGATGACCATCAGCGCCCCGATGCGATTCTGCGAGAAATAGCTGGCCGCCAGCACTAGGTCGTCATGCGATTCGGTGGGGCGGTGCGCGGAAAACGGCCCCCAGAATATTCTCCGGCCGAAACGCGAAAGCGCCCGGCGGATCTCCGGCTGAAACAGCACGATCAGCGCGATGGCAAAATAGGGCAGCAGCGTCGTGAGCAGCCATTCGACCATCTCCAGCCGCGCCCAGCGCGCGCCTCGGTAGAGCAGGATGAGTATCCCGATGGCCACCAGCATCTGCACCGCGCGCGTGCCGCGCAGCAGCTTCAGCAATTGGTAGATCACCGCGGTGATGATCAGGATGTCGAGCACGGCGCGGGTGTTGAGCCGCGCCAGGGCGGTCCAGGGCAGTGCGATCGCGGGGAGCATCCTGCGCTCTACGTTAGCGCAGCCCCGGGGAGAGGGCAAGCGCGCCCGGGTCCTCCCGTGCACACCCGGGCGAAAATTCTTTTTCGGAAGCAGAAAGAGCCGCCAGCGTGTTCCAGGCGCGGTGGCTGTGATATGGTGAGCGCGGACGTCCCCCCATGACCCCCGAAACGGCCAAGCTGAGCCCGCGGTCGAACGCCAGCCAGCGCATTATCGCCGGCGGGATTGTGCTGGCCTTCTGTTACTGGGCGGCCAGCGTGGTGATGACGCTGCTGCTCGCGGTCCTGCTGGCGTATCTGCTGGATCCACTGGTCGAATGGCTGGAGCGCGTGCACGTGTCGCGGGCGCTGGGTTCGTTGGTGGTGCTGTTGCTGGCGCTGGCGGTGGTGGTGGGTCTGGTCTACATGGTGTTTGACCGCGCCGATCACTTCGCGGCCGACTGGCCGAAGTACAGCTCGGTACTGAAACAAGCGGCTGCCGCCGTCGAGCGCAGGCTCGAGAAGCTGGAGTCGCGCGTCTCCGAAATCACGCCCGAAGAGCAACAGCGCGGCCGGCTGGCCGTGCGCGTCGAGGAGCAGCGGCCGGTGCGCAGCCTGGTGTTGCGCGGGCTGGGCTCGCTCTACACCGTGCTGCTGGAGGCCACCTTCGTGCCCTTTCTGGTCTTCTTCATGCTCGCGGCCAAGCGGGACGTCTGGCACGCCACCTTGCAACTGTTTCCTTCTTCTCAGCGCACTCAGGTGAAACAGACGCTCGACCAGGTCAGCGTGGTGCTGCGCAGCTATGTAGTGGGCAACGCGCTGGTGGCGGTCATCCTGGCGCTGGTCAGCTCGGTGTTCTTCTGGATGATTGACCTCGAGTATCCCTTCCTGACCGGCGTGGTCTCCGGTCTGCTCAACTTGGTGCCCTACCTGGGCGCGCTGTTGGCCTGGATTCCACCCTTCGTCATCGGCCTGAGCACGTGGAGGACCTCGGCGTGGCCGTACCTTGGCGTGGCCGGCACGCTCTCCTTCTTCCACCTGATCGCCATCAACGTGCTCATCCCGGCGCTCGTGGGCCGCCGCGTGCACCTGAACGCCCTGGCCGTCACCGTGGCGCTGCTCTTCTGGGGCTGGCTGTGGGGCGGCGTCGGGCTGATCTTGGCGATTCCCATTACCGCTACGGCCAAAGTGATTTGCGACAACGTGGCGAGCTGCCAGCCCATCGGCCGTTGGCTCGGCGCCTGAAGGTCAGGCCAAAGCGCGGAGCTGTGTCACCACTGCGGCGAGATCGACGGACTCCTGAAACAGGCGGATCGCAGCGACACCGGCAGCGCCTGCGGCAAGACACTGCAAAGCATTCTCCAGCGTGACGCCACCGATCGCCAGCACGGGGATGCGCATGCTGCGGCAGACTTCGGCCAAGCGGTCGAGCCCCTGCGGCGGGCCGTACGCGGCTTTCGAGGGCGTGGCAAACACCGGCCCGAACGCAACGTAGTCGGCGCCATCGCGCTCGGCCGCCAGGGCGGCGTCGAGCGAGTGGCACGAAGCGCCCACCAGAAACCCCGCGGGCGCGTCCGCTCCGTGGCGCCAGCCCGCCACCGCCGCGACAGGCAGCGACTGCTCGCCCAGGTGTACGCCCGCCGCGCCGGCAGCCAGCGCCACGTCCAGCCGGTCGTTGACCAGGATGCGCGTGGCCGAACCGCGAGTCCCCGCCACGGCTCCGCACGCCAGCTCTACCAGTTCCCGGGCCGGCAGGTCTTTCTCGCGAAGCTGAATCCAATCCACTCCGGCCGCGGCCGAGCGGCGCACCACGCCGAGGAGCTCGACGGCGCCCAGTGCCCGCCGGTCGGTGACGTAACAGATGAGCAGTTTAGCTTCGGGTGACAACGGTGGCCGGATCGCGGCGCCGGATCATCCCGGCTGCCAGCGCGATATCGAGCACGCCCAGCCCGCTGATGGCGCCACGCAGAGAAGGGTTCAGCAGGTAGCGGATCAGCACCGGGTAGCGATTCAGAAAGTAGTTGCGCTCCCAAATGTTCGACCAGGGCAGCAACACCAGCAGCACACCTAGCTCGAAGCAGATCAGGATCAGCAGCACGCGAAGCAGGCGGGTCATCTCTGGGCGGGGCAGCCGTGTCTCAACGGTGCTTCCCCAGCGTGCCAATGCGTTCGGCGACATCGCGGTAGTCGATGTTCATGCCATAGACCTGGGAGAAGCTCTGGAGAGCCGCGGCCTCGTCGCCGGACAGTTCCTGAGCCACGCCCAAGTCGTAGCGCAGCGCGAGGACGGACTCCTGGTCCAGGCCGGGGGTTCGGAGAGCGCGTTCGTACCACATCACCGCGATCTGGGGCTGCCCTTTCTCCATAAAAGCCAGCCCCAGCAGTGTACAGCACTGCATCGCATAACGGAACGCCCGGCCGAGGTCGACGGCCTTGGCGACCTTTTGGAATTCGCCGATGGCCTCGTCGAGCAGGCCCATCTCGCGGTAGGCGATGCCGAGATTGTAGTGGGTCTCCAGATCCTCTTCTTCCTCCGCGCTCATTTCCCCCAGCGCGGCGCGGAACTCCTCGAAGACCTCGCGCAGGGGCCCGGGAGGTTCGGTAGCGGTATGGTCCACCGGGGCGGCGGGCTGTGCCGGTGCCTCCGGGATCGCGGCGGGGCCGCGCGCAGCGGGCGGGGTGGTCCCCGATGCATCGTAAACCAGAGAACCCGGCGCAGGGATGAACGCCGGAACCGCAGGCGCGTGTGGAGGCGGGTTTGCGGCCAGGGAATTCAGCTCCGTGGCCAGCTTGGACAGGAAATCATCGGTTTCAAGGCTGCTCTGCATGAGTGTAACAGGCTCCGCCGACCCGGTTTCCCCTGTTGATTGCAGCGCAGCGGCCTCCGTTTCAGCCAGGGTGGGCGTGAGTTCGAGTTCGTACTCGGGCACTTCGTCGGAGACGGTCTCCGGGGCTGGTTCGACGTGAGGTTTGATGGCAGCTTCCGCGGCTTGTCGCGACTCCATCCGGGCTAGCTCCGCATTCACCGCTGCGGGCTCTGCCAGGGGAGCATCGGCATGCGAGTCGGCGCCTGGTTCGGTGTGTCCCTGCTCCGCGGGCGCCGCCTCCGCCACCTCTTGGGAGAGAGCCGCCCATTCCTCCGAGAGATCCACTTCGTGGACGGCCGCTTCGCCCATCGGCACCGCTTCCACTTCCGCCACCGGCGGGCGGGACACCACTGGCGCCGGCGCGGCCTCAACCGTGGGGACCGGAAACTCGGCGGGCCGGGGCGCCTGCGCCGTAGCGGCGGCCAGATCTTCCGACGCCAGGCCGGCAGCGCGCTGGAAGCGCCGGCGCAACTCAGAGAAGCGCTCGGCCCCGGCGGTGTCGCCGCGCTCGAGGTGAATCTGTTGCAGCTGTGCGGCGAGTTCCGCGGTGCGGCGGTCATTCCCCGCGCCCAGGTTAAGGTCTAGGAGTTTTTCCAGGCTCGGCGTGTGACGCGGGGCCCGCTGGAGCACGACTTCGAGCAAGTCCACGGCTTTCTGAGTCAGGCCGTAGCTGGAGAACAGGTCCACATCGGTGAGCGACTGGGAGACGAATTGCTTCGTTTCCTCGTCGAGTTCCTGCTCAGGTACCGCCGGGACTGCTCTGGCTTCGACGTTGGGTGTGTCGGCCGGCTTGGCCGTCCCCGCTGGCGAAGCGGCCAGCGGAGCGGGTTCGAGCGGCTCCATCCCCAGGCGGGTCCGCACCTGATTCAGTTTGCGCCGGGCGCCTTCGTCCTCGGGGTCGCGGTCCAGCAGTTGCTCGTAGACCTGTCTCGCGCGTTCGAGCTGGCCGGACGCTGCGGCGGCTTCGGCCAGCTGCCCGAGCGCATCAGGCAGGCGGAAAGAATCGCTCGCGCGGCCGTAGAGATCCACCAGCCACTCGAGCGGCTGAAGCTGGCCGGGGCGGCGCTCGGCGGCGGAGGCCAGAGTCTGGGCCAAGCGCTCGTGGTCACCGGCTTCGATCATGGTTTCACGGATGGGATCGAGCACCGCGAGCGCGCGGTCCACCTCACTGGCGTCCACCAGGGCTGCGCCCACCTTGAAGGCCAGCTCATAGTTTTTCGGATTGCGCTCGGCGACCCTGAGGACCAGGGTTGCGGCGCGCTCGGGCTCTCCGCCCTGCAGATATTGTTCGATCAGCAGCGCGGTGACTTCGGAGCCAGCATCCAGATCAGGCAGGCTTTCGAGCAACGTGGCGGCCTGGCCGCGCTTGCCTGCCGCGGCCAGCGCCCGGGCCTTGAGCGCGACGGCCCCGGTATGGTTCGGTTCAATCTTCAGCGCGCGGTCGGCGAGCTTCTCCGCCTCGCCGGGACGCCCATGATCGAGCTGGAACTGTGCTGCGCCCAGGTAAGTCTCCACCGCCTCCTTGCCCTGCCCCATGGCGTGGTAGAGCTCGGCTAGGCGCGCCTGCACGCGCAGGTTGTCGGGTTCGGCTTCGAGCAGCTTGCGGAGCAGCACCACGGCCTGCTGCTGGCGGTTGGCCTTCAGGTGTACTTCGGCGAGTTGCAAGTAGAGCGGCCGCGCTTCGCTCATCACGCCCTGCTGGACGTAGAGCTCGGCGAGCCTCTCGAGCGGCTTGCTCTCTTCCGGCGCCAGCTTGGCGATCTTCTTGTAGATGGCGATGGCCTTGGTGACGAAGCCATCGCTCAGGAACAGCTGTGCGAGCCGCTCAAAGTATTCCAGCGCCTGGAAGGTGTCGCCCTGGCGGACAAACAGGTCACCGATGGTCATCAGCGTGACTTGATCCTTCGGCTCCTGGCGGAGGATTTGCTGGTATTCGGCGATGGCCTGGGGAGTCTTCCCCTGATTGAGGTACTTCTGGGCGGTTTCGACGGCTTTGATCTTGTTGAAGGACATTGGTGACGCTTGCCTGTCTTTCCCGCGGGCCCCAGAAGAAGAAGCCAACCCAACCGGTCCGGCGCCGTTCGCGGTAGGGAACTGCTCCGGCGAGAGCCGGCCCCGGCCGGCCAAGCGGAAGCAAAATTCACGCTAGCATGCGACTCCAGGGGCGTCAACGCAACCTGTGCGCGCATGCGGACAGCAAGTAATCACCTGTCTTGCAGGAGTCGCGCGCGGGCCGGGGTGCGGGCAGCGCCGGGTTCAGTCGTCGAGGGCAGCGAAGGGGGTGACGTCGAGCGGTAGGGGTTCCTGCGTGGCACCAGCCGCCCAGCAGGAGGCCTCGCGTACCGGGGCGAAGGAGAAGCGGTGCAGCGGCGTGGGCCCGTGCACGCGCAAGGCCTCGAGATGATCGGGCGTGCCGTAGCCCTTGTTGCGCGCCAGGCCGTACTGCGGATACAGCTCGTTCAGCTCTTGCATGCGGGCGTCGCGCGCCACCTTGGCCAGGATGGACGCGGCCGCAATCGAAACCGAGCGCGCATCGCCGCGGATCAACGGCCTCTGCTCGATGGGCAGATCAAGTCGCAGGGCGTCCAGCAGCAGGTAATCAGGCGGGATCTTCAACTGCGCTAGCGCTGCGGTCATGGCCTGCCGGCTGGCCTGGTAGATGTTCCAGGCGTCGATGCGCTGCGCGTCCACCTCCGCGACGCTCCAGGCCAGGGCGTGCTCGCGGATGCGCGCGGCGAGCACGGCGCGGCGCCCGGCGGTGAGTTTCTTGGAGTCGTCCAGGCCGACGATCCGGCGCCTTGGATTCAGAATCACCGCCGCGGCGAAGACCGGGCCGAACAACGACCCGCGCCCCGCCTCATCGAGGCCGGCGATGCGCAGCCAGCCGCGCTGGCGCGCTTCGCGTTCGTAGCGGGAAGAGCACAACCGCCCCATCGGCGCTGAATCTTAGCACAGCACTTCGGCCGGGGAGCGGCGCGATGATTCGTGGACGTGCCGCAAGATGTTTCGGCAGGAGTCTGCGGCCCGGAATAACAACGCCGGGCAACAACGGCCCGGCGTGACTTCTGTGGAGGTGGGCGAAAGGCCTTACTCGGCGGCGGGGGCAACTGGCTGTTCGACGCGCTCGCCGCGCTTGATGCGCGCGGACTTGCCCTTGCGCCCGCGCAGGTAATAGAGCTTGGCGCGGCGCACGCTGCCCTGGCTGACCAGTTCGATCGAGCTGATTGTCGGCGAGTTGGTGGGAAAGATGCGCTCGATGCCGATGCCGAAGCTGACGCGCCGCACGGTGAAGCTGGCTCCAGCCAGCTGCCCACGCTTGCTGATCACCACGCCCTCAAACGGCTGGATGCGTTCCTTCTCGCCTTCGGCTTCCTTCAACCGGACGTTCACCCGCACGGTATCGCCAGCGCGGAACGCGGGAATGTCCTTTCGCAGTTGCGCCTCTTGGAGT
The DNA here is from genome assembly GCA_041493955.1 of Terriglobia bacterium. GTDB lineage: Bacteria > Acidobacteriota > Terriglobia > Acidiferrales > UBA7541 > QHYU01. The sequence goes on from JBGPZW010000003.1 coordinate 12,786, forward strand.
TTTGCGACCACTCGATTCATGGCAGATGTTCCCGGCAGACCCGCTCAGGTGGGGCCAGCGCGCTCAGGACAAACGCAAAGTATAGCCAATTTCGACGCTCTTGCCTAGTGCGGCCTGTGGCTCGGCGAAGATGTAACACAGAGGCCACAGAGGCGCAGAGCACGCAGAGGCAAATAATCCACAGATAGTACGAAGACACACGATCACAGAGACGCAGCAGCCCCTGATGAGGGAGAGGATCGCGGGCGGGATATTGTCTCCACACCCGCCGCGAGCCTCTGCGTCCTCTGCCTTGAGCATCTTATGAGGAACTGCTGGCCGTGCTGATTCTACGGCTGCTCTTCACGGCGGAATTCGTCGAGGAGGCGGCGGTCTTCGTCGCTCAGCGCGGCCGCAGCGAGCAGCTCCGGGCGGTTGCGCAAAGTCTTGGCCAGGGCCATACGGCGGCGCCAGCGGCGGATCAGTTCGTGGTTGCCGCCCACCAACACCTCCGGCACGGGCCAGCCGCGAAATTCGGCCGGGCGCGTGTAGTGCGGCCAGTCGAGAATGCCGTGGCCGGTGACTTGTGCATCGTGACGGGTGTCCCGTGGTTCGCTGCCCGTGGCGCGTTCGGCCGGTCCTGGTTGCTGACCACTGACAACTGACGACTGAGAGCTGCTTTCAATGCTGAACGACTCATGCATGGCCGAGGCCTCGTTGCCCAGCGCGCCGGGCAGCAGACGCGTCACTGCATCTACGATCATCGCCGCTGGCAGCTCGCCGCCCGAGAGCACGAAATCGCCGACGGCGATCTCCTCGGTGGCCAGGTGCTCGGCCACGCGCTCGTCCACGCCTTCGTAGCGGCCGCAGAGCAGCACGATGCGCTCGAGCCCGGCATAGCGGCGCGCCGTCTCCTGCCGGAAGAGTTTTCCCGAAGCTGAAAGCAGAACAATCGCCGTCGCGGAACCGGCCGCTAGGCGCGAGTTTCCCGCCTCCCTCTGGGCGCCTTCCTCGTCGCCGAGCAGCGATTCGACGGCATCAAACAGCGGGTCGGGCTTCAGCACCATACCTTCGCCGCCGCCGAACGGCCGGTCGTCCACGGTGCGATGGCGGTCGCGGGTGAACTCGCGCAGGTCGTGCACGCGCACGTCGAGCAGCCCCGTCTCTCTCGCGCGGCGTACGATGCCGTGGTCGAGCGGCCCCTCAAAAAACTCCGGGAAAATCGTGAGGATGTCAAACTGCATAGCAATTCAAGTTTATCCCAACTGGCCCGTCTGCGGTGGCATTCCGAGGCCCGGCCCTGCCGAGGCGAGGAATCTCTCGGAGAGATTTCTCGCGGAGTTTACCGTCGGCGAAGGCCAAGGACTTGGTAATGACCGACAAATGATCCGGGCCACAAGCAAGGTACTAACGATCATTTCCCTTTTGTCAAAAACCATTGACGTGCTCCTTCCGGGCAGCGCGGCGTCGGTCCAAATTTCCCCGGAAATTGTTAAAAAGGTTCCCCGATTTCGCGGACCAACAGATTGCGTTTCTCTTCGTCGCGCACCTCTGTTGAGGACAATTTCTCCTCGAAGCTAGAGCGCAATTCGTTGAACCTGCGGATCCCTTCCTTCTGGGAACGGAACCGGCCGATCCTTTCCCCTTTCAGCGCGAAGCAGGAAGAACCGTCGTCCGGGTAGAGGTGAAGATCGCCGGGTATGTATGAGGGTTCAAGTGGGTTGTGACGGTGACGAAAGTCACCGCGCGATGTGATGCCTGTCACATGCAACTGAGGAGCCGAAAAGCCCCACGGTGGATAGCCGTGATCGCAAGTGGGCAGCCTACAGGCCGCTTACCCGATAGGTGAAACTCGTCTCCGTAGTTTTGGCCGCCCCGACGGTGATTTCCTGATCGAGTTCGCCGAGGGTTTCCTGCCATACCTTTAAGTGGTAATGACCTGCGGGAACACCCTCAAGCCGGAACTTACCCTCCGCTCCAGAAACCACATAGTAGGGATTCTTCGCAACGATAACATATGAGCTCATCCACTTGTGCACGTCGCAGCGAACCGTTACTCGGTCCGCGCGCGCCAGCGTTATTTCCTGGGCGGCCGCACCGGGTGGGATGGCCTTGTTCACCTCCCGGTTAACTTGGGAAAAAATATGGATGTTGTGTAAGCAAAGGTCGGTGTTCCCCAACTTGAGCTCTCCCGCCTTCATTAGGAGGACATGCGGGACAAACGCGCACTTTTGCTGATCGACGAGAGGGCTCGGGAAATTAAACGCCTTGCCGCTGGTGATGTCATCGATCCACACGACTGCGTCGGCGATTCCTCCCTGTTCGATCCTCACTGGATAAACCTCTCTGGTAGGTCCACAGATGGATCTATCAGCGATTACTGCGAACCGCTTCGGCGGCACTGGCTTCCCGTTATACAGGATCCGGCCGGAAATCGTTCCGGTGATGGATTCCTCGATCGTCCGGACCACGTAGCTGGAGGACGCGGCCGACTGTGACTCTCTTGCCGACGCAGCTTGCCATTCCGGGGCGGCGGGATGGGACGTCGATCGACTCCAGGCGATAGTGCTTCCCAGCAGGGCCAAGACGCCCAGCCCGCCCCAGAGGCTCAGTTTCTGAAACTTATTATTCCTCGTCATCCGACTCCTCCTCGCGGTACATTTCTCGCCACAGGGGGCCGTAGCGTTCCGACATTCACCTTCATCTAGCTCCGGAACCAAGGGGAAGCCAGGGACCCGGGTCACTTCTCCATGTGATGGCCATCACGACAGAGCAGGACAAAGATGTTTAACCTGAATTTCCGTTTTTGAACTTCCCCTTCGCCCAAAAGCCTAGCTCTGCTGCCCCGTCGTGTCAACCGCAAGTCGCGCTGACCTTTTTGGGTTGGTCGTGCGGCTCGTTTTGGCCGTTCGCGGAGCCGCTGTGCTGGTTTTGCCCGCCCCAGTCTGCCTCGCGCTGACACTTCCCCGCCGGATGGCTTCCGTGTACTCGGTTCACGCATGAACGCAGGCGATGCAGATCTTCAGCACCCTTATCACCGGCTTTCAAATCGGGAATCCGAGACTAGTTGGAGTTCGAGGGGCGGCTCAAGCGCGGAATCCAGCGAGGTACCGCCTGGCAATACGCCTCATAGGAGGCGCCGAATTTGTTGCGCAGCACGGGCTCTTCGTACAGAAGGACGAAGAGGTGGAAACCAACTGCCACAATTCCGGTATAGCGCAACAGAGGGAGCGACCTGAAAACAAGGCTTTCGCCGAGCAGGACCAGTAGGACACTGATGTACATGGGATTGCGCACGTATCGGTAGAGCCCGCGCGCCACAAGAATCTTCGGCGGGTCGATTGGCGCCGGCGTGCCCCGGCCCGTGAACGCGAAATCGAGTGCGCACCACAGGTAACCACTTGTGCCTAGCAGCATCAAAACGAGCGCTGCGGGGGTGTGAAGGCCGAGCGAGGGCGAGCGAAGGCCGGTCCGCGAGAGGTAAAAGTACCAGGGAAGCCAGACCGTGACGCTGCCGGGCACGAGCACGGTGAAGACCAGCAGCTTGAGCAGGGGTACGACGACGCCAGAACCGGGCCGGACCTGCTCGCCCATGCCGCACCCCCTTCGCGGAGTTTTCCGTTTCCTACAGTTTACGCCGTTCAGGCAGGCTCAGGCTTCGGCGTTGACTTCGCGGAGGCCGCCTGGCAGGACGACTTCGATGCGGCGCGCGACGAGGTCGATGCGCGTGCAGATCTCTTCGGCCAGGGGGATGAGCAATTCGCCCTGCAATGTATCCACAACCAGCAGCGGCGTGCCGGGCGTTTTCTCGCCGGTGAACTGGACGTTGCGGATGAGGCCCAGCCGTGGGGCAGCACCCGCCGCGGCAGCGTGCTCCCAGACTTCGCACCCGATCAAATCTGTGACGTAGTATTGCCTCGCGGGCAGCGCCAGGCGTTCGGCCAGCGGTACCTGCACCTCGAGCCCACGCAGTCGTTCGGCATCGTTTCTCGAATCCGTGCCCTCGAAGTGGAAGATGGCCTGGCCCTTGTGCAGCCAGCAGGCGCGCACGGCGGCGCGCCGGGGCGGATTCTTCCCGTCCCAAAGATAGACCTCGCGGAGGTGGGTCAGTCTTTCGGGGAAGTCCGTGAAGATTTCGGCGGCCACTTCACCGCGGATGCCGCGCGGGCGCAGCACGCGCGCTAATGTCACGCCCGCGAAGAGAGCGGCGGACACTACTCGAGGATTTCCAGCGTCAGGCGCTTGCTCAGTTTCATCCCGGCCGCGCCGAGGATGGTGCGCATCGACTTGGCCGTGCGTCCCTGCCGTCCGATCACCTTGCCGAGATCGCTGGGGTGGACGCGCAATTCGAGCACAGTGACCTGTTCACCTTCGACCGCCCGGACTTGAACCTGGTCGGGATTATCCACAAGCGCCTTCGCAATCGCTTCTACCAGCTCTTTCATCCAGAGCCTCCACGTGCGCGCCAGTGTCAGCAGGAGGTTTCGCCGGTGCGTGTCCCGGGGACAACGGGAAGTGCCATTGCAGGGTCAGTCGCCTCAGGCGATTTTTTGGTTGCGCAGGAAGCTGCGCACGGTGTCGCTGGGCTGCGCGCCGCAGCCAAGCCAATACTTGATGCGCTCGGCCTTGAGGGAAACCTCGGCGGGCTTTTTCAGAGGATCGTAGGTTCCCACCACTTCCACAGTCCGGCCGTTGCGCGGCTTGCGTTTGTCAATCACCACAACTCGGTAGAATGGCCTCTTTTTCTTGCCAATTCTCGCCAGGCGGATGGTTAGCACTAGTTACACCTCCTCACGACCATTGTAGCCTATTCCGGGTGTTTTCGCTTTCGGGAGAGTTCTTCTGGCCTTGCCGGCGGGCGCGCGGGTGCTTGCCGGGAGTACTTACTGCATCCCGGCGAGTTTGCCCAGGCCGCGCAGCTTGCCTTTGGCCGCGGCGGGGCCGAACTGCTTGATCATCTTGCGCATCTGCATGTATTGCTTCAGCACCTGGTTGACCTCTTGGACCGAGGTGCCGCTGCCGCGGGCGATGCGCTTGCGGCGCTTGCCGTCAATCAGGGTGTGGTCGTCGCGCTCGGCCATGGTCATCGAGTTGATGATGGCCTCCACGCGCTTCAGCCGCCCTTCATCCACTTGGGCGTCCTTGGGCAGGTTGGCCAGAGGCCCCAGCTTGGGCAGCATGCCCAGGACCTGCTCGAGCGGGCCCATCTTGCGGAGCTGCTGCAACTGGTCGCGGAAATCATCGAGCGTGAACTCGCTGCGGCGCAGCTTGCGTTCGAGCTCGGCGGCCTGCTTGGCGTCCACGACCTGCTCAGCCTTCTCGATGAGCGTCATCACGTCGCCCATGCCCAGCACGCGCGAGACGATGCGCTCGGGGTAAAATGCTTCGAGCGCGTCGTACTTCTCGCCGACCCCCACGAACTTCACCGGCGCGCCGGTCACCTTACCGATGGAAAGCGCCGCGCCGCCGCGGGCGTCGCCGTCGAGTTTGGTCAGAATCACGCCGGTCAGACCCAGACGGCGGTGGAACTCGCCCGCCGAACGCACCGCGTCCTGGCCGATCATGGCATCGGCGATGAAGAGGATTTCCGCGGGCAGCAAATCGCGCTTCAACTCGCTCAGCTCGGTCATCAATTCATCATCAATGTGGAGGCGCCCTGCGGTGTCCACCAGAATCACGTCATAGGCGGAGAGCTTCGCTTCACGGATGGCGCCGCGGGCGATTTCCAGCGGCTTGTTCGTCTCCGCCGCGGCCCAGAGCGGCAGCCCGATGGCCCGGGCCACCTGCGCCAGTTGTTCGCGCGCCGCGGGACGATAGACGTCGGTGGAAACCACCAGCGGCCGATGGCCGTGCGTCGAAAGCCACTTGGCCAGCTTGCCCGTCGTGGTGGTTTTGCCCGAGCCCTGCAGGCCGACCAGCAGCCAGACCGAGGGCGGCCGCGAGGCAAACAGCGGCTTAGCATGTTTGCCGAGCAGGTCGGCCAGCTCGTCGCGCACGATTTTGACGACTTGCTGGTCGGGCGAGAGTTGCAGCATCACCTCGGAACCCAGCGCCCTGGCGCGGATTTTGGCGAGCAGCTCGTCCGCTACGCCCACGTTGACGTCGCCGTCGAGCAGCGCTTCGCGGATCTGCCCCAGCGCCGCGTCCACGTGCTCCTGGGTGAGCTTTCCTTGCCCGCGGAGGTTCTTGAAAACGCGCTGCAGTTTTTCGGTCAGGTTCTCAAACATGGTTTTCTTGTGCGTCGCCCACGGGGCGCCTGTAGCGCCGGCTTCCAGCCGGCGTTTTTCACACGGTCCTCGCGGCAGACCCGCCGGCAGGACCCCTCGACTGCGCTCAGGGCACGTGCCGGCGGTACGGCGGGCTCACACACAACCTGCGTAACCAACCCATTCTAGGAGATGCCCGGATGAGGGTCAACGCGCCGCGCCCGACACCGAACCCTTCCACTAGGACGATAGGCGCCCCATGCCCGCGTAGGCGCTAAACCCTGTGTTTTGCTTCGGCTGTTGAACGCCCAGACAAGACATCGTTCGACACGTTAACGTATCGGGCCATCCAGCTTGCGGGGCAGAGCAAGCCCAACTATAATGGGCGTACACATTTACAAGAAGTTTATAAAGGAGAGGTGAGATGCGAAAAATTGGATGGCTAACGCTCGGTGCATTGCTGTTGGCAATGCCGGCTGTGGCCCAGGATACGCCGCAGGCCGAGCTGTCCGCAGGATATTCGTTCCTGCGGATCAGTGAGAGCGGGTCAAGCAGCAATTTCCACGGCGGCAGCGCGTCGATCGCCGGGAACGTGAACAACTGGTTCGGGGTGGTCTTCGATGCTGGCGGCTACCACACCAACGAATCCGGCGTGAGCGGCCACGTATTCAGCTACATGTTCGGACCGCGTATCTCCTACCGCAGCAGCAGCCGGCTGACGCCCTTTGGGCAAGTCCTCCTGGGAGGCGCGCGGGCGACTGCCAGTGGCGGAGGGGCCTCGGGCTCGCTCAACTCGTTTGCGGCGGGCGTCGGCGGCGGGCTGGACGTCAAGGCGACCGAGCGCATCGCCATCCGCGTCGTCCAGGCGGAGTACATCTTCACCCATTTCGCCGGTGTGAGACAGAACAACGCAAGAGTTTCGGCCGGGGTGGTCTTCCGCTTCGGCCGGAGGTAGCGGTCAACCCACCGGAGAACGGTGTGGGCAGAGACGCGGCAGCCCGTCTCTCCTTGCTCTTCGCCGCTGTGTGAAGCCCACCAGAGCCATTAGCCCTGGCGCGCGCTCGGGTCGCGCATCACACGCGGACAGGCGCGGCGGCGAGCGCGTGCACTTTGCGACGCCAGGCCAGCAGCAGAACCAGTCCGATCAGGATCAGCGCGACGCACAACCCCATCCACAGCCCCGGCGCGCCCCAGCCCCGCCCGAAGCACAGAAAATAGCCGAGCGGAAGTCCCACCAGCCAGTACGACAGCAGGTAGCACAGCATGGGAGTGTGCGTATCGCCGGCGCCGCGCATGGCGCCGGTGGCCACGATTTGGATCCCGTCAAAGAGCTGGAAGAAGGCGGCCACGAACAGCAGGGAAACGCTGGCCTGGATCACGGCGCGGTCCGGCGTGTACATCCGCGCGATATACGCGGGCACGAGCACGAATGCCAGCGCGGCGCACGACATGAAGCCCGCGCCCAGCGAAACAGCGGTCCAGCCAGAGCGGCTGGCCGCGGCGATGTCGCCGCGCCCCAGTGCCTGGCCCACGCGCACTGCCGCCGCCGAACTGATCCCCAGAGGCACCATATAGGTGAAGCTGACGGTGTTGAGCGCGATCTGATGGCCGGCCAGCGGCACTGGGCCCAGCTTGCCGATGAGGGCCGTGGCCGCCGCGAAGACCGCCACCTCCAGCGCCAGTTGCAGAGCAGCGGGCAAGCCCAATCCGACCAGTCGGCGAATCCGCGCGAGGTCCGGCCGCCATGGCGTGTGCCGTAGGCCCATTTTGTGGCGGTGCTCGTGATAGACGATGTAGCCGAGCAGGACGCCGGCCATATAGATCCGCGCGAGGCAGGTGGCCCAGCCGGAGCCCACCGTGCCCATGGCCGGCGCGCCGAGGTGTCCATAGACCAGCATCCAGTTGCCGGCGAGGTTCACCAGGTTGGCGGTCACCAGGGCAAACATCACTGGCTTCACCAGGTTCATGCCCTGCAGGTAGCGCCGGAAGGCGAAGTAGAACAGCAGCGGCGCCGTGCTCCACGTGATTGCGCCCAGGTACGGGATGGCCAGGCGCAGGATGGCCGGCTGAATCCCCAGCAGGTGCAGGAAGGGCACCCAGAGCCAAATGAAGCCCATCAGCAGCGGCGCCAGCACCGCGCTCAGGTACACGCTATTGAGCAGCGAGCGGTGGCAGTCCTGGAGGTCACCGGCGCCGAAGGCCTGGGAAACCAGCGTGTCCAACCCCAGCAGCAGGCCGCTCCCGAAGATGGCCACGGCCATGAACAGGATGCCGCCCAGGCTGACCGCTCCGATCGCCTCGGCGCTTTCCGGCAGCCGCCCGACCATCATGGTGTCCACGATGGTCATGGCCATCCAGCCCAGCTCGGCCAGCACCAGCGGCACCGCCAAGTGCAACATGGGCCGCAGCTCGCTCTTCAAGTCTTGTAATCTTCGGATCACGGTTTCGACTGTAAACCCCGCCGCAACACTGCCCCGCCTCTCGCGCGATCTCAAACAGCCTACCATGAGGCTGCTCGAAGATTGCTCGGCTTCTCCTCCGTGCGGGATGGCGCACTCCTTCCGTCGCCAGGGGTTCAGGCGCGAGGGTTCGGCTAGGGGGATACGACAAACCTTTCCGATCCCAAGCGTCGCCCTCCATTGCTCTAAGCAGGGTTCGGCGCTAGCCTTCGTGCCTACAAGGAGGTCCCATGGTCCGCCGCGTTGCTGTGCCCGCTCCCGACTTTCGCCAAGCGTTGCTGGAGACCTACGCCGTCAACGACCGGATGAATCAGCTCGTGCTCGAACACCTCGACCCGCGCGCGTGGCGAGCAACCCCTCCTGGCCGCAAGGGACGCACCATCGCCGCAATCTTCGCTCACGTCCACAACATTCGCCGCAAGTGGCTGAGACTCTCGGCTCCGCATCTGAAATTGCCTGACCGGCTCGACCGCACCCGCTGCACGCAAAAGCAGGCCAGGGCGGCGCTGGCCGAGAGCGCCGCGAGATGCTCCGAGATGCTCGCGGATGCCCTGGCTGATCCCGAGGGCCGCATCAAGCACTTTCGCCGTGACGGCTGGGCCAGGCCTTGGCCTCCGGGCGCCGCCATGTTTGCCTATATGCTTTCGCATGACGCCCACCATCGCGGGCAGGTGTGCATGCTGGCGCATCAGCTCGGGTTCTCGCTGCCGATCAAAACCGCCTACGGGATTTGGGTTTGGGAAAAGCTGTGGAAGGAGTGCGGGTTCAAGCATCCGTGGTGAGCTCCCGGTGCGCACCACGACTTTCATTGGTCCGCCGCGCTCAGGAGCGAACCACCTTCTGGCGCGCCATTTCACGGCGCATTCCTTGACCGCACCCGCGTGCTCGACTACACTACTGAGTTTGTCTTGAGTCCACCAAGCGGACTGAGGGGAGCCATCATTGCCGAAACGCACCTTTCAACCCAAAGTGCGCCGCCGTCACAAGACCCACGGCTTCCGCGCGCGCATGAAGACGAAGGGGGGACGCAGGGTCCTTGCGGCGCGCCGCAAGAAGGGACGCCATCGCCTCACGCCTGTCTAAACCGCGGTTCGGATTCCCCCGCTCCGCGCGGCTGGTGCGCCGCTCCGAGTATGATGCGGTGTACCGAGGCGGGCAGCGGCGCTCGAGCCCGCAGTTCGTCGTGTTCTTTCGCGCCAGTGGCACTGCGGGCAGCCGCTTCGGCCTGAGCGTAAAAAAGGCGCTGGGCAACGCGGTGGTTCGCAACCGGATTCGCCGGCGCATTCGCGAGATCCTGCGCCGCAACAACTCGGAGATACCTTCGGGATGGGACATTGTCATTCACCCGCGCAGTTCGGTGGCCCGGGCGGCGTTCGCGCCGCTAGCGGCGGAACTCGTCGGCCTGCTGAAGAGCCTGCGAAACTAGCGCCTCGCGGCCCGCGTACCATCAGCATGCGCCTCCTGCTGGCCACCCTGCGCGTTTACCAGCGGGTCTTCTCGCCGCTGATGCCTGCGGCCTGCCGCTTCTATCCCACCTGCTCGCACTACGCTTACGAAGCGATTGAACTTCACGGCGCGCGCCGCGGCGCATGGCTGGCGCTCAAGCGATTGCTGCGCTGCCAGCCGTTTTCGCAGGGCGGCCTGGACCCGGTGCCGCAGCCCAATTCGCTGCCGCGGCACACCCGGGTGGTTTCTGATGCCATGGGGGTTCGGCGGTGAAGGAACTTTCCGCGGAACGCCGCGCGTTGCTGGCAGCAGTGCTCTCGCTGCTGGTGATTGTGGCCTGGGCGTACCTCTACAAACCGAAACCTCAGCCCGCGCCGCCGATGCCCGCCCCCCAGGTTTCAACTTCACCGCCGCCGGTTGTTTCCGCGGCGGCACCCTCGACTCCGGCCACCTCGCTGGTCAAGGCCGCGACACAAGAAAAAACCTTTGTTGTCGAAAACGGGCTCTACCGCGTCGAGTTCTCCAACCGCGGCGCGGTGGTGCGGAGCTGGCAGCTCAAAAAATACAGGGATGACGCCAAGCCGCCCCGCACGCTCGACTTGGTACACCGCGACGCCGCGCAGCAGACCGGCGGCTGGCCGTTCTCGCTCTTGCTGGACGACCCGCAGCTTGAGAAGGCCGCCAATTCCGCGCTATTCGTGGCGACCCCGGAGAGCGCCTCGCTCGCGGCGCCGGCGCAGATCGAGTTTGAGTGGAGCGACGGCCACCTGGCGGTCTGGAAGCGACTGAAGTTCGACCGCGATAGCTACATCGTTGGCCTGGAGTCCTCGGTGACGCTCGATGGCACGCCGCTCGCCCACGGCGTGGCCTGGCGCGGCGGCTTCGGCGACGCCACCGTTTACCAGCCGGCCGAGCGCATGCAAGTGTTCACCAGCACCGGCGGGAAGCTGTTGTCGCTGCCGCACAAGAAGCTCGCGGTGCCCCGCGAGCCCGCGCAGCGGCGCCAGGCTGGCACCGCCGACTACACCGGCATCGAGGACCCTTACTTCGCCGCGGCGTTCCTGCCGCGCACCGGAACGCCAGGTGGCCTGGCGGTCTGGCAGTGGAAGCTTGAACGCGAGGTCGTGCAGGAGGGCAAGCCAGCCAAGGAGCCGGTGGCCGAAATGGCTGCGGGGCTGCCCGCCGCCGGCCCAACCTCGCTGCGGGTGTATGTCGGCCCGAAGGACCTCGATGAGCTCAAGCGCGTCACGCCGCCGCTCAGCGACTTGATCCAATTCGGCTACCTGGAGTTCATCGCCGCGCCGCTCTTCTACCTGCTCGAGTGGATTCACCGCTACGTGCCCAACTATGGCTGGGCCATCATCCTGATGACCGTGCTCATCAACATGGTGCTGTTCCCGCTGAAGATGAAGAGCTGGCGCTCGATGCAGAAGATGCAGAAGGTGGCGCCGGAAGTGAAGGCCATCCAGGAGCGCTACAAGAAATACTCCATGCGCGACCCGCGCAAGGCGGAGATGAACAAGGAAGTCATGGCCGTCTACCAGCGCGAGGGCATCAACCCGATGGGCGGCTGCCTGCCCATGGTGCTGCAGATGCCCATCTGGTTCGGGCTCTACCGCATGCTCGGCGTCACCATCGAGCTGCGCCACGCGCCCTGGCTGGGCTGGATTCGTGATCTTTCCGCCCGCGATCAGTATTACATCCTCCCTGTGCTGATGGCCGTCACCATGTACGCCATGCAGAAGATGACTCCGACCACCGCGGTCACCGACCCAGCCCAGCAGCGCATGATGACCCTGATGCCGCTGATGATGGGCGGCATGTTTGTTGTTTTTCCCGTATCCAGCGGCCTGGTGCTGTATATTCTTTCCAGTAACCTGGTGGGGATGGCGCAGCAGTGGTATCTCAACCGCACCGCACCGGCCGACGCCAAGCCCACGCGCGGCAAGAAAAGATGAGCGCCGCGGCGGCGCTGCGCCAAGGAACGGTCTGATTCCATGCCCCTGGCCTTTGTCCACGACGGCAAGGTGGATCGCGAAGCGCTCGCCGCCGAGCTCCGCCGCTTCCTCGACCTGATCCTCGCGCGCACGCGGCTCGAACTCGCCTACGACATCCGCCTGCGCGAGCCTTCTGCCGAGACTCCCGCTGAGGTCGAGGAACCCGAGGTCTCCGTGCTGTTCCGCGGGCGCGACCAGGAGCTCCTGCTCGAGCACAGCGCCGAACTCCTCCAGGCCCTCGAATACCTCGCCCTGCGCTGGCTGCGCCTGGATCCCCACTTCTACGACCACGTGCGCTTTGACTCCGGTAACTACCGCGCCCTGCGCATCGAGGAGCTGAAACTTTCCGCGCAGGTGGCCGCGCAGCGCGTCCGCGAATCCCACCAGCCTTTCCGCTTCAATCCCATGGCCCCGCGCGAGCGCCGCATCATCCACCTGATGCTGAAAGACCAGCCCGGCGTGCGCACGGCCAGCGAAGGCGTGGGTGAACAGCGCCAGGTGATCGTCTACCCCGTCACAGCAAAGTAGCGCGGAGTTTTTCTTGGGCTAGGCTAGTGCAGCGGCGCCCTCGGAGCGCCAGCTTGCGTTTACGGTTTCGTCGTCGCCCATCCCTGCTCGATCACGCCCCCTTGGCCATCAAACGTCACGCGATAGGTGAACGGTGTCGGGCGGCCGCGGCGGCTGAAGAAGCGCAGGTCGCTGATCTCCACCACGTTCCGGTCGGACCGCTGCGCGAACCGGTACACTGGGAAGCGCGCGAACCACAGGTAGGTTTGCACCCGGGGAATCCGGCGCGCGGATGCGAGGTAGTCGTTGGGCGGGGCGTCCGGGAAGAACGAGTAGGCCACGAACTGCTCGGGCGGGATGGGGTGCAGGAGGTTGAAGCGCGTCTCATAGACGCCGTTCGCCGTGCGGACCAGGCCGTCCCAGTGCGCGGCCGAAGGCGGCAGGGGCATGGCGCCGAGTTGCTCGACGCGCAGGCCGCGCGCGGCGGCAAATTGCTCGACGCGCCGCACGGCGACGTGATGCGCGGCGGCGCAGAAAATCAGATAAGCGCCCACAGCGTAGACGCCGGCGCGGCACCAACTTGAACGCTGTACACGGAACCCCCAGCCGCGCCAAGCTGGCAGGAAGAACAGCGCCGCGAGTAGCGCGGTGCTCACAACGACTACCCAGGGTGAAAACGGGAAGCCCACCGCGCGCGCAAGCCGTTCGAGCAGGATGGTCGCCAGGGTGAAAAGAGCCCAAAGACGGAGCGCCCGCGAGATGTTTTTCTCCCGCTCGCGATAGACCCACGCCGCCAGTTGCGGCAGCAGGGCGATGCCGGTCAGCGTGGAATCGAGGATGAACACCAGGTCCCAGACCGCGCGCGTGTGATTGAGCGGGCTCCAGATCATCGTGCCGAACGAGGTGATCAGGTCGAGCAGGATGTGGCTGGCCAGCGCCGCGGCGTAGATGCCCACCAGCGCAGCCCACGAAGGAGCATTCCAATTGCGCCGCCGCGTGTACCAGCGCGTCAGCGCCGCCAGCGCCACCGCGATAACGGGCAGGCCGACGAGCGAGTGCGTGAATCCGCGGTGCCATTCAATCACCGCCAGATCGTTTCCGGCGATGGGCCCTAGAATGACGTCCGCATCCGGAAAGATCGCGCCCAGCGTCGCCGCATAAATGGCCACGCGCCCCGCGGTGACTTTCTCCGGCGCCGTGTCATCTCCCGCAAAAAACGCCTTGCCGATGAGCGCGCCGGCCAAGCCATGAGTAATGGTGTCCATCAGGCAGCGAGTTCCTCTGGATTGTCAGTTCGAGCCCTGCGCCTTCGTTCAGGGCAACCGCCGCGAGGAATCTCTCCGAAGCACTGCCCGGGGCCTTTCGGCAGGAAAGACTCGCGGAGGGAGAAAGGCACGCTGGAGGACTCCGTCAGGAGACTGAGATGAGCGGCGAGCGCTTGGGGAGTACCCTGCCGACGACGCGCGCGGGCTGGCCGCGCTGAGCCAGCGCCGCCAGAGCCGGGTCGGCTGCCTCCGGAGCGATCGCCACCAGCAAGCCGCCCGAGGTCTGCGGGTCGTAGAGCAGGTTGCGAAACTCTTCCGGCACCGATGCAGCGAACTCCACGCAGTGGTCCACATAGGAGCGATTGTTTGTAAGCCCGCCGGGCAGGTGGCCTTCACGCGCCGCTTCCACGGCGCCGGGCAGATAGGCGGCCCTGGCGTGGTCAATCTCCAGGGAAACGCCGCTGCCGGCGGCCATCTCCCGCGCATGGCCGAGCAGGCCGAAGCCGGTGATGTCGGTGACCGCGTGGATGCTACCCGCGCCGTTGGCGCGCGCCGCGGCACCGTCGGCCTCGAGTAGCGCCTCAGCCGCCGTGCGATTCAAGGCCGTCATCGAGGCCACCGAAGCCGCCAGAGACGCTTCCGACGCGCGGCCCTTCTTGAGCGCGGTGGAGATCACGCCGGTGCCGATGGATTTGGTGAGCAGGAGCACGTCGCCGGGCCGCGCGCCGACGTTGCGCCAGACGCGTTGCGGGTTAATCACGCCGGTGACGGCGTAGCCGAACTTCATCTCCTCGTCGCGGATGGAATGCCCGCCGATCACGCTGCAGCCCGCCTCGATCATCTTGCTCAAGCCGCCGCGAATGATCTGCTCGAGCACTTTGGGGTCGCCCTTCTCCGGGAAACCCACGATGGAGAGCGCGGAGATCGGCCGGCCGCCCATGGCATAGACGTCGCTCAGTGAGTTGGCCGCGGCAATCTGGCCGTAGAGGCAGGGATCGTCCACGATGGGCGTGAAGAAATCCACCGTCTGCACCAGGGCCAGGTCGTCGGCGAGACGATACACCCCGGCGTCGTCGTTGGTGTCGAACCCAACGAGCACGTTCGGGTCAGTTTGCCGCGGCAGGCGCCGCAAAACAGAGTCCAGCAACTCCGGACTCAGCTTCGCCGCTCAACCCGCGGCCTTGACCATGGCCGTTAGTTTGACGGCCTCCGCCAAGGCGCATTCCCTCCTCACTACAAGAATTCGACGATTATATCCTCTTCCTGGTCGCGGCGCTTGAGGTCCGGCCGCGAGGGCATTTCCGTCGGCCACCGCGGGAACGTGACCATCCTCGGTGGGGTGACTGGAAAGCACCAGCCCACGCGCGCGCACTTCCCCGGACGTGCGCCGATGCTAAGATGGCGCGCGGATCATCATGAAGACTTCCAGCCGCATCCGCTTCTACCTGATTCTTCTAGCCGTGATTCTCCTCGCCGTCGCGCTGGCGCCGGAACTCAGCGCCCTGGGCTGGCATCTGCGCCACGGCAGCAGCGCGCAGTATAGGCAATTGAACGTCCCCGTGCCGCTCGATTGGTTTGTGACCATTGACAGCGCCACCCTGGCCCTGGGCAAGATGGGCCGGTTCCCCTGGCAGGAGTCGCAGGTCTCCACCTTTCTGCAGCTCGAACTCCCCTCGTCCGCCTCCGTGCAGTTCCCTTACGACAACTGGCGCGAGGCGCAGACCCGGCAATCGGACGCGGCGGACTATCGGCTCGCCGGCGAGCGCAAGGTTCGCGTGATGGGTCAGGAGCATCCCTGCCTGGAATTCACGCACGCGCGGGATGCCTCCCGGCAGCACATCGAGTGCGTCGTGCCGCCGCTGGGCCTGTTCGCCAGCTTCTACGGCCGTCGCCGCTACGCCTCCGATTTTTATTCCGTTCTCGAACGCGTCACGGGCACGCCGATTCATCGCACGCGGTCCTTCCCAGCCATCGGCAACTGAGCCTCGCCTGCGATTCCTGAGCGCTGGGGGGAACCCGCGCTCGGTTTGGCGCCCATCACCGCGGCGAGCTTCGCCGCCCTCGCCGCGGTTGCCGTGCGGTAGAATCGCCGGGAGTGACTCATGCGTTTCCGCGACACATTGCGGCTGGCCCTGGCCTCGCTGGCGGCGCACAAGCTGCGCACCATGTTGACCCTGCTCGGTCTGATCATCGGCGTGATGTCGCTGATCCTGGTGATGACGCTCATCCAGGGTGCCAACGGATACGTCGAATCAAAAATCGCCAACCTCGGCACGGACATCTTTCAGGTCTCCAAGATCCCACTGGCCACCAGCGACTTCCAGGAAATCCTCCGCGCGCGGAAGTTCCGTGACTTGACTTTTGACGACTGGCACGCGCTCGAAGACCGCTGCCGCGCCTGCCTGGCCGTGGGCGCGCAGGGCATGACCTTCGGACAGGTGCGCGGCGAAGCGCAGAGCCTCGGCGACGTCACCCTGCGCGGCGAAACCGCCAACATGGGCTGGATCAGCACGCTCGATCTCGCCGATGGCCGCTTCTTCACTGAGAGCGAGCAGCGCGCCGCCACGCAGGTGGTGGTTCTCGGCGCCGAAGTGGCGGAGAAGTTGTTCCCCAACCGCTCGCCGCTCGACAGAACCGTGCGCATCGTCGGCGAGGAGTTCACTGTGATCGGCGTGGCCGACCGCATCGGCGCGATTCTCGGGCAGGACCAGGACTCCTTCGCCATTTTTCCCATCAGCGCCTTTCAGAAGCTCTACGGCACGCGCCACAGCCTCGTCTTTCACATTAAAGGAAAACCGCCGCTCGGGCCCGCCGAGGACGAAGTGCGCCTGCTATTGCGCGCGCGACGCCACTTGGCTCCCGACGCGCGCGACGACTTCTACTTCACCACCGCCGACACCTACCTCGACCTCTGGAAAGACATCAGCTCGGTGTTTTTCCTCGTCCTCGTGCTGATCTCCTCGGTCTCTTCGATTGTCGGCGGGATTGTGATTATGAACATCACCCTGGTCAGCGTCACCGAGCGCACCAAGGAGATTGGCCTGCGCCGCTCGGTCGGAGCCACGCAGCGCGACATCGCCCGGCAGTTTCTCGTCGAGGTGCTGGCGCAGTGCCTGGTCGGAGGATTCATCGGCATCGCGCTGGGCTTCGGCTTGGCGGTCCTGCTCCGGCAATTGACACCGTTTCCCGCCGAGGTCAAGCCCTGGGTCGCCCTGCTCGGTCTCCTACTGGCCTCGGCCATCGCCCTCACCTTCGGTCTCTACCCCGCCATGCGTGCTGCGCGTTTGGATCCTGTCGTAGCTCTGCGGACAGAATAGTTCCGTCACTTCCGAAACGTGCGCGGAGTCGCCCCTCTTGCCCTGAGGCTCATCCAAGAGTCGTCGCCCTGCGCTCGGAGTAGGCGCGGCCAGCCCCGGGGATCTCACCGCCCCCGAACTGCTCAAGCTCCGCAGGCGTGTTGCCGCGAGGCAGGCCGTTCCCGGCGGCTGGGCGCGCGGTGCTATTCTATTTGGTATGACGCGGGCGGAGTGGAAGGAGAGCCTGAGCGTGGCGCTGGCGACCCTCGCCAGTCAGAAGCTGCGGTCGTTTCTCACCATGCTGGGCGTAGTGATCGGCGTGGCCAGCGTGATCAGCGTGGCGGCCATCATCCACGGCCTCAACCAGCACATCACCGACAAGGTGCGTGAGATCGGCACGCAGGTCTTCTTCATCTCGCGCTTCAAAGCCTTCAGCTTCGGGCGCTGGACCGACGAGATTCGCATGCGCAAGTACCTGACCGTCGAAGACGCCGTGGCCATCCGGCAGCAGTGCCCCACGGCGGACAAGTCTTCGCCCATTCTCACCCGCGCGCTGTTTTTCGGCCAGGAGAACGAGATCCGCTACTTGAACAACCGCGTCGAAAACCCCTTTGTGCGCGGCGGCGAGCCCGAGCTGGTCGACGTCTTGCCCGTCTATCAGGTCCGGGAAGGCCGCTTCCTAACCGCCGAGGAAAACCTCCACGCCGAACACATCTGCATCCTGGGAGCGGCCATCGCCGATTCCCTGTTCGGGCCGCTCGACCCCATCGGCCGCGAGGTGCGCGTCAACGGCATCCTGTTCAAGGTCATCGGCACGTTCGAGCCGCACCAGGGCCTGTTTGGCGGCCCCGGCGTGGACCAGTTCGTGATTATCCCTTACCGAACGTTCGTGAAGCTCTATCCGGAGATCGAGGAGGTCATCCTGGCGGTCAGCGTTTCGGACCCCTCCTTGCTGGGCAAAGCGCAGGACGAAGTCGTGGAGGTGCTGCGGCGCCGGCGGCACGTCCAGGTCGGCGCCAGAAACGACTTCGAGATCAGTTCGCCGGATATCGTCACCGACCTGTGGAAGCAACTGACCGGCGCCATTGTGGTTCTGACGCTGATCATCGCCTCGATTGGTTTGCTGGTCGGCGGAATCGGCGTGATGAATATCATGCTGGTCAGCGTAACCGAGCGAACCGCGGAGATCGGCATCCGCAAGGCCGTCGGCGCCCGGCGGAAAGACATCCGTGCGCAGTTTCTGCTGGAAGCCGTGGCGCTCACAGGCGTGGGCGGCGTCATCGGCATCCTTGCTGGCGTGCTGGTCAGCGTCGGTGTGGCGCTGCTGTTCCCTTCTCTCCCGGCTCGCGTCTCCATGTTCTGGACCGCCATGGGCATGGTGATCTCAATCGGTGTGGGCCTGTTTTTCGGAATTTATCCTGCCGTGAAGGCTTCCACCCTCGATCCCGTCCGCTGCCTGCGCTACGAATAGCCCCGGCTCGAGGCAAGTTGGCCCTGCGCTGGGAGGCTGACCTTGCTGTGATACAGGGCCCTTCGAGGAGCTTGTCCTGAGCGATAGCGAAGGGATCAGAATAAACTCCGGGAAGGAGCTGGACCGAGCGCTGGAGAGAATCAGATGCTTCGGGGCCGTGAGGGGGTCGGCTGTGGTTATCCCTGACTGACCGCACGGATAGGAATGGTGACCGGTCGGGTGGCCTCGGAGGAGGTTAGCATGTGACAGCGGCCGTCGAAGATGCCTCCCGGCTCAATAACCAGGCAGGGCGCGTGGATCTCCCCGGTGACTACCCCTTTGACCTGGATCTCTACCCGCCCCTTGGCAAAGATCACTCCGTCGAACCGTCCGGAGATTACCACGTGATTGCACTCAATCTGTCCTTCGACCTTGGCACCCTCCCCGAGAATGAGGCTGTGCTCGGAGATGATGTTCCCTTTGACCTGGGCGTCCAGGCGGAAAGTTCCAACTAGCTCCAGGGTGCCCTCTAAGCGGACGCCCCGATCCAAGAAACCGGTCCATTCATCGTTTTGCTTTCCTTTATCCTTGCCGGACCACTTCCAAGCCAAAGTACACCTCGGTGCCTACCCTTCCAGTCTAGCGAGCCGGCGGGAGAAGTCAAGGGTCGGACTGCCCGAATGTGCCTACTACGTGTGTAGCATTACTAGCGCATGAGCCGATCGTAGAGCCCGGACAGTTGCTGCTCATCGTAGTATTCAAGCTGGAGCTGCCCCGGGCGGGTCTTTGTCCGTGGACGCAACGTGACACGCGTGCCGAGGTGGCGTTGAAGTTCTTCCAAGGCTGCGCGCGTGTTGGCGTCGAGTTGCGGCTCGAGCGGAACGGCGGCGGCGCGGGTGCGGCGTGAAGCTAGGCGCTCGATCTGGCGTACCGTGAGGCCTCCGCGGGCCGCGCGTTGGGCGAATTTCTGCCGTAGCTTGGCGTCGGCCACGGCCAATAACGCGCGGCCGTGACCGGCGGTGATCTGCCCGTCCTCGATGAGGTCCTGGATGGGTTTCTCAAGTTTCAGAAGTCGAATCGCGTTGGCTACCGTCGCACGATCTTTGCCCGTGCGGTCGGCAACGTTTTCCTGGGTCAGTTGGAAATCGGTCATCAAACGGTCGAAAGCCCGCGCCTGCTCGAGGGGGTTGAGGTCCTCGCGCTGGATGTTCTCCACGAGCGTGATCTCCAGCGCCAGCTCTTCCGGCACCTCCCGGAGAACGGCGGGAACGCGTGGCAGTCCGGCGCGCTGCGCGGCGCGCCAGCGCCGCTCGCCGGCGATGAGCTGATAGCGGCTGCCGAGTGGCCGCAGGATGAGCGGTTGAATGATCCCGCTGGCGCGAATCGATCGGGCCAACTCCTCGAGCGCCTCCTCGCGGAATCTTGTACGTGGTTGATACGGACTCGGGTCGATCAGGTCAATGTCCACCTGATGGGGGCTGCCAACGAGCGCCGCGGTCCCCACAGGCGGAGGACTAACCGGCGGTTGCGGCTCGGGCTCCCGGATCAGCGCACTTAGACCCCTCCCCAGAGCGTTTCTGGGCATTGGAGATAACCTCCTGGGCAAGTTGGATGTAGCTTTCGGCCCCTCTACTATGTATGTCGTAGAACAGAATCGGCTTTCCGTGGCTGGGTGCTTCGGCTAGGCGGACGTTTCTTGGGATAACAGCGGTGAATACCTGGGCGCCAAAGAAGCTGCGCAGGTCGGAAGCTACCTGGCGGGAAAGTGTTGTGCGTTCGTCGTACATGGTGAGTAGGATACCCTCGATTGCGAGAGTGGGGTTTAAGGTGCGGCGGATGCGCATTAGCGTATCGAGGAGCTCGGAGACCCCTTCGAGAGCCAGGTATTCGCACTGAATGGGGATCAGCACGGAATCGCTGGCTACCAGTGCATTGAGTGTTAGTAGGTCCAACGACGGCGGGCAGTCAATGATCACGTATTGGTAGGTTTGTTTGACGATCTCGAGAGCCTTCTTCAGGTAGAACTCTCTGTTCTCCATACCGACGAGTTCTACCGTGGCTCCAACAAGATTCCTGTCCGCAGGGATCAGGTCGAGACCGTCAACCTGGGTCTTCTGAAGTAAACGAGTGAGGGGCTCTCCGAGAATCAGCGCGTTGTAAAGGGTCCTGCGTGTGGGATCCTTCGGGAAACCCAAACCGCCGGTTGTGTTTCCCTGGGCGTCGCAATCGACGACGAGCGTTGACTGCTCGGCGACGGCTAGGGAGGTCGCAAGGTTGATCGCAGTTGTTGTTTTTCCGACTCCGCCCTTTTGATTGGCGATAGCAATGACTCGCCCCAAATGAGCCCCCTCGTTCCGTCGCGAATCTATCAGAAAAGCGAGAATGCATGCAAGATGTTTCACGTGAAACATTGATTTCATGAAAAATTAGGCGGCAGGATGTTCCACGTGGAACGAAATCGCTTCTAGTCGCGGACCGGGCTTCCCATCAAGAGTACGCGTCTGCGAGATTCAGGTAGTGGAACCACCTCTCTCCAAGTCCAGGCTCGCGACCTGGAGACTCGCAACGCATCGTCAGCACCCAACCAGAGTAGAATTAGGCCGTGGCGAAAGAGTGCGCGAGCAGACCAATGAAGCACACCGGGCAGATTGCCAAGGGCTCTAACCGCAATGTAATCGGCGAACGGAGTAGAAAACCTCAGATCCTCGAAGCGGCTTCGTATAATCTCGACTTCTTCGAGTTGCAGATCGCGCTTGACCTCGCTCAGGAATGCGGCCTTCTTCGCATTGGACTCAATCAGCTTGATTCGCAGCTCAGGGCGCACAATCTTGAGCGCTAGGCCCGGAAAACCGGCCCCGGAGCCAAGGTCGGCCAGCCGACCTTGTGAATTTGGCAAGAATCTTGCCGCGAACATGCTCTCGCCGAAATGCCGCCGCAGAATCTCCTCAGGATCCGTGATGGATGTCAGGTTAAGTCTTTGATTCCACAGGAGTAATTTGTGGATGTGTCGGCGAACGGCCTCCACCTGCGGCGCCCCGAGAGTAACACCGTATGGCTCTAGTGCGGCACGAACCGCTCGATCCGGCAAAGGAGTAGTATTGCTCGTAGCTATGTAATACACGTTTTTATTCTCTTATAGAAACAATGGGCATCAACTCTGCTCCCGTGAATCTGGCGAAGACACGTCATGCGCAATGCCGCTGCTGGTGGCTGCCGCAGTGGAGAACAGCCGCGGGGCGGCGAGCCCGGCGACCAAGTCAGCCAGCATGTGCGCCAGGATGGACGGCGCAAGGCTGCCTGTCCAGATTCGAGTGGCTGCGAAGAGCAGCCCCACCACAAACGTGGACAGGAGTCCGCGGCGCCCCTGATACAGGTGGGCGGCGGCGAACAAAACCGAGGAACCAAGCGCGGCAACAACCAGGGAGCCCGACGTCGCGTCCAGGAGCACGGCGAAAACGAACCCTCGGTAAAGGAATTCTTCGCAGAGGCCCACGGTGCTGGCCAGCGCCGTAAATGCGAGAGCCTCTACCAAACTGTGCGGCATCACCTCTTGGGCCAGTTGGTGCAGGAATCCTCGGCGCGCCGCTGGCACGCGGGCCATACGGCGCAGGCCGAAGATCTGATTGGCCATCAGCAGAAGCGCAAGCCCCACGGCCACCAAGGTGGTGAACGCGGGCTCCGGAAAGCTGAGCCCGAGTTGCGCGGCCGTGAGACCGTGCGCATGAGCCCGCCAGGCCACCAAGGCTGTGGCCAGCCACTGGAAGGCGATCGTGGAAGCGTAAAGGATCAGGCGATCGGCGGTGCTGAGCGCCGGGCGCGCGAGAAGTTTCTTGATTCGCACGGCGCCCCGCCAGGGCACCACCACGCCCAGCACGAAGAAAATAAGTACGAAATCCCAGGGAATAAAGGACACCGCCATAACACAACGATAAAACCACTATTGGCAGCGGGAAGGCAAGCCGCCTCGCGAGTCCCTGGCAATTCAGGAAGCTGCTGCAGCTCCCGGCGGGACGCTTCATTGAGGGTGCAAGACGGCGAGCAGCGTGGCATCTCTTGGAAAGAAGCGCAGTCCCTTGCGGGCAACTTCGGTGGCGCGGCGTGCGTCGCCGGTGGCGCGATAGACCTCTACCAGCGCGTGATAGGTTTCCGCGTCCACCTCGGGGAAGAAGCGCAGGACCCATTCGAGATGGGGTCGCGCCTGCGACCAGAGTTTCTGTTCACAGTAGAGCTGGCCGAGCGTGCGATGGGCCTCATAGCTATAAGGTTCGTAGGCCAGCGCATCGAGGAGGGCGCGCTCCGCGCGCGGGTAATCGCGCATGCGCAGCAGCAGCTCCCCGAGTCGGCAGTACTCATCGGGGCCGGCTTGGGGATCGGCGGCGATGCGGCGGGTCTGCCAGGCGAGGGCCTGCGTCCAGTGGTTCCGGTTCCGCTCGACGAGCACCAGTGCGTCCAGCGCCGGTAGGTGTTGAGGATTGCGCGCGAGGATCTGCCGGAGCAGCAACTCCGCGGTGGCGTAGTCCCCGGCGCGACGCGCCACATCGGCCAGGCCCTGCGCGGCTGCGAGCGAGCTTTTATCCAGCCGCAGGGCTGCGGCGAACGCGGTCTTGGCCGGGGAGAGCCGGTTCTGCGCGAGCGCGAGCCGGCCGTGCAGCAGTTCGATCTCGAACGTATCCGGCTGGTCGCCCAGCACGGCCAGATAAGCCTCCGCTTGCTCCTTTTCGTCGAGGTTGAGCAGCGTCTCCGCGGCGGCGCGCAGTGCCGCCGGACGGTCCTCCTCAGGCAAATCCGGTGGCAGCAGGCCTTCTTGGTATTCGAGAATCAACTCGTGGTTTTTCTCGGTCAGGTTCTTGGCCAGCAGCGCGCGCGGGGCACGGTATTCCAGGCGGGTGTGATCATCGGTGTTGCGCCGCGTGGCGGAGGCCAGCCGTCGCAGGGCACGGTCGTCGAGCAAATAGAAAGCCAGCAATCCCTCCGGCTGGCGCAGGCCAAGGGTTTCGTAATCGTCGCGCAGGACATCGTTGTCCCACAGCCCGCGGATGCGGTCGAGCCGGAGCGGCACGGGCTCCGTGTGCGCGACCAGGATCAGGTCGGGGGCATCACCACGCCACAGGGTCACCTGAGGGAACTGCGGCACAAACGTGCTCAGGACCATGCGCAGATCTTCGGGATAGAGCGAGTAAGCCTGCACCCACTGGACAAAGATCCCGCCGGGGGCGAGGCGCGCCCGGGCCGCGCGGTAATACTCCTCGGTGAACAGTGTGGCCACCCCGGCGATCCAGGGGTTCGACGGCTCGGAGATAATCAGGTCGTACGTCGCGCGGGTGGTGAGCAGGTAATTGCGCGCGTCGTCGAGGATGACGTGCAGGCGCGGGTCGCGCAGCACGCCGCGGTTGAGCCGCTCGAGATACGGCGCGGCGCGAATCACCGCGGGCTCAATCTCCACGCAATCGATGCGTTCGACCTCGGGATACAGCGCCACGGTGGCCACGCTCATGCCGCTGCCGAAGCCGATCACCAGCACGCGGCGCGGCGCGGGGTGGTCGAGCGCGCCGAGGTGCCCGACCATCCGCTGGGTGACGACGTCGCGGGTCGAAGCATCCACTTTGCCGTTGGTGCGCAGGCCAAGATAGTCGTCGGTGCGGGTGACCGCAATCGAGGCGTTCAAGCCGTCTTCGGCAAACACGACATCCACCGTCGCGGCCGATTCGGCGAGGCTCAGGTTGTCTTCGCGCAGATTCCAGTACAGCACCGTGCTGAAATGCGCGAGCGGCTGGTTGTAAAACGCGCCGGTCCACAGCACCGCAGCCACCGCCGCCAGCAGCGCCGCGTTCGCTGCCGCTGCGGCCCGCCGCCGCGGCGCCGAGAACCATTCCAGCAGCACGGCCAGGAGGAGATTGACCGCGGCCGCGAGCGCCACAACGCGGAAGCTGCCGAGCCTCGGCACCAACCAGAAACCCGTGGCCGTGGCGCCGGCGATGGCTCCCAACGTGTTGGCGGCGTAGGCGCGTCCCACTGCCGCAGCGTGACCCTGCGAACTTCGGTTTCCACCCGCGAGCAGCAGCGTGACGGCCGGAAAGTTGAACCCGAAGACAATCGCCGCCGGTAGCATGGCCAGCGCGCAAGTGACCATCTGCGCCAGCACCAGCCCGCCGAAGCTCTCGTGCGTGGCGCGCAGCAGCGGCGGCACTACCCGCGGCAGTTGCTGGAAGAAGACCAGGAAGAGCAGCGCTGCCAGCGCGGTCAGCGTCTGCGTCCGCGCAAACGTGTTCGGGTGCACGCCGCCCGCCCGCCGGAGCCAGATCTCGAAGAGCAGGCTGCCGAGAACGATGCCGGCCAGAAAAGTCGCCAGCATCAGCGTGAACGCGTAGGTGGAGCTGCCCAGCAGCGTAGCCAGGAGGCGCGTCCAGCCGATTTCGTAGGCCATGGCCGTGGCGCCAACTGCGCCGAAGGCCGCCAGCAACCAGGCAACCGGCTGCGCCGGTGAATCGACTGCGGCTGCGGGCGACGCTCCTTGCGTCGCGGCGCGCGCGACCTCGCCCGCAAACCGGCTGAGCGCCAGCGCCGTGACACCTGCCAGCACGTTGAGGACAACCGCTACGGCCACGGTCCATCGCAGCCCAATCGCGGGAAGAATCAGAAAGCCGGCGGCGAGCGTGCCGGCCACCGCGCCCGCGGTGTTCACCCAGTAGAGCCGGCCAATGCGCGCGCCCAGCTCCGCCGAGCTGCGCGTCAATCCGCGCACCAGAATCGGTAGCGTGCCGCCCATCAAGAACGTCGGAAGAAAGAGAACTACGGCGGCCCCGGCAAATCGCAGAACCAGTAGCGCGGCCATCGAGCCCGCCACGACGTGGTAGCTGGCCAGATACATCGCGCGCACGCCGGCCAGCCCGGCTAGGGAAAGCGCCCCGCTCGCTGCTACGCCCAGCTCCACCCAACCGTAGACCGCGACACACTTCGCGCGGTGCTCGCTCCAGCGGCCCAGCCACGCGCTGCCCAGCGCCAGCCCGCCCATGAAGACGGCGAGCACGGTCGCGATCGCGTATACAGTGTGGCCGTAGATCAGACCCAGGGCCTTGCCCCAGGCGACCTGATAGATGAGTCCCGCGGCTCCGGAGAGAAAGAAGCAGAGCATGATGCTGGCAAACATCCCGCGAGGCATGGAGTTGTTTCCCACTGGGGCTAGATGCTAGTGAGGCTCCTCGGCTTCGTCAATTCCCAAACGGTTGACACCTGGACATTGAGCGACTATCGTTTCCGCGGCATGAAGATGCTGGTGATCGGTGGAGGCGGACGCGAGCATGCTCTGGTCTGGAAACTGCGCCAGAGCCCGCGCGTCGAGAAGCTCTGGTGCGCCCCGGGCAATGGGGGCATCTCGCAGGACGCCGAATGCCTACCTGTGGACACCAAAGATGTGGCCGCGATGGCGGCGCTGGCCGAGCGACTGGGAGCGGACCTGACCGTCGTCGGCCCGGAATTGCCGCTGGTGCTGGGCGTGGCCGACGAGTTCGCGCGCCGCGGGCTGGCCCTGGTAGGCCCCTCGAAGCAGGCGGCAGAACTCGAGGGCAGCAAGATCTTCGCCAAAGGTTTTCTTGAGTGTCACCACATCCCCACCGCTTCGCTCTACGGCGTGTACGACTCGCCGGGCGACGCTTACAGCGCCCTGTGCGCGGTGGATTGGCCGGTGGTGATCAAGGCGGACGGCCTCTGCGCCGGCAAGGGCGTGCTCGTGGCGCCCACACCCGACGAGGCCACGGCGTTCATTGACCGGCTGATGGAAAAGCACGAGTTCGGCGAGGGCGGAACGCGCGTCCTGATGGAGGAAGCGCTCGAAGGTGAGGAACTCTCCTTCATTGTGCTCACAGACGGGGAACACATCCTACCGCTGGCTCCTACCCGCGATCACAAGCGCATCTTCGACGGCAACCGCGGACCAAATACCGGTGGGATGGGGGCCTACTCGAGCGATAGCCTCCTGACCGCTGACCTCAACTTGCGGATCCTCGAGACGATCGTCCGGCCGTCCATCCGCGCTCTGGCCGAAGAGGGCCGCCCCTACAAGGGCTTCCTCTACTTCGGCCTCATGCTCACCCCGAAGGGACCGAAAATGCTCGAATTCAACTGCCGGTCGGGTGACCCTGAGACCCAGCCGATTGTCGCGCGGATGGACTTTGACCTCGCCCAGGCGCTTGAAGCCCTGCTGGCTGGCAAGCTCGACCAGGTCAGCGCAACGTGGAAGGCCGGTGCCAGCGTATGCGTGGTCATGGCCGCGAAGGGGTATCCGGGGGAGATTGAAACCGGCCAACGCATTGAAGGATTGTCCGATGCCCGGACCCTTCCAGGCATAGCGGTCTTTCATGCGGGCACGCGGAGGGACGGGACTTCCTACTATACAAGTAGTGGCCGAGTGCTTGGCGTCACCGCGAGTGCAGCAGACCTGCCCCAAGCCATTGAAACGGCTTATGCCGCAGTTCGAAAGATTCGGTTCGATGGGGCTCACTTCCGTAGGGACATCGGCGCGCAAGCAGTAGGAAAGACTCACGCCGGGGGGAGCTGAACTCTTGGGGCAGGTGCAGCGCTTGTTTCTGGCTTTTGTCCACCGCCAGCCCATGCGCGAGGTGGCGGAGGCCGCTGCGGTCGAGAATGTGGGGTTACAGGGCTGCATCCATGCACGCCCCGGGGGTCGGCGGCAGGTTCTGCTGATGGACGCTGAGACGCTGGAGGAATTGGGCCTTCAGCCGGGGATGGTTAAGGAGAACATCACCACCCGGGGGCTGGCTGTGCGAGGCCTGCAGGGGGGCCAGCGCATTCGCGCAGGCGAGGCGTTGCTCGAGATCACCATCCCCTGCACCCCTTGCCATTTGATGGATGAGATTCGGCGGGGTTTGCAGGAGGAGTTGCGCGGGCGCCGGGGAGTGCTCTGCCGGGTGGTGCAGGGGGGCCGGATCCGCCGGGGTGACCCGATCGAGATTCTCGATCTCATGAAGGTGGGCAGTTAGAGCGGAGGGGTTGTGGGTACAGAGAAGAAAGAGCAGGCAAGAGGCGCGGCCCCGCTGGTCGGTATCGTCATGGGCTCGGATACCGATCTACCGGTGATGAGTGAAACCGCCCGGATGCTGGACAAGTTTGAGATTCCGTACGAGATGGAAGTCATCTCCGCGCATCGCTCACCGGCGCGCAGCCACGAGTACGCCGCCACAGCCATCGCCCGGGGCCTGAAGACGCTTATAGTGGCGGCGGGCGGTGCGGCACATCTGGCCGGGGTGTTTGCCGCGCTGACCACCCTTCCGGTGATCGCCGTGCCCATGGCTACCACCGTACTCAACGGCATTGACGCGCTGCTCTCCAGCGTGCAGATGCCCGCCGGGGTCCCCGTCGCGGCCATGGCCATTGACAAGCCCGGTGCCATCAACGCCGCCATCTACGCGGCGGAGATCCTCTCCACCTCCGATTCAGCGATCGCCGCACGGCTGCGGGCCTACAAGGAGGAGTTGGCGCGGTCGGTGGCCGAAAAGAGCGCCCGGGTGAAGCAGCAGTACGCCGGCAAAGCAAAGTAACCGCGCTTCCGCCCTAGGCGACGGCCTATCCTTCCGGAAGAGTTAATCCCTGAATTCTGCTCAGGCCTATTGAGGTGGCTTCTTGCGGAGCGTTGGAGCATCGGGCTCGCGCGGCTTGCCGCCTTCGTCGGCCTGCTGCGGCTGCTCGGGCGGGGCGAGCAGCCAATGAAACCCGCCCTGCTCGTGGAGAATGCCCAGGATCAGCTTCGCCTCGACCGGAGCCACTGCACCGAGTGCGGCGCGGAGAAAAACCGACGCGTCCTCGGTCGCCGCCTTCTGGCTTTCACCGCGGTCCAGGCGCTCAGCCGCCCGGGTCATCTGCGGATCTGCAGCGCGGATCCGGGCCAGTCGGGGATCATTCCGTTTGAAGAGGTCAAGGATGGCCGGCCCGGCATCGCCGGGGGGATAGGTCACCTCAACCAGCGTGCGCGGCTGGCCCTTCTCGGGCGGGTAAAGTTGCGTGTAGCTTGGCCGGAGGACGCGCGTGCGCCAGTAATCGCCCCGTAGGTTCTCCTGTGCGACGCGGTAACGCAGTAGCCAGGCTTCCGCGCCGTAAGACTCCTCGTAGTCCACGAGCAGCAGATCGACCAGCGGCTCTTCAGGCCCCAGGTCGAGCTTGTGGTGGAGCTGGCCGGTGACGTCGCGAAGGCGTTCCAGAAGCGCCACCCCGATCGATTCAATATCGCTGGCCTGTTCTGCGTCCTGCTTGCGTTGCGGGCGAGCGGCTTGGCTGACCAGACGGGGTAACTCGCGGTCGAGTCGCACCGGTGGACGACCGGAAGCGGGCAAGACCCACTCCACCGCGCCCAGCAGGACCCCGATGCGGCGTTCGCCGAGTGGAAGGACCACCGGCGGGCGCGACTCGGCTTCGACACGCTGTTCGATCGCGCCGATGACGATACCATCGCGCGAGAAGTATAGAACTACACGGCCGGCCGCGAGATTGGCCACGACCTCCTGCTCGCGATCCTGTGCGGCGGCACCTGCCGCAAGCAGGCCCGAAAGGAGGCAACTGAGCAGCCAAGCAGGAAGCAGCTTGGATGCGGAGCGCAGAGCGGCTTTCCCTGGCGCCGGCTCCTGTCTTGTGGAGGAAAACCATCCGCACTGTTCGATGGCCATGATGTGTGCCCGGACGTCCTAGGCGGTTGGATGCGCGCCCGCGCTGCGCGATTGCTTGCGCGCGATGGCCTGCACCGCGGTGATGGCCACCACGTTGACGATATCGTCGGCCGAACAGCCCCGCGAGAGGTCGTTGGCGGGCCGATCCAGCCCCTGCAGGATAGGGCCGAGCGCCTGGCCGCCCGAGGTGCGCTCGACGAGTTTGTAGGCGATATTGCCCGAGTCCAGATCGGGAAAGATGAGCACGTTGGCGCGGCCCGCCACCGGCGAGCCAGGCGCTTTGTTCGTCGCCACCGCCGGCACCAGCGCTGCGTCGGCCTGCAACTCGCCATCGGCGGCCAGCTCCGGCGCACGCGTCTTCAAGATACGTAGCGCCTCGCGCACTTTCTCCACTCGAGGGTGCTCGGCAGAGCCTTTGGTGGAAAACGAAAGCAGGGCCACGCGGGGCTCCGCCTCCAGAAAGACACGCGCATTTTCCGCCGTGGCCAGTGCGATTTCGGCCAGCTCCGAGGCTGAAGGCTCGGGCACGACGCCGCAATCGGCGAACAGCAGCCCGCCGCCCACGCCGAACTCCATTCCCGGGCGCGGCGGCACCACCATCAGGAAAAAGCTCGAGACCAGCTTGTACTCCGGCGCTAACCCGATGGCGTGCAGCGCTGCGCGCACGGTTTCTGCGGTCGTATTCGCGGCTCCGCCCACCGACCCGGCGGCGTCCCCGGCGGCCACCATCAGTGCCGCGAAAAAAAGCGGCCGCCGGGCGATGTCGCCAGCCTCTTCGAGCGTTACGCCTCGCGCCCTCCGCCGCTCGAAATAAATCTGTGCGTACTTCCTCAGGTTGGGGCTGGTGGCCGGATCGAGTTGCGTGAGGCCGTCGAGTTTGACGCCCAGCTCCGCGGCCGCCGCGGCGATGATCTTTTCCCGCCCGAGCAGCGTGATCCGCGCAAACCCTTCGCGCGCCACGCGCGCTGCCGCAACAATGGCGCGGTGATCCTCGCCCTCAGGCAGGACGATGTGCTGCGGCTGGGCCCGCGCGCGATTCTTCAACCTTTCCAGCAGGCTCATGGCCCGCTCAACTTATCACAAAACTCATTGGCGCCGCCCGCCCCGGTTTCAGGCGCACGCCCCTCTACACCTTGCCGCAGAGTTCGGGTAAGATTACCTCGTTCCCGCACAGCGAGGGCCAGGCCATGGGTCTGCGGAAGCCGAAAAGCATCTCACACCGGGGGAGACGCCTCACGGATATCCTCGAGGCGCACCTGCGCTTCTTTCGCCGCGAGCCGGGCGGTCTGCGCGCTGATCTGTCCGGCGCCGACCTCTCTCGGGCGGATCTGACGGGCGTCAATCTGACGGATGCGATCTTGAGGAACGCGCGGCTCGAGAAAAGCGATTTACGTCACGCCATGCTGACCCGGGCGGACCTGAGCGGTGCCAGCCTGCGCAGGGCGGATCTGCGCAACACGGACATGACCGAGGCGCTTCTGCCCGGCGCCGACCTGACCGAGGCACAGGTGAGCGGGGTGGAGCTTTTTCGGTGCGACCTGAACGGTGCCATCTTCCACCGCGCCAACCTGCGCAACGCCAATTTCCGTGGGGCCAGCATCCGCGGCGCCCGCTTTGCTGGCGCGGATCTGAGTGTAACGATTCTGCGGGAAACCGATTTAACTGGCGCAGACCTGAGCGACGTGGACCTGTCCACCGCGCTGCTGCCGCGCAATTTTACGCCAGCTCTCAAGGACAATTGACCCAGCCCGGCGCGCCGTACTAGGATGAAGCTCATTCAGCATCACACTGGCGCGAGCCCTCCGCGCTGAGGCAGTCAGAAAAGTTTACGGCTTGTGTCCGCGGCCCGGCCTGAAGCCGGTACCGCGCTAGCCCCCCGTAGCACGAAACCCAGGCGGGGCAGCAGCAATGAGGGTACCTTGTGATGGTGCGCTGTAGATCAACCCACTCTATTCAAAGGCCTTAGATGATTGGTACTAGTACTACTAGTCCAGATAAAATGAGACCATCTTCCTATACAGTCTGATGGCCTAAATGTGTATGTTCGAGTCTGTTGTGTGCATTCTGTGGCGTTTCGTTGTTGAGTCCAGAGTGGGGTGGCCTGGCGCAGTTGGTGTTTGCCTGAAGCGTGCTTGCCGAGTCGCGGGGACTGTCCTTGAAGCGTAGCGACGAACGCCTCATCCCCTCTCGGGGAGATGACAGGCGGCGCGGGCGGAATGCTTAGAGATCGTTTTACTGAGGAAGAAAGACAATGGATCCAACTACGATGGAAGTCGTCACCACGGCCGCGACGGGAGCTGTGGTTCTGGGCCCCATCTTTATCCATGTGCTACGGAATAGCGGCAAGAAGAGCTCCGCTCCGACGAACTCCCTCCTCATTCCGCAGCCCGGTACTTCTTTGCGCATGTGCGTCTGCGGACACCCCGAGAAGAACCATCCTTCGGGGGGGTGCTGCTCGGCGAACTCATGGGTCGGGGGAATGGCCAAAGTCGCGCCTTGCGACTGCTCGACGTTTCGGCCGGAGCGGTTGAAGTCGCGCAGACAGGAAGAAGCTTTGGCCTCCGACGAACCTGCTCTGGAGATCTCGCTTGCTCCTCGCGAGGAGTTCCTGGAGAAGTCCCCGAAGGTGGAAGAGGTTCCTGATATGCCCGCTGCCAGCAGCGCGACGCCGAAGCGCCAGGGCGAGCCCAGCTTGCTGGAGTTCTACGACCTGCGCGAGCAGCCCTTTGGCGTCACTCCCGATCCCGCCTACCTCTACTTGGGGCCGGGGCATCGGGAGTCGCTGGCGGCGCTTTCCCACGGCATCAAGTCCGACCGGGGCTTCATGGCGCTGATTGCCCGACCCGGCATGGGAAAGACCACGTTGATGTATCAACTCCTGGAGGACCTGCGGGATTCGGCTCGTACGGTGTTCCTGTTCCAGACGCAGTGCAATTCCCGCGAGTTCTTCCGCCATCTGCTGAGCGAGCTGGGAATCGACAGCACCGGGATGGACCTGGTTTCGATGCACGACAAGCTGAACCATCTGCTGTTTCAGGAGATGCTGGACGGCAAGCGCTTTGTGCTCATCGTAGATGAGGCGCAGAACCTCGACGATTCCGTGCTGGAAACCATTCGTCTCCTGTCCGACTTTGAGACCCCCCATGCCAAGCTGCTGGAGATCATTCTCGTCGGGCAGCCGCAACTCGCCGTCAAACTGGCGCGCCCGGGCTTGGCCCAGTTGCGCCAGCGCATCGCCATCCTGACGCAACTGGAGCCGCTGAGCCCCACCGAGACGTCCCGCTATGTCGAGCACCGGCTCGAGGTGGCCGGTTATGCCGGCGGCCCGCTCTTTTCGCCCGATGCTCTGGCAATGATTGTCGCCCGCGGTCGCGGCACCCCGCGGATCATCAACAATCTCTGCTTCAACGCCCTGTCGCTGGGTTATGCGCAGGGACGGCGGACGATCAACTCGGATATCGTGCGGACGGTAGTGGCCAAGCTGGATGTGGAAAGTATCGCCGAGGAGTCCTTCCTGCGCCCTGTGCGGTCGGCCGAGGCGTCGGCACCTGCGGCGGCAACTCCGCCAGCGTCGCAACTCAGCTATAAACCGGTTGGGCAGAGCAGCCAGCGGCGCTGGACTTCCCGGGTGGGGGTGATCAGCCTGGCCCTCGTGGCGAGCCTGCTGCTGGTGCCCTCGCTGAGGAAGCTCGATCGCACTACGCTTCTCGCTGCCGTTCACGCCACCATCCAGAGGGTGGTGCCCCGCGCGTGGTCGGTCGGCGCGGCCTCCGCCGAGCCGGGCTCTTCCGGCAGCGAATTCGCGATGCAGCCGGGTTCATCCGCGCCGGCCACGGGCGTGCCCCTGACCGTGACCGTCATCGCCGGGCCCCAGCAATCCTTGAAAGACATCAGCTTTCACTACCTGGGCCGGGGCGATCAGAAGCTCCTCGAGGAGATCACCGCGCTCAATCCGCAACTCGCCGATCCCAATCAGATTGAGCCTGGGCAATACATCCGCCTTCCGCTGACTCCTGCTCCGCCAGAAGATAATTTGGGCAACCCGGGAGCCGGCCCGGGCGCCAAGACCCCGTCGGGAAACTGACCCCACGAACCTCCGCCCCGATCATCCGGGAGCGGCTCGCCCGCCACGGCCGCCTTCCGCCAGCCCGCCCCGCGCCGTACCTCCTCGCGATCCGCGCATGAGACCATGCTTTGCCGGCGCCCGGGATTCCCGCGACAGAAAAGCTGAGAAAATCCGAGTTCCTCCAGCAGGTGCTCGTCGTTACTTTTCGAGGAGAAGTAGAGTGTCTTGAGAGGAAGACAGTAGACCTCAGGGGGCACCGGGAGGGGCGCTGGTCAGATGGAGATCACTCGGAGCTCACTCAGCTTCCCTAGCTCGGTGATCAGTTGTTCGGTCATGCCCTCGGCAAAGTACTCCTGCTCCGGATCGCCGGAGAGACTGTCAGGAGGCAACCGGGGCGCAAGCCATCTTCGTTGGCAGCGGCGTCGCGCCGCCCTTCGAATTTGTGTCATCAGCAGAATCCTGGAGGAGGCTCAATTCTCAAGTGCGGCGGTCCCGAACATCGGACGGCCGCCCAGCGAGATGTAGAAGGCAAAGAAAGCTATGGCGGCCATCGCCAGAATTCCGGCAAACCCGATCCCCGCATACCACGCGGAGACCTGGGTCGTGAGCGGGAAACCGCCGAGGAAACTGCCAAAAGCGGTGGACGCGATGAGGGCCAGGACGCCGAAGCGGACGAGGAGAAAAACGGTCAGGCCATAGGTAATCACGCCCGTGACCGCGAACACCGCGGGCGACTCACCGGGAAGCGCGCGGAAGAGCGTAAACAGGATAACGAATGCGCCTGCTGCAGCCCATTGTTTCCTCAGCAAGACCCGGAGAAGGAACAAGACAAAAAGAAACGCAAGCCCCAAGGCAATGGAGCCGGGCAGGCCGCCCGATAAACCGGCAACAATCGCGCGCGCCCCGAGGAACTCGCTGGCCGGACCACTATAGGGTTGACTCGGGGGAGAGCCGAGCCAGGCGGGTACAAACCAGCCGGCTCTGACAAGAACGATCTGTGTGACCGCCAACAGACAACCCGCGAGCACATCGCGTCCCACTAGCGGATCTCGAAAGCCTCCCGCCAGCAAACGGCTCCAGGAGACAAGCGTGGCGGGCCAGCGGCGGCGCACGTATGGTTCTAGGGCGATGTAGAGCACCCAAAGGAACCCTGAAACGGTCAGGGCTGAGCTCAGAAACATGATGAAGAGCGGCAGTTCCCAAAACCCCGGGACGTGATTCGCCCCGAAGATCCAGGCCACAGCCAAGGCCCCAAAAACAACATAGGCCAGGCGAGAAGCGCCCCGCCGATCTCCCCGGCCCAGGCGGAGATTCCGCCGGGCGAGCAGCACGCCGCCCACCAGAAGCACGAGCAGCAGAACCAGCCCAATCACCTGGGCTGCTCGCTCGCCCGTGGTCGGCTTATAGGGCTGCATGCGCTCGGGCCTGGTCCAGGGGCCAATCAGCTCGAAATAGACCGGCCTGCCACGATAGGCTGCGGCCTCAATCCGCATGGATACGTTGGGACGCTCGGGCAGCGCCCCCGTCCACGCGGCACGCGCATCGCTGTAAACCGGCGGCGTCCACGTGGGCCGGGTTGCCGCCCACTTGGATGGGTCGAGTCCGGCAGCAGAGAACAACGGGGCCCAGTCGGGCGATGGCGCCGCATCGGTCGAGTCCTCCACCTGAGGAGGAACAACAACGAACTGGGTCAGACGACCACGCGGATTGAGCCGCAACAAACTCATCCCGGAAACATCGAGAGGGGGGTCGTCCGTCCACACGGCGCCGGGACCGGGCGCCCGGCTGAAAAAAGTGATGGCCCCGAGCGGCCGTGGACTGCTTCGATACCAGAACACGAACGCTCCGGTTTCGAGATTGTCCCAGCGCGTTTTCGATCTATCGTGCTCTCGGATATAGCGTAGATATTCGTCGCCCTCATAGAACCCAAGGGCTGTATCCACCGGCGGCTCGGAGTAGCCGACGCTGTGCAGGATTTGCCGCGCTCGTTCGGCAAGGACCTCCGGCGGTTTTTCGAGCGGCACGCGACGGTAGAGCTTCGCTTGCGCGCTCAACAGAACCGCTGCGATAACCCCCACCACGACTCCCACCAAGCAGGCCCACGCGATCGCCGGGCGCAGGCCTTCGACTTCTCCGGACGCCGCGACCATTTCCGGCGAGGGCGTCTCGCCCGCGGCCAGCGCCGCCGCGAGCGGGTCGCCGCCGGGCAGCGCCGCGGCCACCTGCAGTGCCGAAGCGGGTCTCTTGACGGAATCTTTCTCCAGGCATCGCAGGATCACCCGCTCAACCAGCGGGTCCATTTCCTTGACCAGGCTCGAGGGACTCGACGGCGTGGTTTGTTCGTGCAGCCGGCGCAGCTCGGCAATTGTCGCCGCTTCAAACGCGCGCTTGCCGGTGAAAACCTCATAGAGGACCAGGCCGAGAGAGTAGATGTCGCTTTTGACCGAGGCATCGCCTCCTGCGAGCTGCTCGGGAGCCATGTACGTGGGCGTGCCGCCGCGCGCCTCGGTGCCGTGGAAATCCTCGGCCATCCCGGCCAGGCCGAAGTCGGTGATGCGGGCCTTGCCGCGGCCGTCAATCATCACGTTCGCGGGCTTCAGGTCGCGGTGCAGCACGCCGTTTTCGTGCGCTGCGGCCAGCCCGGCGCACAACTGGCGCGCGATCTCGACTGCTTTGTCCGCGGGGAGCCGTCCGATGCGTCGGAGCAACGACCCGAGATCTTCGCCATCCACGAACTCCATGCTGATGAACGGCAGCCCGTCGGCCTCGCCGATATCGAATACCCGGCAGACGTTTCCATGCGAAACCTGGCGCGCGACGCGCACTTCGCGGTGGAAGCGCGCCAGTGCGGCGCCGTCCTGCGCCACCGCCTCGGGGAGGAACTTCAGCGCGACCAACTGGCCGAGCTTCAAGTCCTCGGCCCGATAGACCTCGCCCATGCCGCCCTTGCCCACCAGGGCGACAATGCGATAGCGGTCGCCGAGCGTGGTTCCGGGAACGAACCGCGCCCCGACGATCATGTCGGAGGAGGAAATGGCGCGCACACCGGGCGAGGACCGGCGGGCAGAGGCGAGCGCCCCTACGTTGCGTCCAAGTGCCTTGGCATCTGCGTGCGTGAGTGTAGGAGTAGAGCCGAAGTCCAACTCGGTGCCGCAGGAGGGGCAGAAGCGACTCCCCCCCGCAACTTCTGTTGCGCAGCCGGGGCAGATCATGGTGTTTGGCGCTAGTGTACCACGTTGCAGTGGAGAGAAAGTGGAGGGCGTCCAAGAGTCCTGTGCCGGTTCACTCGTGCCGGGCTAAAACCCGCCACTTTTCCCCGATGAGGTTGCCCAGCCGTTTAAGCCGAAATGATTCCATTTCAGACCCCTGAAATGAGATCATTCGCGCGGAAGAAAGATCTTAATTCGAAGTGGAGGGAGAATCATGCCGGCAAAGAAAAGTAAGAGCAGGCCACTCGTGCTTGCGGCTGCAGCTATCCTGGTTATAGGGCTTGCGATCACCGGAAGGGTTACAATGGGCCATCCACAGCAGAACCCTCAGGGTCTTCCGGACCTGGTCAGCGGACTGAAGGCAGTCCCCGGCTGCCTAGGAGTGGAGACGGCGCGAACGGCGAACGGCAAGAACGTCATCTTTGCCTGGTTTGAAGACAAGAAAGCTGTTTTGCGGTGGTACTACAGCGACATGCATCAAGGGGCGATGAAGATGCTGCTGGCCGACGGAAAGCCCGACCCGCCGCTTCAGGGTGTCCCCGACGACATCGGGCCAGTTCTGGTGATCGCGTCCCTGACTATGTCTGACAGGCCTCAGTTCGAGGGAGTTTCGATGCCTATCTCGCAAATTGCAATCGAGCTATACAAGCCTGTCACTGGCGGAATCTTTCTTGGCAGCCGATTCGCACCCGCAAGTCTTAAGGTGCCTGGCATGAAAGATTACACGCCGAGGAAAGAAAGTAGATAGCGGAGAGGCAGAAGTAGACAGTCGTGGCGAAATTATTTAGTTTTGAAACAACACGGGCTATGCGACTTATCGCTGCGACGCAACAGCGAGCGCCAGCCATCCGACCAGGGCGGCCTGCTTCTCGTCCTGAGTCCACGGTGGGCCAATGGTTCGGCCCATTTCGGACACGCGGAGTCGCAATTCGTTGACGGCGATGCGGAACTCGGTTGCGCCGCGCTCATATAGTTCGCGCTCGCGCACTCCCGTGACGGGCAGACCCCAGTGTTCGCTTGCGCGGGTGAGCGCATCTCGAAAGAGCTCTCCTTCAGCCGTGTGGATGAGCGCGTGTGATGCGAGCGTCGCCGCGAGCGTGGTTGCGGGTCGACCCGACGCGAGGAGGATGCCGCAGCCGACCACATCATGTCCTTTGTCCCGCAGGTCGTCGACGGTTGCGCGCACAGCCTGCCGGGCCAAGCGCCCTGCTGTGTTTGCACAGCGTCCAACCAGTTTTTCCGCCTCCTTCAGGTCCAACTTCTCAGCAGCATGATAGGGCTGCTTCGGAATCCCGGTAGCGATGAGTTCGATCCGCCGCCGCTCGATCACCCTGGGCGAGCGCGGCGGCCCGGCGACAACTACAAGCGCCGCCCATCCTGAATGCGCCCGGAAACCCAGCGCAGCCCGCGTGGCATTTGGCATGGCACAAGCTTTCTGAGGCGAT
>JBGPZW010000196.1:0-5153 GCA_041493955.1 Terriglobia bacterium
AATCCTGCGCAAGTGCAGCCTGCCGCTGACGGGCGTCGAAGTGGTGGACCTAATTGTCACTGAGCTGGCCGTGATCGAGGTTACGCCGCAGGGCTTGGTGCTGCGTGAGGTCGCGCCGGGAGTCACGCCGGAGCGGGTGCAGGTCGCCACCGAGCCGACGCTGCGTATCGCGCCGGACCTGAAGACCATCTCCTACTAATCAATCCCTTGTCCGGCAGCCGTTGCGCCCTGAGAAGGCCGGCCATAACTCTTGCCGCACTTCCGGATGAAACGCTTGATAGGCTGGGGTAGCATCATCGGGAGGAAGACTGCATGGATCCCCATTCGGTCGTCATCGTGAGCCTGCACAGCCCCAAGGAGAAACTCTGGGGCGAGCTTCTCGAGCTTCACCCAGCCGGGATCACCATGCGCGGCATTGACCTGAACTCTTTTGATGATTTCATCATTCAGGTGCTGCACCCGGAGGGCGAGCGTGTCGGGCTGCCGACGTTGTTTTTCCCCATGGCGCGGGTCGAGCGCATCGCTCTGGACGAACCGTCGGGCTCGATCCCCTCGCTGGCGGAGCGGTTCGAGCAGAAGGCGGGCCGCTCGCTGCTCGATTATCTCGCGCTGTTCGCCTGATCTGCTGTACGATTCTCCCCCATGCGCGGTCGCATTTTCACTGTCCCGAACCAGCTCACCTTTCTGCGCCTGGGGTTTCTTCCGTTTTTCATCATCTTCGTCAAGTACGACCGCTACGCGTGGGCCTTGCTGATTCTGATTGTTGCGGCGGTCACCGACGGGCTGGACGGCCTCCTGGCGCGGCACCTCGATCAGAAGACCGCGCTGGGCGCCTATCTTGACCCCATCGCCGATAAGCTTCTGCTCTCCTCCTCCTTTTTCATCCTCGCGCTGAAAGGGAAGATTCACTGGTGGCTGACGATTCTGGTGCTCAGCCGCGACGTTTTGATCCTCACCACGGCCGTGGTCATTCTGCTGGTCGCCGGCTACAGGTCGTTTCCACCGAGTATCTATGGGAAACTGACCACCACGGTGCAGATCCTCCTGGTGTTCGCGGTCGTCTGCCTGGCGGTCTTCCACTACCCGTTCCTCGATCAGCTCCGACGTGTACTTTTCTATCTGGTAGCGGGGTTCACGCTTCTCTCGGGCTTCCACTACAGCGTGGTGATCGCGCGGCGGCTCCACAGGTCCTAGCCGCGGCGCTCCAGTGCGGGTCTATCCGGCGGGGCGGAAGTAGTGCATCAGCATGAAGGCGAAACTTGCCGCGACTACCACCCCCGCCGACCAGCCCAACAGGTAAGCGCGCTTGCGTTCGGTGGCGTCGGCCGGCTCGCGGTCGGCCATCACCTTGCCCAGCAAAAAGCCGGCGGCCAAGCCCCCGAGATGCGCGGCGTTGTCGATCCCGCTGATGAGGATCCCGAAGGCAAGTATATAGACCACCCATTTGATCAGTTGCCCGCGGATCATTCTCATGTAGGCGCCGCCGCGGAGGGTGGTGATGGCGAGCATCAGCCCGATAAGCCCCATCAGCGCGCCGGAGGCGCCGATGCCGATGCCGCCGCCGGCGTAGCCGTATCTCACTACGCTCCACGCCGTGCTGGCGATAAAGCTGACAATGCCGGTGGCGACGTAGAGAAACAGGTAGCGCGCCGAGCCGTACACTTCCTCGACCTGGGGCCCCACGTCCATCATCACCCAGGTGTTCATGGCGATGTGCAGGATGCTGCCGTGCAGGAAGATGGGCATCACCAGCCGCCAAAGCTCGTGCTGGACAACGATCTCATAGGCATGACGGGCGCCGAGCCGGAACAATACCTGTCCGCTGATTCCGCCGAGCAGATTGAAATTCTCGCCGGCGCGCATGGTGGCCAGCAGGCTGACAATGAAGAGCAGTGAATTGAGGCCGAGGACCACGTAGGTGACCGGCGATTCGGTCGGCAGCAGCCCGGAGAGCGAGCGGCTGACCGCGACCAGGGAAAAATGCAGGCTGGCGCCGCACTGGTGACATTTGCTGGATGTCGCGCCCACCAGTGTGCCGCAGGTGGGGCACAGTCGCGGCCGCGCGGCTTGCGGCTTCGGTCGGAACGCGGCGAGGGATTCACGCCATCGGTCGAGCTTGTAGCGCCAGCGAAGGGGCAGAGGCACCGGGTCTCCTTGCGAGATGCGATGGGCCTGCCTATAATACCGAAAATTGACTTCCGACGACGCTGAAGGAGCAAATCGTGGCAACGTTCGAAAAGGTCGGGCGCAAGATCGATAAGGAACTCAAGAAGGTGAAGCGCTATCTGGAAAAGGAAGTGAAACCCGCGGCGCGGCGCCGAGCTGCACAAACCCTCGAGAGGGCCTCGAAGGAACTTGAATCTGCCGCGAAGCAAGTCCGCGTGCAATTGAAGAGGCTGAGCAAGTGACACGGGGCGGAGCGTGAAGCGAGCGGCTCCGCCGAGCGAGGCGATCCGGTATTGCCTGGGGCCCCTGGTCATTTTCCTGATTTCGCTCGCGGCAGGCTGTGCGCACCGACGGCCGGCGTCGACACGGCCGCCCGTTCCGCCTCGCGCTCCACGACCCGCACAGCTCCCGCCCCGCCGGACGCCGCCTCCGCCCGCGATCCCCGGCAGCTACGTCGAGGAGGGAGTTGCCTCCTGGTACGGCGCGCCGTTCCACGGGCGCCGCTCGGCCAACCGCGAAATCTACGATATGTACAAGCTGACCGCGGCGCACCGCACCCTGCCGTTCGACAGCGTGGTGCGCGTGACAAATCTGAAGAACGGCCGCACGACCGAAGTACGCATCACCGACCGCGGGCCGTTTGTTGAGAACCGCGTCATTGACCTGTCGCTCGCGGCGGCGCGGGAACTGGACATGGTCGGCATGGGCGTCGCCCCGGTCCGGCTGGAGCTGCTCGCGGGGCCGAGTAGCCCGCTGGCCGGCAACTTTACCGTGCAGGTCGGCGCGTTTCTCGATCGTGAGAACGCAGAGAGGCTGCGCGAACGGCTCGACCAGCGCTATCCACCTGCGTTCATCCAGGAGTACGATGCGCCGGGGGGCTACTTCTACCGCGTTCGTGTGGGGCGGCTGCCGAGCCAGGAGGCGGCGCGGCAACTCGCCGAACAGTTGCGCAGTGAAGAAGGCTTTGTGTCGTTCGTCGTGCGGCTGGACGAGTGAGCTTTGGAAGTCGAAAGTGAGGGATTCCTTTGGCGGCAGAAGAATTGATTTGCTGCGTTGCTCGGACTGAGCAAAGACCATGAGCGACTGCGTGTTCTGCAAGATCGGGAATAAGGAGATT
The DNA here is from genome assembly GCA_041493955.1 of Terriglobia bacterium. Lineage (GTDB taxonomy): Bacteria > Acidobacteriota > Terriglobia > Acidiferrales > UBA7541 > QHYU01. The sequence goes on from JBGPZW010000196.1 coordinate 3,284, forward strand.
CCGTCCAGGCTGGTCTATGAGGACCCGGACATTTTCGCCTTCGAGGACATGCACCCGCAGGCGCCCACGCATATCCTGATCTGTCCGCGCAAGCACATCATCTCGCTTACGGAGTGCGCTCCGGAGGACACCGTGATTCTGGGACGCATCCTTCTGGTGGCGGCGCAGCTTGCCTCCGAGCGGAAGCTGACCGGCGGCTATCGCACCGTGTTCAACAATGGCGGTGGTGCGGGACAGTCTGTCTTTCACCTCCACTTGCACCTACTGGGCGGGCGCGCATTCCGCTGGCCACCGGGCTAGGAGTTGAGCTAGTTCAGTTGGGGCAGGCCCGAACGTCTGAGGACTTCGGCGTGAAACCGATTGTGGTCCACCTGATACGGTGAGAATACGAGCCGCGTGCCATCGGAGCCGCGGAAAAAAGTGACCGAATCGCGTTTCCGGTTCACCACACCAACGACGCTTCTCCAGGGAATCCTTTTCCAGGCGCCGAAGTACGACCGCTGTGAGATTCCCTCGCTGTCTAGGATGATAGCCCGTGGCCAGCCAAGATACGCCAGCACGACCAGCGCAAGAAAGAATCCGCTGACCCAGGCAGGCGCGCTCGGGTTAAGCACGAACAGCGTCGCGAGGCCCAGCGGGACGAGCGAACACAGGCGCAGAACCCAGTGGGTCGCGCGCGAGCCGTGGAAAATCAGCTCCTAGCCCGAGACGGTGGCCCGCGACGCCCGGGCATTCCGCCAAAGCCATCCGATCAAGGCACCCCCGAGCCCGTGAGCCAACCAGCTTGCGCTCATCGCTCTCTCCTGTTTGTTCCGATGAGAACATCCCTACGATAGAAGACACGGGGCCTACTTGTGGGTCATGGTAAAGACGCCGTCCCAGTCGGGTTCGGGCTCTTCAAGCAGGTAGTCCTGGCAGCGCTTCCAGAAGATGCGCGCGGGACCGTCATCGGGCCAGCGCGTGCGCAACTGCTCGAAGACCGCCTGCGCTTCGCGCCACTGGCGCCGCTCGTAGCAAGCGCGGCCACACGCGAACATCGCGAGCCGCTCGGCCAGCTCGCTCGCGCCTCCAGCAGCGCCATCGTGTTTCCCGACCAGTTCGTAGATTGTCACCGGCTGCGTCTTGCCTTTGACACGGATGAGGTCGAGTTCGCGGAAGAGGAACCCGCCACCCTGCGCGGCCTGATAGGTAGTTTCACTGGCAATGATGTGTGTGCCGTATTCCTTGTTCAAGCCCTCTAGGCGCGAGGCGACGTTCACCGGGTCGCCCATCGCGGTGTAGCCGTAACGCAACTTCGAGCCCATGTTTCCGACCGAAGCCACGCCTGTGTTCAGACCGATGCCGATCTCCAGATGGGGCTTGCCCTCCGCCTGCCATTGTCGTTGGAGTTCGCCGACACGCCGCATCATCTCCAGCGCTGCGCGGCACGCGTCGGCGGCATGACCGGGCGTCTCAAACGGAGCACCCCAAAAGGCCATCACTGCGTCGCCGATGTACTTGTCCAGCGTGCCGGCGCTGCCAAACACGATCCGGGTCATATCGGTCAGGTACTGGTTGAGGAGCAGGGCCAGCACCTGCGCGTCAAGCTTTTCGGAGATGGTGGTGAAGTCGCGGATATCGCTGAACATCACCGTGATCCCGGTCTTGCGCGGCTGCACCAGCTCGGGATTCTCTAGCAGCCGGCGGATGACCTCCGGACTCAGATATTGCTGGAAGGCGCTCCGCACCTTGCGCTTCTCTTTCTCTTCGATCAGCGCGCGATAGAGCGCCACCAGGCCGACGTTGGAGAGCACGGTAAGGAACGGGATGCTGAAGTTCAGCCACCAGCCCTTCAGGAACGCGAAGTACACTCCCGCGACGAACGGCGCCA